>NZ_JBDJOA010000003.1:0-415230 GCF_039674765.1 Stenotrophomonas sp. TWI273
GGGTGGGGCTGGGGGGGGGCGGGCGGGGGGCGGCCGCCGCTTGGTGGGGTCTCAACCGGGGGCCCCCCCCGGGCCGGCCACTACCGGGCTGCGGTCCGCGTGCACTGAATTCATGCATCAACCACGGTCACGGCGCGCACAATACCGCCCATGCCCGCCTCCCCCGCTGCCGGTGCACCCGGCCAGAAGAATCCCAGCCTGCGCGAGCGCGTCAATGCGATGCGCAACCTGCCCCCGTTCCTGCGCCAGGTCTGGCAGACCAGCCCCGGGCTGACCCTGGCCAGCCTCGGGCTGCGTGTGATCCGTGCGTTGCTGCCGGTGGCGATGCTGTATGTCGGCAAGCTGATCATCGATGCGGCGGTACTGCTCAGCCAGCACGATGCGGGCTTCCCGCCGTTCGGCGAGGCGCTCTCCAGCGGGCTGCTGAACCCGCTGCTCGGGTTGCTCGCACTCGAGTTCGGCCTGGCCATGGCCTCGGACCTGCTCGGCCGCATGGTCAGCTACGCCGATACGTTGTTGTCAGAGCTGTTCACCAACGTCACCAGCGTGCGCCTGATGGAACACGCCGCCGAGCTGGACCTGGAAGATTTCGAAGACCCCGACCTGCAGGACAAGCTGGACCGCGCACGGCGCCAGACCATGGGCCGGATGAACCTGATGAGCCAGCTGTTCGGCCAGGTGCAGGACAGCATCACCGTGGCCAGCCTTGCGGTCGGCCTGATCGTGTACGCGCCGTGGTTGATCCTGCTGCTCGCGGTGGCGCTGATCCCGGCGTTCATCGGCGAATCGCATTTCAACGCCGCCGGCTACAGCCTCAATTTCCAGTGGACGCCCGAGCGTCGGCAGCTGGAGTACCTGCGCCAGATCGGGGCCAGCGTGGAAACCGCCAAGGAGGTGAAAATCTTCAACCTCCATCGCTTCCTGATCGACCGCTACAAACGGCTGGCCGAGAAGTTCTACCTGGCCAACCGCGCCCTCGCGCGCAAGCGCGCGATCTGGGGCACGCTGCTCGCCGCGCTGGGGACGCTCGGGTACTACGCGGCGTATGCCTACATCGCCTGGCGCACGGTACGCGGCGATTTCTCGATCGGCGACCTCACCTTCCTGGCCGGCAGTTTCCTGCGCCTGCGCCAGCTGCTCGAAGGGCTGCTGATCGGCTTTTCGCAGGTCGCCGGGCAAGCGCTGTACCTGGACGATCTGTTCTCGTTCTTCCAGATCGAACCGGAGATCCATTCGCGCCCGGACGCGGTCGCCATCCCGCAGCCGATCACCCAGGGCTTCGTGTTCGAGAATGTCGGATTCCGCTACCCCGACGCCGAAAGCTGGGCGGTACGCCATCTGGATTTCGACCTGCGTGCCGGCGAAGTGCTGGCGCTGGTCGGCGAGAACGGTGCCGGCAAGACCACCCTGGTCAAGCTGCTGGCCCGCCTGTACGACCCCGACGAAGGCCGCATCCTGCTTGATGGCCGCGACCTGCGCGATTACGACCTGGATGACTTGCGCGCCAACATGGGCGTGATCTTCCAGGACTTCGTGCGCTACAACCTCAGCGCCGGCGAGAACATCGGCGTCGGCCTGGTCGAGGCGATGACCGACGACGCCCGCATCCGCGATGCCGCGCGCCGCGGCATGGCCGATGAAGTGATCGCCGGCCTGCCCGGCGGCTACGACCAGCTCATCGGCCGCCGCTTCAAGATGGGCGTGGACCTGTCCGGCGGTCAGTGGCAGAAGATCGCGATCGCGCGTGCCTACATGCGCGATGCACAGGTCATGATCCTGGATGAACCGACCGCGGCGCTGGATGCGCGCAGCGAGTTCGAGGTGTTCCAGCGCTTCAAGGAACTGTCCGACAACCGCACCGCGGTGCTGATCTCGCACCGGTTCTCCTCGGTGCGCATGGCCGACCGCATCCTGGTGCTGGCCGGCGGCCGGATCGAGGCCAGCGGCACCCATGCCGAACTGATGATCCAGGGCGGACGGTATGCCGAACTGTTCGAGCTGCAGGCCGCCGGGTACCGCTGAAACCCAGACGCGACAGGCCTGTCCGGCCAGTCAATGAGAATTTATCTCATTTGAGATAAACTAGACCCGACGAAACCGACCAGAACCCCACCCCCATGTCTTCCGCTTTTGGCGCCGAAACGGTGCTTGAGGTCCGTCACTGGACCGACGCCTACTTCAGCTTCACCACGACCCGCGACAGCGGCTTCCGCTTCGAGAACGGCCAGTTCGTGATGATCGGCCTGGAAACCGAGGCGCGCCCGCTGCTGCGCGCGTACTCCATCGCCAGTGCCAACTGGGAAGAAAACCTGGAGTTCTTCAGCATCAAGGTCCAGGACGGCCCGCTGACCTCGCGCCTGCAGCACATCAAGCCGGGCGACAAGGTGCTGGTCGGCAAGAAGCCTACCGGCACCCTGCTGATCAGCGACCTGCACCCGGGCAAGCACCTGTACCTGCTCGGCACCGGCACCGGCCTGGCGCCGTGGCTGTCGGTGATCAAGGACCCGGAAACCTACGAGCGCTTCGACAAGGTGATCCTCACCCACGGCGTGCGCTACGAAAAAGACCTGGCCTACCGCGACCTGTTCGAGAAGGAACTGCGCGAGCACGAATTCCTCGGCGATATGATCGGCGACAAGCTGCTGTACTACCCGGCCGTCACCCGTGAGGCGTTCCCCAACCAGGGCCGCCTGACCTCGCTGATGGAAAGCGGCGAGATGCAGAAGACCCTCGGCCTGCCGCCGCTGGATCCGGAAAACGACCGCGCCATGATCTGCGGCAGCCCGCAGATGCTGGCCGACCTGCGCACCGTGCTGGACAGCCGCGGCTTCCAGACCTCGCCGCGCATCGGCACCCCGGGCCACTACGTCTTCGAGCGCGCGTTCGTCGAAAAGTAATCGCGGCGCCGGGCTCCGCCCGGCTGATCGACGAACCTGCGCGCCAGCCGGGCAGCGCCCGGCTCTACGGGGCTGATTCGCCAACCGCAGCCCTGCCGGGTAGAGCCGACCGTTGGTCGGCTCCCGCGGCAACGATCGCATGCACGTTGGGCTATATTCCGCGTCAGCCCGGCAACGGCCGGGCCTGACCTGGAGCCGTACCGATGATCAGGAAGATCCGCCCCGCCCTCGCCTGCCTGCTGCTCGCCATGAGCCTGGCTGCCAGCGCCGCCGCGCCCGCAACGCCCTCACCGAAGGCCGGCGATATCCCGCCGCAGATCCTGGGCAAGGACCGCCGGGGCAATGTGGTGGACCTGGCCAGCCAGCGCGGCAAGGTCGTCATCGTCACGTTCTGGGCCTCGTGGTGCGGCCCGTGCCGCAAGGAACTGCCGATCCTGGGCCAGCTGCAGAAGGTCATCGGGCATGACGCGCTGCAGGTCTACGCGGTGAACCTGAAGGAACCGCGCGCCGATTTCGCCGCCATCGCCCGCAGCCGCAACGCCCCGCCACTGGACTACATCCACGACGCCAAGGGCGAGGTCAGCGACCAGTACGGCATCCAGACCATCCCGCACATGTTCATCATCGGCCACGACGGCAGCATCGCCGGCGTGCATCGCGGCTACTCCGAGCAGAGCCTGCCGAAAATCGTCGACGACATCCTCGCCCTCCTGCCCGAAGACGTGCGCAACCGCAAAGCAGGCGGCTGATTCCACCGCCGCGGTGTAGAGCCACGCCATGCGTGGCTGGAACGTTGGGCGAACCGGTGATGCGAGCCGGTAGAGCCACGCCATGCGTGGCTGGAACGTTGGGCGAACCGGTGATGCGAGGAGCCGGCCAGCGGCCGGCACTACCGGGATCACGGAGCCGGGCAGAGCCCGGCGTTACGCCAGCGCCGCCTCGATGTCGCCGCGCAGCGACTCGGGCTTGTCGGTCGGCGCATACCGCGCCAGCACCTGCCCATCGCGCCCGACCAGGAACTTGCTGAAGTTCCACTTGATCCCGCGCGTGCCCAATACCCCGGCCTTCTCGGCCTTGAGCCACTGCCACAGCGGATCAGCGCCGGCGCCGTTGACCTCGACCTTGTCCGACATCGGGAAACTGACCCCGTAGGTCAGCGAGCAGAATTCCCCGATCTGCGCCGCATCGCCCGGCTCCTGGTGCCCGAACTGATCGCAGGGAAACCCGACCACCACCAGCCCCCGTGGCCCGAACTCCCGCCACAGCGCCTCCAGCCCCTCGTACTGCGGCGTAAAGCCGCACTTGCTGGCCACATTGACCAGCAGCAACACCTTGCCCCGGTACTGCGCCAACGCCTGCGGCTGGCCGGACAGGTCCACGAACGGGAAATCGAAGGCAGTGGTCATGGCAGGGGATTCCGGTGGAAAGACCTCATCTTAGCTTGCCTGCTGGGCTCGTCCTGCACGGCTGGGGAGCCGGCCAGCGGCCGGCACTACTGCTCCCAATCTGGCCACACGCCGCTTTTTAAGGCGCCAATCAACTGTCCGGCGCCGCAGTTGCTTTCGCCATGCCCCGGCCGTGGTCCGGCCCAAACATGCCTTTCGACACAAGCCCCTCCGCAACGGCTCGGGTTACCCTCAAAGACTTGTCTGACCGGAGAATTCCCCTTGACCACCCGTCTTGCCCTCGCCGTCGCCGTGACCCTCGGCCTTGCCCTGCCCGCCTATTCGGCCACCGCCGCCACCCCGGCCGCGAACAGCGCCCAGCAGGCCAACCCGTTCTTCGCCGACAGCCCGCTGCCGCTGCACTTCCCGCAGTTCGACAAGATCAAGGACAGCGACTTCGCGCCCGCCTTCGACGCCGGCATGGCCCAGCAGCTGAAGGAAGTCGAGGCGATCGCCAACAACAAGGCCAAGCCGACCTTCGACAACACCCTCATCGCCCTGGAGAAGAGCGGTGAGACCCTGGACCGCGCCACCACCGTCTTCTTCAGCCTGGTCGGTGCCGACACCAACGACGCACGCAAGAAGCTGCAGGCCGATTACTCCGCCCGCTTCGCCGCGCACAGCGACGCGATCGCGCTGAACGGCAAGCTGTTCGCCCGCATCCAGACCCTGTACGACACCCGCGCCCAGCTCGGCCTCGACGCCGAGGGCGTGCGCCTGGTCGAGAAGTACTACGAGAGCTACGTCCGCGCCGGCGCCAAGCTGTCCGAAGCCGACAAGACCAAGCTCAAGGAAATGAACGCCGAACTGGCCAACCTGGGCACCAAGTTCAGCCAGAACGTGCTGGCCGAAGTGAACGCCTCGGCGATCACCGTCGATGACGTCAAGGAGCTGGCCGGCCTCTCGCAGGAACAGATCTCCGCCGCTGCCGAAGCCGCCAAGGCCCGCGGCCAGGACGGCAAGTACGTCATCACCCTGCTCAACACCACCGGCCAGCCGCCGCTGACCAACCTGGCCAACCGCGCGCTGCGCCAGAAGATCTACGAAGCCTCCATCACCCGCGGCAGCCGCGGCGGTGAGTACGACAACACCGCCCTGGTCTCGCGCATCATGCAGCTGCGTGCCGACAAGGCCAAGCTGATGGGCTTTGCGAACTTCGCCGCCTACAACCTGACCAACCAGACCGCCAAGACCCCCGAAGCGGTCAACGCCATGCTCGGCCAGCTCGCCCCGGCCGCCGTCGCCAACGCCAAGCGCGAAGCCGCCGACCTGCAGGCGATGATCGACAAGGAGCAGAAGGCCGCCGGCAAGCCCACCTTCAAGCTGGAAGCCTGGGACTGGGCGTTCTACAGCGAGAAGGTCCGCCAGGCAAAGTACAACTTCGACGAATCCCAGCTCAAGCCGTACTTCGAAATGAAGAACGTGCTCGAAAACGGCGTCTTCCACGCCGCCCAGCTTGAATTCGGCCTGACCTTCAAGCAGCGCACCGACCTGCCGGTCTACCACGAAGACGTCACCGTCTATGACGTGTTCGATGCCGACGGCAGCCAGCTGGCGATCTTCATCTTCGACCCGTACGCACGCGCCTCCAAGCGCGGCGGTGCGTGGATGAACTCGTACGTCTCGCAGTCCGAACTGACCGGCTTCAAGCCGGTGGTCGCCAACCACCTCAACATCCCCAAGCCGCCGGCCGGCAAGCCGACCCTGCTGACCTGGGATGAAGTGACCACCACCTTCCATGAATTCGGCCATGCCCTGCACGGCATGTTCTCGAACGTGAAGTACCCCTACTTCTCGGGCACCTCGGTGCCGCGCGACTTCGTCGAGTTCCCCTCGCAGGTCAACGAGATGTGGGCCGATGATCCGGTCATCCTGAAGAACTACGCCAAGCACTACCAGAACGGCACGGCCATGCCGCAGGCCCTGCTCGACAAGGTCGTCGCTGCCGCCAAGTTCAACCAGGGCTTCGCCACCACCGAGTACCTCGGTGCGGCCATGCTCGATCAGCGCTGGCACCAGATCGGCCCGGACCAGGTGCCGGCTGCCAAGGACGTCATGAAGTTCGAAGCCGATGCCCTGGCCAAGGACGGCATCTTCTACGCGCCGGTCCCGCCGCGTTACAAGACCCCGTACTTCAGCCACATCATGGGCGGCTACTCGGCCGGCTACTACGCCTACATCTGGTCCGAAGTGTTGGATGCCAACACCCAGAAGTGGTTCCGCGAGAACGGCGGCCTGAGCCGCAAGAACGGTGACCACTTCCGCCAGACCCTGCTCTCCAAGGGCGGCAGCGTCGATGCGATGGAGCTGTTCCAGAACTTCGCCGGCCACGCCCCGCAGATCGAGCCGCTGCTCGAAAAGCGCGGCCTGACCTCGGGTGACAGCAAGAAGTAAGCGTCCGCTGCAACGACGTGCAGTACAAAAAACGCCCGGCACTGCCGGGCGTTTTTTTTGGTTCTTCTACCCATGGCGATACGGACGTGACCGTAGGTACCAACCGTTGGTTGGTGCGACCCTCAATGCGCCTGCGGGTCGAACCAGGCTTCCCAGGTAAACGGTGAGGCAGCCATCGTGCGCGCCTGTTCGAACGCCGCCCTCGCCTGCGCCGTGCGCCCGGTATTGAGCAACGCCACGCCAAGGTTGAATGCCGCATGCCGATCGTCGCTACCCAGCGCCAACGCCCGCTGCAACACCTCACGCGCACGGGCGTACTGCGCGCGGTCACAGGCAACGGCGCCGAGCCCGGTCAGGAGCAGCGGATCTTCGCTGTGTGCCGACAACGCGGCCTCCAGCGTGGCCGTGGCCGTTGCAAGTGCAGCGTCCGCATCACGCGTACCGGCGAACGCGGCCTCCACCTCGCTGCGGGCGCTCAGCAACGCGTGGACTACGACGGAAGAAACGGCGTCATGCATGCGGCGCAATGCTAACGGGAAACACACCCGACCGGCGATGCCGGGCGGGATCAACGCGGCTGCCAGCGCTGTGCCGGCAGCCGCAACCGCGCTTAGTTCGAGGCGGTGGTATAGACGTAACCCAGCGGCGATCCTGCCTGGTCAACCTTCGCCTTCACCTTGAAGTGGAACGCCGGCAAGTTGGAGCCGCTCATCCGGCAGTTTTCGGTCTCGGTCACCTTGCAGGTGTACGCCTGCTCGGTCGGCTCGAAACCCATGCCGATGTACATGTCCAGATCTGGATTGGTGCGCAGCACGGTGGTGGTGTAACGGTTCGCCCTCGGCTTGATCACACCGGAGATCGTCTCACCTGCCATCAGCGTTACAGTCATGCCCGCCGTGCGTGAGCCGCCCGGCGCCGTCTGCAGGTTCCAGGACAGGCACACCATGTCGGACGGATCAGTGCACGCCACTTCTTCCACGTCGTAGGCCTTGCGCGCGGCCGACGCCTGGCTGGCCAGGGTGCAGGCGAACAGCACCGCGATGGCGCTGGCGAAATGGGTTTTCTTGTTGCTCGTCATCTGTTGATCAACTTCATGTTGGGAACGGATGCCATCGCGAACCGCAGCCGAGAGGCCACGGCGCGCAACGACCGCGCCAACTTGGCCATGCGGCGGCGGCGAAAAACTGCGCACCGAGCCACGTATCGTCCGGCCCCGCAGCGCAGCGTGCCCGCGAGGCATTGAACGACCCAACCGCGACACATCGTGATTCTTTCAGCCTATCGAAACTGAACGAATGCAATTTCGTAATAACGCCTCGAGGGGCGACACGCGGTATCCATGCCGATCCCGTCAGCGCGGCGCCACATACCCACCCGGCACCCCATGCGGCGACAGCACCAGCTGCCACAGCTGCGCATGCCGGCAACGGAAGCTGGCCATCGAGGCGGCCAGGTAGAAACGCCACATGCGCTTGAAGCGTTCGTCGTAACGCTGCGAATCCAGCTGCGGCCACGCGTTTTCCACGTTCAACCGCCACGCCTGCAGCGTCCGGTCGTAATCAGTGCCGAAGTTGTGCCAATCCTCCAGCACGAACAGCCCTTCAAACGCGGCGGTGAGCTGGGCGGCCGAGGGCAGCATCGAATTGGGGAAGATATAGCGCGCAATCCAGGGATCGGTGCGGTGGCGCGACAGGTTGCCGCCGATGCTGTGCAGCAGGAACAACCCGTGCGGATGCAGGCAGCGCCGCGCCACCTCGAAGTACCCGCGATAGTTCTTGTCGCCCACGTGCTCGAACATGCCCACCGAGAAGATCGCGTCGAAGGTCTCGTTGAGGTCGTGGTAGTCCTGCAGGCGGATTTCGATCGGCAGACCGGCACACAGCTGGCGCGCGTACTCGGCCTGCTCCTGCGAAATGGTGATGCCCACGCCGGAGACGCCATAGCGTTCGGCGGCGAACTTCAACGCTTCGCCCCAGCCACAGCCGATATCCAGCACATGCTGGCCGGGGCGCAATTCCAGTTTGCGGCAGATCAGGTCGAGCTTGGCCTCCTGCGCCCCGTCCAGGTCCTGCGCGTCGCGCCAGTAACCGCAGCTGTAGACCAGGCGCTGGCCGAGCATGGCCTCATACAGGTCGTTGCCGAGGTCATAGTGGCGCTTGCCGACTTCGAAGCTGCCACCGCCCGCCTGCAGGTTGAACAGGCGCGCCTTGAGTCCATCGGCCACTTCGCGCCAGCTGTGCACGCGCTCGTCCAGATGAGCCTGCATCAGGTGATACAGGAAGCCGTCCAGCAAGGCGGCGTCCCACTGGCCGTCCATGTAACTCTCGCCCAGGCCGAGCGAGCCCTGGGCCATGACCCGCGCGTAGAAGCGCGGGTCGTGCACCGTGATGTCCTGCGGCTGGTCACCGTCAACGGTGACCCCCGCCTCATGCAGCAACCCTGTGACCCGTCGTTGCAGCCCAGCGTCCACGTCGCCTCCGTCGATCAGCCCCGGGCGAACAACCCCGCGACATCCTGCCCCACGTGCGGCACCAGCACGGCGGCCGGGACGTCCACGGTCTGCGTGCCGTCCGAGTACGGCCCTACCTGGTAGGGCGGGAACACGAAGCGTATCGCAGAGATGCGCCCGTCGGAACCGGTCAGCGGCTGGAACTGGCTGAAGTTGTCGGCACTTGGCCCGGTGCCGTCGGCGATCATCCGGCTGGCATTGCGCAGCGATTCCTGCATCTGCGCCGGTTCCATTTCATCGCCGCTCAACCGGGTCGCCACGCGCTCGCGCAGCTGGTCGGCCACGTAATCGCTGATCGCCTTCCAGCCCTTGGCATCGGCCACCAGCTTGTCGGCGGTCAGCATCTGCTGCTGCTCCGGCAGCCACACAAAGCGCGCCACCAGCGGCTCACCGTGGGCGCCGCCGGTATAGCGGCTGCCGTCGGCGGTCACCACCACCAGCTGCGGCGTTTCCAGCACCTTCTCGAAGGTCAGCGAAAGCTCGTAGGGCATGGTCGGCTTGTCGTTGCCCAGCCCGTCCAGCGCCTGCTGCAGCTCTGCCCGCGCACTGTCGGCATAGCCACCCAGCGCCTTGGCCAAGCCCGGATACCGGGCGATGTCCGGCGGGTAGGTGATCCCGACCACGGCCTGCGGCGAGGTCTCGATCACATCGCGCAGCTCGACCGGTGCGTCTGGAGCCACCGCGGGCGCGACGGCTTCGGCGGCCGTGTCGACCGGCGCCGCCGGTGCTTGTGTGTCGCCGTCGTGCTTGTTGCAGCCTGCCAGCACCACCACGCCCATGGCCATGGCCAACGCGCTGGCGCGCAGCGCGCGACGGTTTCCTGCGATGTTCATCCTGAAATCCCCTTGTTGTAACCCACCATCATGATCGGCCATCCCTGAAGCATGACCCGCTGTCGTCATCGGACCAGCAGGTCGTCGTACTCCTCGTGCCGCTGCAGGAACGCCTCGGCGTAAGCGCAGGCCGGCACCACCTTGAATTTCTGTTCGCGCGCATAGCGCAGCGCCACCTTGGTCAACTCACCCGCCACGCCACGGCCGGCGATCGGCTCCGGCACCTCGGTATGGGTGATGATCATCCGCTTGCGCTTGATCTGGTAATCCAGCAGCGCCAGATGCCCTTTGACCCGGGCCTGGAAGCGGTGATTGGCCAGATCGTGCTCCACCTCGTAAGCCAGTCCGGGCGGCGTGACCGAAGCCATGAGCGGTGTCTCCTGCGGCGACTGCAGCGATAGTGCGCAGCCGGCCGCCATGATCGCGTGAAGCCTGAACAGGGGCAAGCAGCGACGTGCTGCGTCACATCCCGCCCTAAAGCCCGGCGCCTGCAGGCCGATACCGGAGTCGGACAGGGCGTGAAAGCTGGCATGGCTTTTGCGAAGACCTGCCTGTACGCACCCGCTTTCCGGAGGTCCGCATGGACAACACTGCACCTGCCCCCGCCCCCCACGGCGACGCCGACACATCGCTGCTGGAAGGCTTGTTCCAGTTGGCCGTGAATGGCCAGACCCAAGGCTGGGAATTCGACCAGATCGACAACGAGGTCTATGCCCGCCTGCTCAGCACGTATGGCGTAGACGGCAAGAAGGCCGCCTGACGGTTGCCGGGCTCACGACCAACGGTCGTGAGCTACCCCGGCCAGATACGTCGTCGTAGGTACCGACCGTTGGTCGGTACGCCCCGACTCAACCGCCGAGGCGGAAGGTCGGGTTGCTCAGCTCACGCAGGAAGTGGCTGAAGATGCTCGGCTGCATGGCCAGCATGAACAGCACACCGAAGGCCGCACCGGCCAGATGCGCGCTGTGGTTGATGCGATCGCCGCCGCGGCGGTCCATCCAGATGCTGTAGCCGACATAGAACACGGCATAGATGATCGCCGGCGCCGGAATGAACAGCACCAGGATGATCGACCACGGCTTGATCAGGATGAAGGCGAATAGCACCGCCGATACCGCGCCCGATGCGCCCAGGCTGAGGTAGTTGGGGTTCTTCTGGTTCTTCAGATAGCTCGGCAGGATCGACACCAGCAACGCACCCAGGTAGAACGCCGGATACGTCAGGTAGCTGCCGCTCAGCTGCAGCATCACCTGTTCGATGAAGCCGCCGAAGAAGAACAGCGTGATCATGTTGAACGCCAGGTGCGACAGATCGGCGTGGATGAACCCGTACGTGATCAGGCGATCGTACTGACGGTTGCGGTCCACCGCCGGCGGCCACAGGATCAGGCGGTCGGCGAGCGCACGGTTCTTGAACGCCATCCACGACACGATGACGGTAATGGCGATCAGCAGCAGGTTGACTGGGGTCATGTCAGGCTCAGGCGGTGCGGTAATTGTCGACCATACGATAGCGCTTGGCATACCAACCGAAGGCCAACGCCGCCAGGAACGCAAAGCCGGCGAAGAAGAACATCAGGAACGCCGCCTCGCTCAAGCCGGTACTGGCGATCTGGTGGGTCACCGTATCGTTGCGCACCGCCGCGTTGGACAGCAGCACCCACAGGTTGCCGATGGTGGTGGTCAGGTTCCAGAAGCTCATCACCACGCCCTTCATGGCCTGCGGCGCCTGGCTGTAGGCGAACTCCAGGCCGGTGGCCGATACCAGCACCTCACCGAAGGTCAGCAGCGCGTAGGGCAGCATCTGCCAGAAGATGGACATCACGTTGCCGCCATCAATCATCACCTGGATGCCACCGACCACGATCCAGGCCAGGCCGCTGAAGGCGATACCGGCGGTCATCCGGCGCAGCGCGGTCGGCTCGAAGCCGAAGCGGCGCAGCATCGGGTACAGCACCAGGTTGTTGAACGGGATCAGGATCATCACCAGCAGCGGGTTCAGCGCCTGCATCTGCGACGCAGTGAACCAGCTCGGCATGGCCATCTGCTGGCCCTGCAGCACCCAGGTCGAGGCCTTCTGGTCAAACAGCGAGAAGAACGGCGTGGTCAGGGCGAAAATCACCAGCACGCGCAGCACCGAGCGCACGCCCTCGACCGCTTCGGCCGGATGCACCGCACGGGCGCGGTCCAGCTGGATCCAGGTACCGCCACCGATACCGGCCAGCAGCAGGACCAGCGCGATGCACAGGCAGATCACGATGCCCAGGCTGCCCACCAGCCCCATCGAGGCCACCGCCAGCACCGCGCCGAGAATGGCCAGGGTACGCCCCGGACGGCCCTTGCCCGGCACCTGTGCCGACAGCGCGGTGCGCACCACGTTGCCGAACGAATGCGGGTCCTTCGGCGGCAGCGGCACAAGCACATAGCGCTTGCGGCCCATCCAGAACACGAAGGTGGCCACGAACATCAGAATGCCCGGGATGCCGAAGGCCCACGATGGGCCCAGGTTCTTCAGCGCCAGCGGGATCAGCAGCGAGGCGAACAGCGAGCCGAAGTTGATGATCCAGTAGAAGGCGTCGAACACGACCTTGGCCAGATGCTTGTTGCTCTGGTCGAACTGGTCGCCCATGAACGAGGCCACCAGCGGCTTGATGCCGCCCGCGCCCAGCGCGATCAGGCCCAGGCCGACGAAGAAGCCCTGGCGGCTGTCCTCGAAGATGGCCAGACAGGCGTGACCGGCGCAATAGATCAGGCTGAACCACAGGATGGTGTGGTACTTGCCAAAGAATTTGTCGGCCAGCCAGCCACCGAGCAGCGGGAAGAAATACACGCCGATCATGAAGCTGTGCATGATGTCCTTCGCCTCACCGGCGCGGCCATCGGCGGTGATCTCCTGCAGCAGCAGCGAGGTGATCAGGAACTGCACCAGGATGTTGCGCATCCCATAGAAGCTGAAGCGTTCGCAGGCCTCATTGCCGATGATGTAGGGAATCTGGCGCGGCATCTTGCCTTTGCCTGCGCTGGCGGCTGCGATATTGCTCATCCTGTGGGGCTGTCCTGCGAACACGAAAGGACCAAGATTACCGGAACCCCCTACCCCAGCGCACGCTGCACAGCTGCATGACAGGCGGCGCCGGACATGGCAGGCGGGCCCGAAACGACCGCGCGGGATGGCGCCCATGTCACGGATCGTCGACGGGGGAAGCGTAAACTTATCGTTATGCGCACGCACATCAAGGGTCAGACCCGACGTTGGACCGGCTGGATCCTGCTGCTGTTGCTGGCGGCCCCCGCCGCAGGCGCGCATGCGCGCCAGGCCGAGGAGGCCCTGCCCTCGCTGAAGATCGCCACGCTGGAACTGCCGACCCAGGACGATGCGCAGTGGCAGCAACGGCGGGACCAGGTGCTGCAGCTGCTCGAATCCATGCAGCCGGACGTGATCGCGGTGCAGCGCGTGCTGCAGACCCAGGGGCGCAATCCGGCCTGCTGGCTCGCCAGCCGGCTGCGCTACAGCTGCGATTTCGTCACCGCCGATCCGCCCAGCCAGCCGTTGCGCCATGGCAGCGCGATGCTGACCCGGTTGCCGGTCACCGATGACGCCGTCACCCTGCTGCATCCGCCCGGGCAGTTCAGCGCGGCCGGCATGGTACGGATCAAGCTGCGCGAAGAGCTGATCAACATCTACGTGGCCCGGCTGCGGCCGGAGCCGGATGACGCGCAGATCCGCCGGCACCAGACCAGCGACCTGATGACCTGGATCGGCGCGACCGCCGAGGGCCTGCCCTCGCTGATCGCCGGCGATTTCTCCGCGGAGATCACCGAACTGGTGGGCAGCACGCCGGGCTTCCAGCCAGCCCGCAAGAACCCCGGCGAACGCGTGGACCCGCCCTCACTGGCCGGCGCAGCGCGTGGGCACGGCCTGGACGTGCTGTTCCAGGTGAAGTACTTCGGCGGCATCCGCCAGGACAGCATCAAGCTGCCGGCCAGCGAGAGTGACCCCACCGCGATGCGCCTGGGAACCATGGCGACCCTGCGCCTGCAGACGCCGGAAAGCACCAGCGCGCCCTGACGTCGCAGCGCTGCGGGCGGCGCAACGAAAAACGGCCAGGCATCGCTGCCTGGCCGTTCGCGTTTCAGGTGACCGTGCCGATCAGGCAATGGCTTCCTGGTAACGACGCTCGACTTCATTCCAGTCGACGACGTTGAAGAACGCGCCGATGTATTCCGGGCGACGGTTCTGGTACTTCAGGTAGTACGCATGTTCCCACACGTCCAGGGCCAGGATCGGCGTGTTGCCGTCCATCAGCGGGCTGTCCTGGTTGGCGCTGCTTTCCACCACGACCTTCTTGTCCGGGGTGACGCTCAGCCAGGCCCAGCCGCTGCCGAAACGGGTCAGGGCCGCCTTGGTGAAGGCTTCCTTGAACTTTTCCAGGCCGCCCAGCTGCGAATCGATCGCCTTGGCGACATCACCGACCGGCGCGCCGCCGCCGTTGGGCGACATCACGGTCCAGAACAGGGTGTGATTGGCATGGCCGCCGCCGTTGTTGCGCACGACGCCCTGCAGATTTTCCGGCAGCGACTTGGTCTTCTTGACCAGTTCTTCCACCGGCAGGTCGGCGAACTCGGTGCCTTCCAGCGCGGCGTTGACGTTGTTGATGTACGTCTGGTGATGCTTGGTGTGGTGGATTTCCATCGTCGCTGCGTCGATATGCGGCTCGAGCGCGTCGTAGGCGTAGGACAGCTTGGGGAGGGTATAGGCCATGTGGTTCTCCTGGTAGCTCACTCACCCGGCAAAGACCGGGCGTTGCGGAGTCGATGATGGGGATGGCCGATAAGCTTACCAAGGGCCGTGTAAAGGAAACTTCGTCCTGCGCGGTCGATCGCGTGTCCGGATCGTGACGCGACAGTGACGGTGCACGCCGGGGGACGCGGGCTCCTTCGCCGTACAACACGCCTGTTCGGCTGGGCCTCACCGTGCGGGGCGATGATCGCAGTAGAGTAGTCGCCTCGCCCATCGCCCCTGGCCCCTCATGCGCAAGCCACTGCTGTTGTTGATCGCCATCGCGCTGCTGGTGGGCGGCCTGGCCGCCATCAAACTGGCCCAGCGCCCGCCCGCGCCGCAGTTCGCGCCCTCGCTGACGCAGCCGGATGCCGCGCCGCCCGCCGGCGCCGCGACGTCATCACCGGCATCGACCCAGGCAGTGCGCGATCCCCTGCCCCCCTTCCTGCCCGCCGAGGCGCGCGACACCATCGCGCTGATCCAGCGCGGCGGCCCGTACCCGCACCGGCAGGACGGCAGCATTTTCAGCAACCGCGAACAGCGCCTGCCGCAGCGGCCGCGCGGCTACTACCACGAATACACGGTGGACACGCCCGGCGCCGGCAATCGCGGCGCGCGGCGCATCGTCACCGGCGGCACACCCCCTACTGGCTGGTTCTATACCGATGATCACTATGAAACGTTCCGCAGTTTCGACGTTCCACCTGCCGGGAGCTGGCAATGACGCATGACGGATTCGAATTGGGCCTGCACGACATCAACAATGCCGGCATCTATGCGATCGGCAACGATGATGTCGCCCCGTTGTCGGCGGCGATGCGCGATGCCGGCCTGCGCGTGATCCAGATCGATCTGGACGGCTGCCACGACAAACGCACGCTGCTGATGCGCCTGGCCGCCCGCCTGGATTTTCCAACCGGCTTTGGCGGCAACTGGGATGCGCTGACCGACAACCTGCGCGACCTGGCCTGGCTGCCGGCCAACGGCTATGCGCTGTTCTTCAGCGACGCTGATGCCCTGCGCAGCGATGCCGGCGCCGATTTCGACACGCTGCTGGACGTACTCGACGAAGCCAGCCGGTACTGGAGTGACGGCAACGTGCCGTTCTGGGCGTTCGTGGCACTGCGCGATGCGGACGTGGAACCGGACGCGGACCCCGCACCGTAACGCCCAGCATCCGGTAGAGCCACGCCATGCGTGGCTGCGAGGCGCCTGATGCCTGACCCTAGGGCAGCCACCCATGGGGTGGCTCTACCGCCGATGAGGCGCAGCCTCATCGGCTGCCGTTGTCTTCCTGCAGCTCTTTCTTGAACGGGATGTCCGGCGGCGGCCGCGCGATGGCCGGCTGATCCTGCATGTTGGGATCGCTCAGGCCGCACCCGCCACCGAACTGCAACACGGAAATCACGCAGGAAATGGACGAACTCGTGCCCGGGATCGGAATCTCCACGGCCTTGATGCCCTTGCGCACCCACTCGGCCAGCAACGATTCGTTGGGGGCCCAGTACTTGTCGAACGAGGTCGGCGTGTAGTCGTACGGTGGGCGCTTGAGCCATGTGCCGGACTGTGCGATGCGCTCCTTGCTCCAGCCGTCCTTATCGCCGCCCGGTGCGCCACGCTCGCTGTTAGCGTGCCCGTCCTGGCCTGGCACGCGCACGCTGCCGTCGGCCTTGAACAGGCTGCCGCCCGTCCCTTGGGTCGCACTCACGGCCCGGCCATTGAGGTCGGCATCCTGCGGATGATTGGCCGCACCCCAGTCGTCGGACCGGTTGGGCGTGGTCCAACTGCCCGGGGGCGCCCTGGAGGGGCTCGACGCGGCGCGCGCTGCAGTCGCCGCCGTGGATGCACTCGCCGTACTGCTGGCATTGCTTGCCGCCGCCGGTGATGGCGGTGCCGGGCGCGGGGCGGCGTTGGGCACCGCGCGTTCGCGTACGGCGACCTCCGCCGATCGACCGGGCACCGCCACCTCGCGCGTGGGCACTGTGGCCACGCTCACCCCCGGCGCGGTCACCGGCCGGATCTCGCGTTCGCGCACCTGCACGTCACGTTGCGGAACGGCGGCCTCCACCCGTGGCCCGGGAATGGCCACGGTCGGTGTCGGCGCTTCTATCACGGTGACCTGCCGCTCCTGCACGCTCAGCTCGGGCGTGCGCACCTGCGGTTCGGCCGGGCGCGGCGCCGGTACGGTGGCACGCGGCGTCGGCGCCTCCACCGTGACCACGGTGCGCTCACGGACGGCAATGTCCTGTGGCTCGCGCGTCATGACACGCACGGCGGTGCGCGGGACGCTGGTCGGCGGCACCACGAAATCGGTCGTGGCCTGGGCCACCTCGGTCGCCTGGACGGGCTGTTCCACCGCGGGCGTGGCGGGCGCGGGTGGCGCCGGTTGCGGCTCGCTCGGCGGCGCCGGGGCTGCGGTCGGCTGCGGGGCCGAGGCTGTCTGCGCATCGGCCTCGGCCTGCGCCATCGCCTGGGCATTGGCCATCGCCGCAGCGATCGCCGCTTCCGCCGTGGCCGGCTCGGCAGCGGCGGGTTGCGCGCCTTCCTCCTGCTGCGGCGTGCCGCGTCCAACGAACGCCACCTGCACACGCCCGCTCTCACCGCCCTGGTCCGGTTCGGCAGGCGGCCGGATCAAGGCGACCCACAGCAGCAACAACGCGAACATCAGATGCAGCAACGCGCTGATCACGGCCGAGGTCCAGCGCATCCAGCGCTGATCGCGCGGCGCCGGATCCCAGCCCTGCCAGAGCAGGCGACGCATCGCCTGGACGAAACTCAGTTCCGGCAGGCGCCCGCCCCGCGGGAGCGGCTCGCGCTGGGCCAGCTCGGCCAGCACTTCGCTGGCCCGGAACGGCCGCGGCAATGGCGACAACGCGCGCAGCCACAGGCCCCATCCATAGGGGAGGCCGGTGGTTTTTTCGAGAATGCGCTTGTCCGGCTGGCGAGCCAGCAGCCAATCGAGGATGTCGTCAGCCCGGCGCAGTGGCACGCAGCGCGATCAGGCTGCCGTGCCGCGGGGAATGTACGGCGCGTCGCCACTCTCGTGGTCGGTCGCATCGCGTACCGCGGTGATGCCGGGCACACGCCCCATCAGGGTTTTTTCGATGCCCTGCTTGAGCGTGACGTCGGCCATGCCGCAGCCCTGGCAACCGCCGCCGAAACGCAGCAGCACCACGCCATCGGCCGAGACTTCCTGCACCGCGACCTTGCCGCCGTGCGAGGCCAGCTGCGGGTTGACTTCGTTCTCCACCACCCAGCGCACGCGCTCGACCAGCGAGGAGCCTTCGGTCGGCGCCTCGCCCTTGATCTTGGGGGCCTTGATGGTCAGCTGCTGGCTGCCCGTGGCATTGGTGACGAAATCGATCTCGGCACCATCGAGCCAGGCCACGCTGGTAGCGGCCACGTAGAGGGTGAAGCCATCGCAGTCCACGGCCCACTCGTCACCGAGCAGCTCACCGGGATCGGCGAACTCCAGGCGGGCATCGGCGCGCGGGGTACCCGCATCGACGGCGGTGAGGCGTACGCCCATGCCGGGCACGGCCTCACGTTCGATCAGCTTGCGGAAATAGGATTGGGCAGTGTCGGATATCTGGATCATCGGGCTATTCTAGCCAATCCCTTGTTATGCGCTCATTCGGTTTATACACCGGACCGCGCATTGTTCAGTCATACAGATGTGGAGGAACCCATGGCCGACCTGATTCCGCTGGCGCAAGCCCACTGCGTGCCGCGCAAAGGCAGCGACCACAAGCTCGGCACCGCCCGGGTCACCGAGCTGCTGGCGCAGATTCCCGGCTGGGAGCTGGCCGAGGCCGGCCAGGCGCTGACCCGCACCTTCCGCTTCGACAACTACCACGGCACCATGGCCTTCGTGAACGCCCTGGCCTGGGTGGCCCATCGTGAAGATCACCACCCGGACCTGGGCGTGCATTACGACCGCGCCGTGGTGCGCTTCTCCACCCACGATGTGGGCGGCCTGAGCGAGAACGACTTCATCTGCGCGGCGAAAGCCTCGGCCCTGACGGAGTAAGCCCATGAAACTGCAGTACCTCCTGCTGTCCAGCCTTGCCCTGGCCGCCCTGGCCGGCTGCAACAAGACACCCGCCGAACCGGCCGCCCCGGTCGCGGCACCCACCGAGGTCGCCGCGGTCAAGACGCCACCGCCGGAGTACCCGATCGAACTGGCCTGCCAGGGGATCGGCGGCACCAGCACCTTCAAGGTGACCATCGCCGCCGACGGCCAGCCCAGCCAGGTCCAGCTCGCCAGCGGCAGCGGCAACGCCCAGCTCGACGAGCAGGCGCAGAAGGCCGTACAGGCCTGGCAGTTCAAGGCGGCCACGCGCGCCGGGCAGACGGTTCCGACCACGATCCAGGTGCCGGTCAGCTTCAATCCGCCGCAGCCCAAGCCCGACCAGTGCTTCGCGGTCGAAGAACGGCTGCGTCGCGGCGGTTGATCGCCGCGTTGTGTTGAGGTCAGCCGCCGCAAACCTCGTGCTCCCTACTCCGCGCCCCGGTGATGTTGCCCGGGGCGCGCTGCACTTCTACAAGGACGCCTTGGCGGATGCCTGATATTTCCAGTGAAAACGTATGGATCGCCCTGGCGGTCACCCTGGCCGCCGGCCTGGCCACCGCCCTGGGCAGCCTGATGGTGCTGTTCTCGCGCCGGCCCAACCCGCGCCTGCTGGCGTTCGGGCTGGCCTTTGCTGGTGGCGCGATGGTTTTTGTCTCGCTGACCGAGATCCTCAACAAGGCGATCGACTCGTTCACCCAGGCCTACGACGCCCGGCTGGGCTTCGCCTATGGCACGGCGGCCTTCCTGGTCGGCGTGCTGCTGATCGTGGTGATCGACCACCTGATCCCGAACCCGCACGAGAGCCTGGACAAGCAGGACCCGCTGTTCCGCGACAACAACAAGGCCTACATCAAGCGGGTCGGCCTGCTGACGGCGGTGGCGATCACCGCGCACAACTTCCCCGAGGGCCTGGCCACGTTCTTTGCCACGCTGGAAAGCCCGTCGGTGGGCATGCCGCTGGCCTTCGCCATCGCCATCCACAACATCCCCGAGGGCATCGCGATCGCGGTCCCGGTGTATTTCGCCACGCAGAACAAGTTCTACGCGTTCGGCGCCAGCCTGCTGTCCGGCCTGGCCGAGCCGATCGGCGCGGCAATCGGGTATGTGGCCCTGTCCGGCGTGCTCAACCACGCCACGTTCGGCTGGGTGTTCGGGATCATTTCCGGGGTGATGGTGTTCCTGGCCCTGGACGAACTGCTGCCGGCGGCCAAGCGCTACGCCAAGGGCCACGAGACCGTGTACGGCCTGGTGGCCGGCATGGGCAGCCTGGCGATCAGCCTGGTGCTGTTCAAATGGTGAGGCCCGGGCGCTACCCCGATAACGCCGGACGCTGTTGCCCGGATAACGTCGGCGCCGGGCCCACCGCCCGGTAGTGCCGGCCGCTGGCCGGCTCTTCCCGATGTCGATCAAGGCTGGGCAGAGCCGGCCAGCGGCCGGCACCACCCGCCGTTCGGCGCGGGCTTATCCGCCGGCGCTTACTTCAACCGGTTCAACACCTCGACCAGCTCCTCGGCCAGCGGTGCATTGATCAGATACGGCGTCTTGCCTGCATCCAGCGCGAACTCCAGCGAGGCGGCGTGCAGGAACAGTCGTTTCAGGCCGATCTGCTCACGAAGTCGCTTGTTGACGTCCGGATCGCCGTACTTGTCGTCACCGGCCACCGGGTGACCCAGATGCTGGGCATGCACGCGGATCTGGTGGGTACGGCCGGTTTCGATGCGGACCTCGCAGTACGAATGCCCACCCTTGCGCTCCAGCACCTTGAAGTGGCTGATCGATTCCTTGCCGATCGGATTGACCTGCACGTGCCGCTCGCCGCCCTGGCGCAGACCCACGTGCAGCGGGGCATCCACGGTCATCGTGCCATCGGGCATGCGGCCGGCCAGCAGGGTCAGGTAGCGCTTGCGGATGCCGGCGCCGTGGTCTTCGCGCAGCAGTGCCTGCAGCTCGCTAAGCGCCGAGCGCTTCTTGGCCACGATCAGCAGGCCCGAGGTATCCCGGTCCAGCCGATGCACCAGCTCCAGGGTCTTGCCCGGGCGCAGGGCACGCAGAGTTTCGATGGCGCCGAAGCTGATGCCGCTGCCGCCGTGGCTGGCCACGCCCGACGGTTTGTTCAGGGCCAGCAGCCGATCGTCTTCGAACACGATGGCATCTTCCAGCCTTTTCATGAACGCCGCGGGCGGACCGGCCTTGTCGCCTTCCTCGTTGAGACGGACCGGCGGGACCCGGACTTCGTCGCCGCCCTCGAGCTTGCGCTCGGCCTTGGCGCGGCCGCCATTGACGCGGACCTGGCCACTGCGGACGAGCTTGTAGATCAGGCTGCGCGGTGCACCCTTGAGCTGGCCGAGCAGGAAGTTGTCCAGGCGTTGCCCGGCGCGGTCGGCCGGGACAGTGATGATACGTACGCTGGTCATGGCTTCAGCGGCTTTGGGGGTGGGCTCGGTAACGGTCATTGGCCTTTTATTCTGTTACACTCGGCGGGCGAGATAAGGGATTGATTTCGTTGGAAGTTGTTCTGGGCCAGAAGCCCGACTTCCCGCGATTCCGGCACAGTGCGCAGCCACCGCCCCCGGGGCGGCCATGTTAGCGGCTCACCGGCGGTCCCGGCCATCGCCGGATGTCTGACACGCATTCGCGCTGAACATGTCCCTGTGGCGCTCCAGCCTGGCTGAAAGCTGCCTCCGGCCCCGTTACACCCAAACCAAAACAAATGAAGCGCTCCCGCGGCCTGCCGTGGTGTTGTAGCGCTGGAAACCCCAAACCGCCCTCCCCGCGCATGCGCGATGGGCGGTGAAGCGTGACCAGAAGCGAAACCCCATGGCGTTCCGCGCGGTAGCAGCGCGCGAGGAACGCAAGAATGAAGCGAATGCTGATCAATGCCACGCAGGCTGAAGAGCTGCGGGTAGCCATCGTGGATGGCCAGACGCTGTACGACATCGACATCGAACAGCCGTCCAAGGAACAGAAGAAGTCGAACATCTACAAGGGCCGCATCACGCGCCTTGAGCCTTCGCTGGAGGCCGCTTTCGTCGAATACGGCGGCGAGCGCCATGGCTTCCTGCCGCTGAAGGAAATCTCCCGCGATTACTTCCAGGCCGGCGTCGACCACAACAAGGCCGGCATCCGCGAGCTGCTGCGTGAGGGCCAGGAAGTCGTGGTCCAGGTGGACAAGGAAGAGCGCGGCAACAAGGGCGCTGCCCTGACCACGTTCATCTCGCTGGCCGGCCGTTACATGGTCCTGATGCCGAACTCGCCGAGCGCCGGTGGCGTCTCGCGCCGCATCGAGGGCGAGGACCGCGCCGCGCTGAAGGAAGCGCTGGACAAGCTGAACATCCCCGACGACATGGGCGTGATCATCCGCACCGCCGGCGTCGGCCGCGATGCCGAAGAGCTGCAGTGGGATCTGGATTACCTGCTGCAGGTCTGGAAGTCGATCGCCGAAGCGGCGCTGACCAAGCCGGCCTCGTTCCTGATCTACCAGGAATCGCGCCTGATCGTGCGCGCCCTGCGTGACTACCTGCGCGCCGATGTCGGCGAGATCCTGGTGGACACCGAAGAGCTGTACGAGACCGCCCAGGAGTTCATGCAGCAGGTGATGCCGCAGACCCTGCGCAAGCTCAAGCATTACAAGGACGACATCCCGCTGTTCAACCGCTTCCAGATCGAATCGCAGATCGAAGGCGCGTATGAACGCAACGTCCGCCTGCCGTCGGGCGGCTCGATCGTGGTCGACCAGACCGAAGCGCTGACCGCCATCGACGTCAACTCCTCGCGCGCCACCAAGGGCAGCGACATCGAGGACACCGCCTTCCAGACCAACCTGGAAGCGGCCGAAGAAGTGGCCCGCCAGCTGCGCCTGCGCGATCTGGGTGGCCTGGTGGTCATCGATTTCATCGACATGGCCTCCAACAAGCACCAGCGCGAAGTCGAGAACCGCCTGCAGAACGCGCTCAAGTACGACCGTGCGCGCGTGCAGCTGGGCCGCATCTCGCGCTTCGGCCTGATGGAAATGAGCCGCCAGCGCCTGCGTCCGAGCCTGGGCGAATCCAGCCAGATCGTCTGCCCGCGTTGCGACGGCCATGGCCGCATGCGCAGCGTCGAGTCGCTGTCGCTGTCGATCATCCGCGTGGCTGAAGAGCATGCGATGAAGGAGAACACCGGGCAGGTGCTGGTCCAGGCCCCGGTCGAGATCGCCAACTACCTGCTCAACGAAAAGCGCAGCGCGCTGCGCGAGATCGAACAGCGCCATGACGCGCCGATCGTGATCGTCGCCGACGAGCAGCTGCACACCCCGCATTACGAAGTGACCCGCCTGCGTGAGAACGAGCTGGGCGAAGAAAGCGGCAAGCCGAGCTACCAGCGCGGCACCCCGCGCAAGCTGCCGGTGCACGCACTGACCAAGGCCCAGCTGAACATCCCGGTCGCCCCGGTGGTGACCCAGGTCAAGCACAGCCAGCCGGCCCCGGTGCGTGAAGCGCCGGAACCGGAAGCCGCACCGGCCCCGGTCGCCGCCCCCGTGGCCGCCCCGGCGGCAACCGGCGTGGTGGGTTGGCTCAAGCGCATCTTCGGTGGCGAACCGGCCCCGGCCGCCGCACCACAGCCGGGCAACCGCCCGGGCCAGGACGGCAACCGCAACGGTCGCAACAAGGACCGCAACGGCAAGGACCGCAACGGTCGCCGCGATGAGCGTGGCGACCGTGGTGGCAACGGCAATGCGCAGGCGCAGGGCCGTGGCAAGGACCGTGGTGAGCGCGGCGAACGCGGCCCGAAGGGCGAGCGTCGCGACGAGCGCCGCCAGGACACCGCCGCACCGGCCAACGGCAATGCGGCACAGGTGCAGGCACCCGCCCAGGGCAAGCCGCGCAACGAGCAGCAGCCGGCCAAGCCGCGCAATGAAGCGCGCAATGACCAGCAGCAGCCGAAGCTGAAGCAGAAGCAGGGTCAGAACGGCCAGGCCAAGCCGCAGCAGAACGACGGCGACAAGCCGGCCGTGAGCGAGAAGCCCGCGCGTCAGCCCCAAGCCGATGCACCGAAGCCGACCACCGCTGCGCCGGTCGCTGCCGACGCCGCCGTGATCGCTGCGGCTGCCGTGGTCGCCACCGATGCCGCCGCGCCGGCCGCCCACGTCCAGGAAACGGCCAAGGCCGCTCCGGCCGAGGACGCACAGCTGGGCGACACCGACGCCACCGAACAGGGTGACGCGCCGGCCAATGCCGAAGACGGTACCGGTGAAGGCGCTTCGCGTCGTCGTCGCGGCCGTCGCGGTGGCCGTCGTCGTCGTCGTGGCAATGGTGAGCAGGCTGCCGGCAGCGATGGCCTGAACGGTGACGACAACGGTCTGGATGACGAGGGCGACGACCAGGACGGCGATCAGGACGGCGATACCGCCGCCCCGGCCGAGCGCCAGGTCGCCAACAACGGTCAGCCGCAGCCGGAGTTCGAGTTCGACGACGAATCCGGCAACGCGCCGGCCGCCGCGCCTGCGCCGGTCCAGGCCCCGCGCCCGGCCCCGGTGGCGGCAGTGGCTGCCGCCGCTCCGGTCGCCGTGGTCAGCAGCCCGGTCGTGACCGCGGGTCATGCCGAGCCGACCCCGGCACCGGTGGCCGACAAGGCCCCGACCCCGGTCGTCGAGAAGGCTGCTTCCCCGGCCGTCGAGCCGGTCGCCGAGAAGGCCCCGGCCTCCTACAACGACCCGGTGCCGTTCGTGGAAAGCCCGAAGCCGACCCCCGCCGCTGCCCGGCCGGCTGCGCCGGTGGAAGCCGCGCGTCCGGTTGAACCGGTCGCTGCTCCGGCAGCCCCGGCCCCGGTCGCTGCTCCGGTGGCGCCGGCTCCGGTCGCTGCTCCGGCGGCTCCGGCGCCGGTCGCTGCTCCAGTGGCGCCGGCCCCGGTTGCTGCTCCGGCGGCCCCAGCCCCGGTCGCTGCTCCGGCGGCGCCGGCCCCGGTTGCTGCTCCGGCGGCTCCGGCTCCGGTTGCTGCTCCGGCGGCTCCGGCTCCGGTTGCTGCTCCGGCGGCTCCGGCTCCGGTTGCTGCTCCGGCGGCCCCGGTCGTTGAGACCACCCCGCAGGAAGTGAAAGAGCCGACCGTCGCACCGGTGCAGACCAGCATGCTGGATGCCGTGGATGCGACCCAGGCCCCGGCACAGCCGGCGGCCCCGCAGGCCCGCACCGAATCGGTCCCGGCCGGCCCGGTCGTGCACAACGGTCAGCTGTTCGGTTCGGCCGCCAGCGAAACCCCGGCGGCGACCAACGCTGCCGAACAGGCCGCGCAGGCCGAAGCCCGCGAGGACATCCCGACCGATGCCCCGCAGGCCGAGGAAGGCGACAAGGCCGACCAGGAAAAGAAAGACACGCTCTGATCCTGAGTGAGGGACGCAACAAACAGACAGCGGCCTTCGGGCCGCTGTCTGCGTTTGGGGTGTTGGATGACGCAGGCAGCGGCGTGCGTCAGGCGGTCATGAGGGCGGCACTGAGAGCAATCCACGCATGGCGTGGATCTACACACGCCATCGGACGCAACAAGGGTAGACCCACGCCACGCGTGGATCCTGCACGGGATACATCAAATGCAGAGCCACGCCATGCGTGGATGCGGCCGTTTGCGTGCTACGCCGTCACCGACGACGCGGCGCGCACCTCAGGGCGTCGTCGCGCCGGCGTTTCCGGTGCCCGGCGCGAACTGCAGCCGGGTCCACACGCCGTAATGATCCGACGCCCAGCGGCCGTCTGCGTACGGTTGGTCGAACAGGATCTTCGCCTCACGGGCGAGCAGTCGATCCTGCTGGAAGAAGATGTGGTCGATGCGCGAGGGCGCGTCGTAGTAGTGCCGGTTGAGCGTACTGACCTGGGCCAGTTCGTTGTTGACGTGCACGCTGCCGTAGCTGTCCCCGTAGTGGTTGCGCAGCTCGCTCAGGTCACCGGCATCCACCAGTGCATTGAAGTCCCCCGCCACGACCACCGGCGCGTCGCCTGCGCTCTGCGCGATGAAGGCCAGCAGATCCGCCACCTGCTCTCCACGGATGCGGCTGCCCACCTCGTCCGAACGCTCATTCAAGTGCGTTGCGTAGACGTTGACCGGGCGACCCTCCACGTCGATGCGCAGATGCGCCACGGTGCGGTAGTCGCCCAGCGGTGCCAGCAGATGGTCGTTGCGCGACAGCACCGGCCGCCGGGTCAGCAGGGCATTGCCGTAGCGCTTGAAACGCCCCGGCGGATCGGTCGAGACGAACTGATACTCATAGCCCAGCTTGCGCGCCAACCATGCGGCCTGGTTACGCACATGGGGCTTCTGGATCACTTCCTGCAGCGCGATCGCATCGGGCTGCAGTGCCTGCAGTTCACGCAGGATCACCTGGCGGCGGGCCGGCCAGTTCTCGCGATCGTGGTGAAGATTGAAGGTGACCATGGTCATCTCCTGCGCGGGTACCGCCACGGCGCTCTGCGCCAGTGCAACCAGGGGCGCGGACGCCAGCACCGCGGCCAGCAGGCCGCGCATCATCATCTTCCTCATTACGGTGCCTTGCGTTCCGCCCGGCGTACCGACGCCGGAATCTCGATCTCGACCTTGGCCGGCACCTGCATCACGCGCAGTTCGCCGCCCACCCATTCCGCCGGCTCACCATTGACGGTGGTGGCGCCCGGCTCGCCGCTGTACGGCCACGGCAGCACCACGCCACCGACCGGCGGCACCAGGCCGGCCGACACGGTCAGGGTGAGCTGCTTGTCGTTGCGGATCAGCGCGTAGTTGAGCTGCCCGTTCGGGGTGCGCAGGCCCTGCACGCCGACCCCCTTGCCTTCCAGCCAGCGCGACGGCACGCCCGCGGCCAGCACCAGGCTGTCGTCGATATCGCGGCTGTAGGCGAACATGTCCAATGCCGAACGCACGAAGTCCGAGGCCACCCACGCATGGGGCAGGTCCCCCAGGAAGAACGGTTTGCGCGGCGTGCGCGAGACCACTTCGGCCCACTGGTTCCACGGCTGCGGTGCACGGTCCTTGAAGAAGAACTCGGTCGCCTGCCAGGCGCGGTCGCGCCAGCCCAGGCGCACGAAGGCGGCCACGTTGCGCCACTCGTACGGGGTGTAGTCCTTCCACTCGCGCTTGCCATCGCGGCGCGCTTCGAACTCGCTCCAGTAGCGCTCGAACGTGTTGTTCAAGTAGGGCTGCGGCAGGCGCCCCTGCTCACCGGCCGGCGCCAGTGCGATGGTGGTCGATGTGGCATCGAAATCACCCAGCTCGGCCGAGCCGGGCAGGTAGTCGATCTTGTGCTGCGCGGTCGCCGCCAGCAGCGAAGCCTGCAGGTCGTCACGGAACTGATCGCGCGACTCACTGATCTGCATCGCTTCGGCCTTGCCGAGCGTGCTGGCGATGATCGCCGCGTCCTTGTAGCCGCGCAGCGCCCAGAAGTTGTCCCAGTACGAATGCATCGGCTTGGCCGAATAGCCTTCGTGGCTGATCGAGACCGGCATCATCCCGTAGAAGGCGGGGTTGCGCGCCCGATTTTCTTCGGTGCGTTCGCTCAGGCGCAACTGCTCCATGTACTGGTAGGCGCCCTGCACGTGCGGCCACATCACCTCCAGGAAGGTGGTGTCACCGGTGTAGCGCCAGTACTCGGCGATGTTGAAAATGAGCTCGCCATGGCTGTCGTTCTCCGGCACCGGATCGCTGCCGCGCGAATCGACGCAGCACGGCACCTTGCCATTGTCGAACTGATACGGCGCATACCAGTTCACGTACTGCCGCACCGCATCGCTGCGGCCCATGCGCAGCAGCCCTTCGGAGATCATTGCGCCATCGCGGATCCAGCTGCGCGAATACGAACGCGTGCCCGGCTGCAGGCTGGGGCCGATGCGCGAGATCAGCATGTGCGCCAGCGCGGTGCGCAGCGTATCGGCCAGCGGCTTGCCGGCCGCCGGGACCTGCAGCGTCACCTGGTCCAGCTTGGTCCGCCACATCGAGGCGACCTGCTGCTGCGCCTTGGCCGCATCGAAGGCCTTGGGCATCACCCAGTTGCCGGTCTGCGGCAGCACGATGGCGACCTCGCGGCTCTGGCCAGGCTCCAGCTTCCAGCGGTACAGCAGCGCGCCCGAGGCCAGGCCGGTGCTGTCCTTCACTTCGGTGGTGCCCGGCAGCTTGCCGCTGGCCAGGTGGACCACGTCGAACTTGCTGTCGAACGCGGTGGCGAAGGCCGCGTCCGGTGCCTGTGCCGGGTACAGGCGCGGCGTGCCGTTGACGTCGACATGGGTCGGGTCGAAGGACAGGTTGTTGATCGGGCTGACGCCGCCGACGGTGTTGAGGAACTGGGTCGGCGGGTTCACCTGCCACGGGCGCACGGCCAGGGCCAGGGTGTACTCGTGGGCGACCTTGTCGGGGTTGCGCAGGGTGTAACGACCGACCAGCTGCGCGTTGTCCGGCGTGCCCTGCACGAAGCCGGTCACCTGCAGGCCAGCCTTGTCGTGGGTCCAGCCGACGTTGGCGATCGGCAGGTAATCGTCCTGCAGCGACTGGTCGGTCTTGACGTCGGCCCAGCTCAGCAGTTTGTTGTCCACCAGCACGAACGGTTCGACGCTGAAGCTGGCCTTGGCGACTTCCAGCGCACCGTCTTCGCCGATCAGGGCCTGCTCGCGGCCGCCATCCAGACCCAGCAGCGTCCAGTACGGCTGCTCGCCGGTGAAGCCGCGCGGCACCGAACCGCGCGGCAGGTCGGCACCGACCGAACGGACGAAATCATTCGGGGTATCGGCGAACTCGAGCGGCTTGAGCGTGATATCGCGGATACCATAGCGCCAGCTCGGGCCGCCCTTGAGGTCGAAGCGCAGATAGCGCGCGTCCGTATCCGGCAGCGCCAGCCAGTCGCGGCCACCGCCGCCGGCGGTCACCTCACGCAGCGTATTCCAGCTGCGCCCATCGGCCGAGGAACGCACCACGTAGCGGGTGGCCTCCAGTCCGGGCAGCCATTCGATCACCGCCCCGCCAAACTCGCGCACCTTGTGCAGGTCCAGGCTGATGGTCTGTTCGGCCACGCCGCCGCTGATCCAGACCGTGTCCGGCTTGCCATCGACGATGCGGTTCTGCAGCGCGGTGGCGGTATCGGCGATCACCGACGGGCTCAGTGAAGACGTATCGGCCGGCGGCAGTCCCTGCAGCGTGAGCCGGTCGAAACAGACCGTGCCCTTGCCGCCGACCTTGCTGTAGATCGTGAATTCCACGGCCGCGCTGCGCTTGAGCGTCTTGTCGGTCTCCGGGCCCCAGGCCTTGTCGATCTGGCGCTTGCGGTACTGCACCGGCGTCCAGGTTTTGGGGAACGCATAGCCGGGGCGGTTGACCCACCACACGTTGTCGCCGCTGGCGTCGATCAGCTTGAACTGCAGATCGTTGGCAGGGGAATCGCCGCGCAGCTGGAAGCCGAACT
Organism: Stenotrophomonas sp. TWI273; assembly: GCF_039674765.1. Classification (NCBI taxonomy): domain Bacteria; kingdom Pseudomonadati; phylum Pseudomonadota; class Gammaproteobacteria; order Lysobacterales; family Lysobacteraceae; genus Stenotrophomonas; species Stenotrophomonas sp. TWI273. The sequence continues at coordinate 29,335 of NZ_JBDJOA010000003.1, forward strand.
GGTAATTCTCCGGGTACTGGATGCCCAGCTCGCGGCGGATGCCGACATAGCCGGACACGTTGTGGAAGTCGTAATCCACGCACAGCGCGCGGCCACCCCCACTACCGGCCACGCTGCGCAGCGAGCCGCTGACCTGGTCGGAGACGACCAGCTTCCACGGCGACATGTCATCGAAGCTGTCCAGCACCTTGGGTGCGGGCAACACCGGCGTCGCCGGCGGTGCGGCTGAGGCCGCCAGTGACCAGACCAGACCCAGACCCACCGCGACGACGGCATGCTTCACCCTTTGACACTCCCCAGCAACAGACCTTGGATGTAATAACGCTGCAATGCCAGGAACAGCAGCAGCACCGGAACCACCGTGACCACCGCGCCGGCCATCATCATTTCAACGTCCATGATGTGCTCGCGCGAGAGCGTGGCCAGGGCCACCGGGAGAGTGTAGTGCTCCTGGTCGGTCAACACGATCAAGGGCCACATGAAATCGTTCCAGGCAGCCATGAAGGTGAAGATCGACAGGGTCACCAAAACCGGCTTGAGCATCGGCAGCACGATCTGGAAGAAGATCCGCAGCTCCCCTGCCCCGTCGATGCGGGCCGCTTCGAGCAGCTCGTCCGGGATCGAACGGGCGTACTGGCGGACCAGGAAGATGCCGAACACCGTCGCCAGCGCCGGCACGATCACGCCACCGAAGTTGTTGACCAGGCCCAGCTGCTTCATCAGCAGGAACAGCGGCAGCATCGCCACCTGCGCCGGGATCACCAGCGCGGCCAGCAGCAGCTGGAAGATGCGCTCGCGGCCGGCAAAGCGCAGCTTGGCGAACGCATAGCCGGCCATGGTGTTGAGCAGCAGCGAGCCGAAGGTGATGGCCAGCGACACCATCAGGCTGTTGACGAAGTTGTTGGCCATGCCGGTGCGCGCGAACAACTCATGGTAGTTCGCGGTGGTCAGCGAGGACGGCAGCAGCGGCGGCGGAAAATGCGCCGCTTCGCCGGTCGGCATGAACGACACCGACAGCATCCACAACAGCGGCGCCAGGCTCAGGACCGCCAGCACCACCAGGCCACCATTGACCCACCAGGCATGCCAGCGCGATTGACCGATTTCACGACTCATACCAACTGCCTCTTGCGGCCGAAACGCAGCATGATGCTGGTCACGCCCAGGATGATCAGGAACAGCAGGAACGCCACCGCGGAGGCGCGCCCCAGGTTCCACCACTTGAAGCCTTCTTCAAACATGAAATACAGCACGCTGACGGTGCTCTGCAGTGGGTCGCCACGCGTCATCACGTAGGGCTCTGCAAACAGCTGGAAGTAGCCGGACACCGTGATCACGCCGACCACCAGCAGCACCGGGCCGAGCATCGGCAGGGTGATGTGCAGGAACTGCTTCCAGCGCGAGGCACCGTCGATACGCGCGGCCTCGTACAGGTCATGCGGAATCGCCTGCAGGCCGGCCAGGAAGATCACCATGTTGTAGCCGAAGTTCTTCCACACCGCGAACAGCATGATGGTCGGCATCGCCCAGTTCGGGTCGCCCAGCCAGTCGATCGGGCTGATGCCCAGATGGCCCAGGCCGTAGTTCACCAGGCCGTAGCTGGTATGGAACAGGTAACGCCAGATCACCGCCACCGCGACCAGGGTGGTCACCACCGGAGCGAACAGCGCGGTACGGAACAACGCTTTGAAACGGGCGGCCGGTGCATTGAGCAGGATCGCCGCACCCAACGACACCGCGATCGACAGCGGCACACCGACGATCACGAAGTACGTGGTATTCCACAGCGACTTCCAGAACATCGGGGTCTGCAGCAGATCGATGTAGTTGCCCAGGCCGACGAAGCGCAGGTTGTCACCGTCGGCCAGTGCGTACAGATCGAAATCGGTGATGCTCAGCGCCAGCGCCGAGAACACCGGCAGGCCGAAGAACACCGCGATGACCAGAATGGCCGGACCGGCGAACATCCAGCCGGCAAGCGAACGCTGCTTCATGGTGCCGCCTCCGTGGCCACCGCACTGGAGTGCGCCGTGTCGCTCGCCCCGGAGGATTCCTGCCGGTGCTGCTCATGCATCCAGCGGCGTTTGGCGAGGACCTTGTCCACGCGTTCGTCCAGCTCTTTCACTGCTTGATCCTGGTCTAGGCCACCACGCACCACCTGTTCGGTGGTGATCCGCATTTCCTGGGCGATCCGCTCCCACTCCAGCACCTTCGGGGTCGGCTTGACCCGCTCGAGCTGGTCGCGGAACGGCTGCGCCAATGGGTCGTTGGCCAGCGAGGGGTATTCCCAGGTGCTGCGCCGCGGCGGCAGGTCGCCGATGATCGAATGGAAGCGCTCCTGGATCGCCGGGCGCGACAGGAACTCGATCAGTTTCCACGAGGCTTCTTTCTGCTTCGAATCGCGGAAGATCACCAGGCTGGTCCCGCCGGCGATGCCCGCGCCCGGGCCATCCGGACCCGGCAGTGCGGCGGTGCCCCACTGCCCTTCCAGTTCCTTGGGCTGCAGCTTCTTGAACTCGCGGATGTTCCAGGGGCCGGACACGTAGAACACATTGAAGCCGCGGAAGAACTCGTCCCAGACGTTGGAGATCTGCGTCTCGGACATGCGCGGGGCCCAGCCCTGCGCGAACATGTTCTCGTAGAAGCCCAGCGTCCTGCGGAAGCCCGGGCTGCTGAAATTGCCACGGGTGTCTTCATCGCGCAGCAACGGATCGGGCTGCTGCAGCGCGAAGGAGAGCTGCTGCTCGAACTCGTTGATCGGCATCAGTACCGCGTAGCGGTTCGGGCCCTGCATGGCCTTGATCGCCGCCATCATCTCGTTCCACTCGGCCCAGCTGCGCGGCGGGTGGTCGTAGCCGGCCTTGGCGAGCATGTCCTTGCGGTAATACAGCAGGCGCGTATCCACGTACCACGGCACCCCGACCAGTTCGTCGTGGATGACGTTGGTATCCCAGATGCCCTGGAAGTAGTCGGCCGGGACCACCACCTTGGACTGCGCCACGTAGGGCTGCAGCGGGGTCAGGGTATTGAGTTCGGCGAACTCGGGGATCCAGGTATTGCCCAGCTGGCACACGTCCGGCAGCCCTTCGGCGGCGAACGCGGTCAGCAGTTTTTCATGCGCGGCCGTCCACGGGATGTTCTGCACATCGACATGGATGCCGGGATTTTCCGCTTCGAACTCACGGACCAGGCCGGTGACGACTTCGGCCTCGCGGCCCATCGCCCAGAAACGCACGGTGACCCCTTCCGGTTCTTTCCGGCAGGCACTCAACAACAGACTGCCGGCAATCAGCAGCAACAGACTCAACCCCAGCTTCGGGCGCGACGACAATGGCACTGCTTACTTCCCCTGCTGCTGGTTGCGGTTCGAATTGGAATTGTTTTTCTGTTCCTGGGCGGCCGCCGCGCGCGATTCGGCGATGCCGACCGAGCGGGCCGAGGCCGCCTTTTCATCTTTCTGCAGTTCCATCGGCTGATCCTCGCCTTCCGGGGTCAACCAGCCACCGCTGAAGCCGGCACGCTCCAGACCCTTGCGGATATGGGCGTTCTTCTTCATCACATCCCAGACGAAATCGTTCCGGTAGTTGGCGATCATGGTCAGGATCGGGCCCTGGTCGATACCGATGTAATCGCTGGCCACCCAGCCGCGATCCGGCACCAGGCGACCGGTCTTGATCGGAATGTCGTAGTTGAAACTCGGGTTGAACGAATCCAGGAAGCCGTAGCTGGAATAGATGTAGTCGCCGTAGCGCTTGTGCATCTCCACCGCGGCCGGGATGACTTCTTCCGGCGCGAACACGATCGAGGCGATCGCCGCGGTCGGCGCGATGGTGCCGTCATCGAAGTTCTCGCGCAGGCCCGCGCCGCGCGAAGAGTAATGGCGGAACTGGCGCTGCTCGCCGCGGTATTCCTGGGTGGTGTTCTGCGGGCCATCGCTGGCGGTCAGGCCCCACACGTTCTGGCCGTAATCCTTCCAGTTCATCGGGTTGGCGATCGCGTACTCGCGCTGCGCCAGGGCAGCCGAACGGCTGTTGAGGAAGTAGGTGCTGCCCCGCTCGCGCATGTAGGCATCCTGGATGTCGCGGAAGTCCACCCAAACATGCGTGTACTGGTGCCCGAACAGCGGGCCGAAGGACAGGTATTCCTGGCCCTGGTAGACGCCCCAGTCGTTGTCGTAGGTACGCGTCCAGACCGTCCAGGCGTCCGGGCTGACCGGGTGGGTCGGCGAGCCGAGCGCGAGGATGTAGACCATCATCGCCTCGTTGTAGCCCATCCAGTCGTGGTCGATGAAGCCGCTCTCCGGGAACCAGCCCATCGAGATCAGCGGCGCGCGCTGCTGCAGCCACGGCCAGTCCACGCGCTTGTACAGCGTATCGGCGATCTCGCGGATCTCTTTTTCGCGTGCGTCGTCACCATCGTAATAGGACTGCGCGAACAGCACGCCCATCATCAGCAGCGCGGTATCCACGCTGGACAGTTCCACCCAGCTGTCGTAGCGGCGGCCTTCCTGCATGTCCAGGAAGTGGTAGTAGAAGCCTTTGTAGCCGCCCTTGCCGGTGCGCTGCGGGCCCATCGGCAGGTCGCGGAAGAATTTCAACGTCAGCAGGGTGCGGTCGATCGCCTGGTTGCGGCTGACCCAGCCGTTCTCGATGCCGATCGGATAGGCGGTCAGCGCATAGCCCACCGAGGCGATGCTGGCGAACGGGCGCGACGGGTAACGGTCCGGGCTGAGCCCGTTGACCTCGTTGGTGGTATCCCAGAAGAACTGGAAGGTGCGGCGCTCGATATCGTCGAACAGCGGCGGCAGCTCCGGCTTCATCGGCCGCGGCGGCACATCCGCCTCGACCAGGATCACGGGCGGCTTGGGCTTGGCCGGCTCCTGCTGGGCCTGCGGCTGGCAGGCAGCGACGGCGAGACTGATCGTCGCAGCGGTCAACAGGTGGCGTGCCTGCATGGGCCAACTCCTTGTGCGTTGTTCGTGACTGGGAAGCATAACGTCCAATGACCTGAAATCGTTTACAGAACGCGTCCTTAAAAAACCACGCAGGCGTGGTCCAGAGCCGCGGGTCATTGCCCAGGCCGCTGCCACCCTCCGTGGCACCGGCCTGGACAATGGACTGGCCCGAAGGCCAGCCATTGCCATGAAACCGGCCCCGTCCGAAGACGGGGCCGTTGTTGCATCAGAAGCGGAAGCCGACTTCTGCCTTCACCTGACGCGGCGTACCGATGATGTCGCCGGTCTCGTTGTAGCTGGCCTGCAGCTTGCCGTTGGTCTTGACGTAGTTGTAGGTGGAGAAGTTGTCGAAGTTGAACACGTTGATGATGTCGATGCGCGCGTACAGCTCGGTCTCGCCCGGCATCTTGAACGTCTTCGTCGCCTGCAGATCGACCGAACGGTAGCCGAAGATCTTGCCACCCAGCAGGAACTTGCCATTGGCGTTGGGCACCGCGGCCTGCGGGGTCGGCAGGTTGTAGCCACTGGCCTGCGGCACGCCGTACCAGTCATTGACGGCAGTCGGGGTGGCCAGGGTGACCTTGCCACCGAAGGTGATGCCCCAGAAGCCCGCGTACGAACCGGTGACCACCAGGCGGTGGCGCGGCGCGCCGTTGGAACGGATGGTCGGGTAATCCTCGATCAGGCCGCGGTCGAACGCGTACTTCTCGTTGATGTCGCGGTTGTGGCGCGCGGTGGTCCAGGTGTAGGCCACCGAGGTACCCCAGCCGCTTTCCTGGGTGAACGGCTTCTGCGCCGACAGCAGGACCTGGGTCGCACGGGTCTTGATGCCCTGCTGACCGATGATCAGGCTGCCGAAGCCCGGCACGTTGCAGCTCCAGGCCTGGCTCAGGCCCGGGTCGGTGCCGCCGCACAGGCGCGGGTCATCGAAGAACTGGCCGGTCGGGTAACGGTTGCCCAGGGTGAAGGCGAAGCCGTCGTAGCTCAGGGTGCGGGAGATGGTGGCATCGGTCAGCCACTCACCCACCTGGTTGCTCATGCCGAAGCTGAACTGATCCGAGTACGGCACCTTGAGGTTGTTGTTCAGCAGATCGACTTCCAGACCGGCATTGCTGGTCGAGCCGACCAGGGTCTGCAGGTTGCCGATCCCGTTGAGCAGGTTCGGGTTCCAGTCGTAGCAGGCGGCCTGACCGTTGATGCAGGTGCCGGTCGACGGATTGCGGAAGTAGATGGTCGGCTGCGGCAGGGCCAGCTTGGTGGTTTCCAGCTGCAGGTTGTCGAACAGGTCGCGATCGTACGAACGACCGGCACCACCGTGGAACACGTGCTGCTCGTCGGCGTTGAGGTCATACGAGAAGCCCAGGCGCGGCTGCCAGGCATCCTTGAACGCCTTGCGGTTCTTGCCGGTGCTGATGTAATCGCCGATGTTCAGGCCACCCAGCGCCAGCGAATCGGCGTAGGTCTGGCCAGCGGCCGCACGCGGATCCTGCGAGTAGATCGCGTCGACCACCTGCTGCGGGGTGACGAAGTCCAGGTACGACGGGGTCTTCTCGTAGTCCCAGCGCAGGCCGAGGTTGAGCTGCAGGTGATCGTTGACCTGCCAGTCGTCCTGGATGAACAAGCCGATCTGCTTGGACTTCGAACGCACTTCGCCCGACACGCCCGACACGCCGGTCACCGGCTTGACGAACTGCGCCTTGTAGGGGATGGAATCCGGGAAGTCCGGATCGCCCAGGGTGTAGGTGAAGGTCGGGTTGATCTGCGCCGCGTCAGATGCGTACAGGTCGATCTGCTTGTACTTGGCGCCCATCTTGATGGTGTGATCGCCGGCCCACTGGATGCCATCCAGGGTCAGGTTGTCTTCGATCGACCAGCCCTTCTGGCCCTTCACCTGCGAATCCAGCGCCGATGCGCCACCGATCTTCACCACGGTGCGGTCTTCGGTGCCGTCCGGTGCGGTGTAGGTGATGCCGTTGGCCAGGGTCAGCGGGGTCGGGTTGTTGAACGAATCTTCATGGGTGACCATCAGTTCGTTGTAGTAACGCTCGCCGCTGTGGTTCCAGCGCAGGGCGTAACGACGGTCGGTGTTGACCACTTCACGGCCGGCTTCCGGCGCGGTCTGGCCGCTGAACTGCGACTGGGTTTCATCGCGATCCTGGAAGGTCAGCTCGATGCGATCGTTGTCGGTCGGCTCGAAGTCGACCTTGGCGAAGATCAGATCCTGCTGGAACGGCTGGCTGGCCGGGCCGAGACCGGCGGCGCCTTCCGGCGGCAGCAGGGCGGCAGCACGGCCGACCGCGCCGTCAGGCGCGATGGTGACCGGCAGGTCGAAGCGCTTGGCTTCATAGGTCACGAAGAAGTGAGCCTTGTCCTGGATGATCGGACCACCCAATGCAAACCCGTATTCCTTCTCGGCCGATGCCTCCTTCGTCTGGCCAGCCTGACGCTCGGCCGGGGTCTTGGCGCGCATGTCTTCGTTGGTGTAACGGTAGAAGGTTTCACCCTTGAACTCGTTGGTGCCGGACTTGGTGGCCGCGGTCACGGCCGCGCTCGACACCTGGCCGTATTCGGCCTTGTAGTTGCCGCTGATGACCTTGTATTCGCCGATCGCCAGCTGCGGGAACGGGTTGCCGGCGCTGCCGGACTGGCCGGCCACGCCGCCGCCCTTGACGTAGCTCTTCTGGCCCACGCCGTCGATGTAGACGTTGGTGCCGTCGGAGTTGGTGGCACCGCCACGCAGGGAGGTGTTGCCCTTGGCATCACGGGTGAAGATCAGGCCCGGCACCGCATCGGCGAATTCCAGGAAGTTGCGCGACACCTGCGGGGTGGTCTGGATCTGCTGCAGGCTGACGGTCTTGCCCACTTCGGAGGTACGCACTTCCTGCAGCAGGGTCGGTGCAATGACGTTGACCGTGTCCAGGTTGGTGGCGTTGGCGGTGCTGCCGTTGGCCGGCGCGCCGCTGAAGTTCAGGGTCGCGGTCGAGGCCACGGTGACGGTCACCTTCTGCGTCTGGCCATTGGCCACGACGTTGTAGGTGCCCGGGTCCAGGCCCATCAGCGAGTAGCTGCCATCGGCACGGGTGGTGGCGCGGCGCACGGTGCCGCTGGCCACGTTGGTGGCGGTGACTTCGGTGCCGGCGGCAGCCTCGGCGACCTGGCCGCGCAGCGACGAGGTGGCCGACTGCGCCATCACGCTCGGGGCGGCGCCCAGCATCAGGCAGGTGACCAGCGCGCTGGACAACAGACTGCGGGCGGGCGCGCGGTTGCGGTGATTGGAATACGTCATGTAACTCTCCGGGTGGTGGTGGCCGTCTTTGCGGCCCCTGTCGTTTTATGTGGTGCGTTGTTTTAGGGCGTCACGACCAACGGTCGTGACCTACTGCTCGGTTCTGGCTTTGCTCGAATCACGCACGATCAGGGTCGGCACGAGCGTCTGCTTGTCGCCGGCCCCTTCTGTGTTGTTGCCATCCATCAACTGCAACAGGCGCGTCGCGGCCTTATCGCCGAGGTCGGCGATACTCACCTGCATCGTTGTCAACGATGGGTGAACGAAACGTGCCAGCGGAATGTCATCGAAACCCGCCAAGGCGACATCGGTCGGCACACGGACACCTGCCTGCGCGAACGCATACAGACACCCCAGCGCCATCATGTCGTTGGCGGCGAACACCGCATCGGGCAGCGTGCCGGCTGCCAGCAACTCCTGTCCGGCGCGATGGCCGGAAGCTTCGTCAAAGTCACCGGGCAACTCGATCCCTTCGGCAGCATCGCCGAAGGCCGCCAGCGCATCGCGGAAACCGCGCAGGCGCTCACGGGCGTCGTAGTTGAGATCCGGACCGGAAATGAAGGCGATGCGCCGATGCCCGACGTCCAGCAGGTGACGGGTCATGGCCATCGCGCCGGCATGGTCATCGATGCTCAGCACCGGATGATCCTGCTCGGGCAGGTACGTGTTGATCAGCACCGTGGGCAACGACTGCGGCAGGTTGTCGGTCAGGAAGCCCGGGCTCTCGGCATACGGCGAAAGCACCAGCAACCCATCGACACGGCCGCGCATGGCCCGCAGGGCCGCGCCCTGCTGCTCCTGGTCACCGTGGTAACTGGACACGAGCAGATGCTGGCGACGCTCGCGGGCCACCCCGTCGATGCCACGCATCAGTTCGGAAAAGAATTCGCCATAGAGATCGGGCAACACCACGCCAATGGTGTTGGTCCGCCGGCTGCTCAGGCTCCGGGCCGCTGCATGCGGGGTGTAGCGCAGTCGCGCTGCCACCTCCAGCACCAGCTTGCGCACGGGCTCGGCAACATTTTCATGGCCATTGAGTGCGCGCGAGACCGTGGCAACAGAGACACGGGCCTCACGGGCGACATCTTTGATAGTGATCGCTGCCTTGTTCACTTCGCCGCCCTCCACGGCTTAGAGATCTGGGCTTGGCGCGGAATGTAAGCGTTTTCAAACCCGGATGTAAACACTACGTTAGCCTCATGTCGTACGGCGGTAACCAAAAGCTGTCCATGGCGGCCCCTTTCGGGACTGGCCAGGACAAGGCGGGACAAGGGTTTCAGCGGTTTTTGACCGGTGTCTCGGCTCGGATGGACAACGCATGGATATCGGTCTCCATCATCGTCCCCAGGGCCGCATAGACGGCCCGGTGGCGCGCCAGCGGGAGCTTTCCTTCGAAGGCGGCGCTGACCACGTGCACCTTGAAGTGCCCCCGGCCGTCACGCGCGCCCTCATGGCCGGCGTGGCGGTGGCTGTCGTCCTTGACCTCCAGCAGCTCCGGATCCAGTGCCTGCTGCAGCGCCTCGCGGATGCGCTCGACCCGGTTCACGGCAGGACCTTGCGGAACGGACGCACCTGGACGCGAACATAGACGCCCGCCTCTACATAAGGATCGGCGGCGGCCCAGTCCTGGGCGTGGGTCAGCGAATCGAACGCGGCGATCACCACGCTGCCACTGAAGCCGGCCGGGCCGGGATCTTCGCTGTCGATGGCCGGGCACGGGCCGGCCAGCAGCAGCCGCCCCTCGTCCTGCAGGGCCTGCAGCCGGGCCAGGTGAGCCGGGCGCGACGCCAGACGGGCCGCCAGCACATCCGTGCCGTCATAGCCTTCAATCACATACCACACGGGCAACTCCGAGGTCTTGTTGAATCAATCCCGGGCATTCTAGCGGGCTGGCTGGACACTGGCGCGGCAACCCCGTAGTCTTATGTCCATTGCACGTGGCTGGATGCAGCGCCCCGTCGGCAACCGGCTCCACCGCCAGCCGACGACCGATCCACTGCCCCACACCAGCACACGTAGACGACCTCCCCGTAGTTCTGTCGCTGCCCATCGCGGCGCGCCTTGCTGTTTGAAGTGTGGAATCGCGCCGACCCAGGCGTGTCATGGCTTGCCATCCTGCCGCCCGGGACCGTTCCGGACGCTGGCATGGTGCGGCGACCGGTCCGTTGCAATACTGACGTCTATTTGATGACTGCCGAACTCGCGCCCGACGCGAACCCGCCAATCCGAGTGCCCGCCCCACAGCAGCAGGAAATGCCGCTGGCCGTGGTGCATGGACAGCCGGTCCTGCAGATTCCGCAGGACCTGTACATCCCGCCGGACGCGCTGGAAGTCATCCTGGATGCGTTCGAGGGTCCGCTGGACCTGCTGCTGTACCTGATCCGCCGGCAGAACCTGGACATCCTGGATATCCCGGTCGCCGAGATCACCCGCCAGTACGTCGAATACATCAACGTCATGCAGGAGCTGCGCTTCGAACTGGCGGCCGAGTACCTGGTGATGGCGGCGATCCTGGCCGAAGTGAAGTCGCGGATGCTGTTGCCGCGGCCGCCCAGCATCGAGGGCGAGGAAGCCGATCCGCGCGCCGAGCTGGTGCGCCGGCTGCAGGAGTACGAACGTTTCAAGCAGGCCGCCGAGGACATCGACAGCCTGCCCCGCCAGGACCGCGACACCACCGTGGTCCACGCCTTCGTCCCCGACCGCGCGGCCGTCAAGCTGCCGCCGCCGGTGGATCTGAAGGAAATGCTGATGGCGCTGCACGACGTGCTCAAGCGCGCCGAGCTGTTCACCGGCCACGCGATCAAACGCGAGGCACTGAGCGTGCGCCAGCGGATGGGCGACGTGCTGGGTCGTCTGGAAGACGGCAGGTTCTACCGGTTTGAAACGCTGTTCACCGCCGAAGAAGGCAAGCTGGGGGTGCTGGTCACCTTCCTCGCCCTGCTGGAACTGGCCAAGGAACAGCTGCTGGACATCGTCCAGGAAGCTCCGCTGGCGCCGATCTATGTCAAGTCCCTGGCCGCCGGCAACACCAACGAACCGCTGCAGTTCAACAGCGAGTTCGACGACAACGACGCCGCCAACGCATCCGACTGAGCACCCGACCCACGTATGGATCAACCGCTGATCAACCGTATTGTCGAAGGCGCCCTGCTGGCGGCCAGTGAGCCGTTGACGCTGGCGCAGCTGCAGGGCCTGTTCCCGGAAGAGGAGCCGGCACCGCCGGGCAGCATCGAACGCGCGCTGGAACTGCTGCGCGAGGGCTGTCAGGACCGTGGCGTGGAACTGGTCGAGGTGGCCTCCGGCTTCCGCTTCCAGGTCACCAGCGAAGTGCATGGTTACATCACCCGGCTGTGGACGGAGCGCAAGACCCGCTACACCCGTGCCACGCTGGAAACGCTGGCATTGATCGCCTACCGCCAGCCGATCACCCGCGGCGAGATCGAACAGGTCCGCGGTGTGGCGGTCAGCAGCAACATCATCCAGGCCCTGGAAGAGCGCGAATGGATCCGCGTGATCGGCCACCGCGACGTGCCCGGCAAGCCGGCGCTGTTCGGGACCACCAAGGGCTTCCTGGATTATTTCGGTCTCAAGCGCCTGGACGAACTGCCGCCGCTGTCCGAGCTGCGCGACCTGGGTGAGCTGGAACCGCAGCTGCCGCTGGACAGCGAAGGCCAGCCGGCTGGTCGCCTGCCCGCCGGCGCGGCGAGCCCGGAGGCCGAACGGGATACGGACGCGGCCAATGACGACGCCACTCCGGCGCCGTCAGGTCCGTCAGACCCGGCAGACCCGCCAGGCCCGGTGGACCCTGTTGCCGCCCGGCTGGCCGCCCGCGTGGCGCTGGCCTCGGCGAGACTGGCGGAGCAACCGGCAGAACCGGACAATAGCGAGGCGGCCGATGCTTCGGACGCCTCCGACACCCCATCCCATGCGCCGTTGCCGCTTGCCGACGACGACGCGGATACGACCGCCAGCGATGGCGAACCCGATACCGCGCCGGGAGAGCGCGCGGCGCCCCAGAACGAAACCGAAAACAACGCCGTCGCGAAGACGACCGTGGCTGTTGACGAAGCCGATCCCGAACCAGAGGCCGACGCATCCGTTGCCGGCCGGAGCCAAGTAAATGAGTGACACCCCCCGCAAGCCATCGTTGAACAAGCTTTCGCTCAAGCGCGAAACCGCCTCCGAACAGCCCAAGCTCGAAGAGCGCCTGCACAAAGTGCTGGCGCAGGCCGGCCTGGGTTCGCGCCGCGCGCTGGAACAGCGCATCGCCGATGGCCTGGTCAAGGTCAACGGTGAAGTCGCGCAGACCGGCCAGTCGATCAAGAGCGGCGACAAAGTCGAACTGGACGGCCGTGGCTTCGTCGCCACCGCGCTGACCGAAACCTCCCGCGTGCTGGCCTACAACAAGCCGGAAGGCGAAGTGACCACGCGCGAAGATCCCGAAGGTCGCCCGACCGTGTTCGAAGCGCTGCCTGCCCTCAAGGGCGCGCGCTGGATCGCGATCGGCCGCCTGGACATCAACACCACCGGCCTGCTGCTGGCGACCACCGATGGTGAGCTGGCCAACGCGATGATGCACCCCTCCTACGAGGTCGAGCGCGAGTACGTGGTGCGCGTGCGCGCCCCGGAAGGCGAAGAGAAGGTGCCCGACAACATCGTTGACCGCCTCGCGCGTGGCGTGGCGCTGGAAGACGGCCCGGCCAAGTTCGACGAGATCGAACGCATCGGCGGCACCGATTCGCACGACTGGTTCCGCGTGGTGGTCAAGGAAGGCCGCAACCGCGAAGTGCGCCGCCTGTGGGAATCCCAGGGCTGCCAGGTCAGCCGACTGAAGCGCACCCGCTACGGCAAGGTCAGCCTGCCGCGCGAACTGCTGCGCGGCCAGTCGGTCGAACTGCCGGCCAAGCAGGTTGAAGCGCTGCGCGCCGAACTGAAGCTGGAAGAAGGTGCCCCGTCGGCACTGACCCTGCAGCCGGTGATCGGCCAGCGTCGTGCCGCCAAGACCACCGTGCGCGTGTCGCGCGACGGCGGCCGTGGCAACGCCTACGTCAACGGCCACAACTCGGCCGATGAAGGCCGCGAACTGCGTCGTTTCGACAATGTGCGCGAAGAGCGTGGCCGTGGCCGCGGTGGCAAGGGCGGCGGCTTCAAGGGTGGCCTGACGGTCAGCGGTGAAGCGGCGGCCAAGCAGTCGCAGCGCCCGTTCAAGGCGCGCCCGGACAAGGGCAACCGCGCGCTTCCGGAAGGCAACCCGGCCGCGTTCCGCAGCTGGTACGTGCCGGACGGTGTCAGCACCGGCCCGAGCGGCCACCGCAATGCCGGCCCGGGCGCAGCCCGCGGCCCGGGTGCGCGTGGTCCGGGCGCTGGCGCAGGCGCCGGTGGCCAGGGCCGTCCGTACGGCAAGCCGAAGGGTCCGGGTGGCGCAGGCGGCCCGGGGCGCGGCAGCTACGGCGGCGGTGCTGAAGGGCGTGGCGGTTACGCCGGCGGTGGCGGTGGTTACGGCGGCGAGAACCGCGGTGGCGAAAGCCGTGGCGGCTACGGCGGCCAGGGCCGTCCGGCCGGCGCCGGTGCCGGTGGCAACCGCGGTGGCCAGAGCGGCCAGGGTCCGTCGCGTCATCCGTACGGCCATCCGGGCAATGCCCCGAGCTTCCCGTCCGACCACGCCAATCCGGGCAGCAGCCCGTACGGCAGCGCGCGTCCGGCGGGTAACCGCGGTCCGGGTGGTCCGGGTGGCAATCGTGGTCCGGGTGGTCCCGGTGCGCGTGGCCCGGGCGCCAATGCGCGCGGCCCCGGCGGCCCCGGTGGCAACCGCGGTCCCGGTGGCCCGGGCGGCAACCGTGGCCCGGGTGGCCCGGGCGGCAACCGTGGCCCGGGTGGCCCCGGCGGTCGTGGTCCCGGCGGTCCGGGCGGTCGCCCGGGTGGCAACCGCGGCCCGGGTGGCGGCGGTCACCGTGGTGGCGGCCCGCGCGGCGGCTGATCAGTGAGATAAAAAAACCCCGGCTTCGGCCGGGGTTTTTTGTTGGGGCTGAGCGGTGCAGCCACGCAAGGCGTGGTCCTACCCCCTCAACGGCGTTCGATGGTGAACCGCCCCACGCCCACGCCCAGATCCCAGCCCTTGCCGGTTCCGGCCAGGGCCAGCGATACATCGCCCTTGGTCATCACCTGCGCATTGCTGGATTTGTCGGCGCCGGCGTGCGCTTCAACAGCCGCGTAGGAACCGATCAGGTCGTTGACCGAGTAGGCGCCGGAGAACTTGCCCTTGCCGTCGACGATCTTCGACTTGCCCACGGTGAGCCCGCCGCCCTTGGCGGTGATCTTGACCGGGATGCGGGTGCCGTTGTCGCACTGGATGGTGCCGGTACCCGAGGCGGTCTTGTACAGCACCGACCAGCCGGCGAGGTTGTAGTGCAGCTCGCAGTCAATGTTGCCGGCGGCCTGCGCGGCCGGGACGGCCGAGATGCCGGCCAGTGCGATCAATGCCAGGGAGAACTTCTTCATGCGGGTCCGCTCGTACTGAAGGGGTAACAAGCCGAATCTAGCAGCGCGCGCGTGTGGCGCGGATGATGCGCATCGCGCGCATCCGGCATCCGTTCAGCACGAGCGGCCCGGGTAGTAGTGCCGGCCGCTGGCCGGCTCCAGGCAATCCTGCAACGCCCATGAGTGCCGGCCGCTGGCCGGCTCCAGGCAATCCTGCAACGCCCATGAGCGCCGGCCGCTGGCCGGCTCCAGGCAATCCTGCAACGCCCATGAGTGCCGGCCGCTGGCCGGCTCCAGGCAATCCTGCAACGCCCATGAGCGCCGGCCGCTGGCCGGCGATGCGCACCGCCAGCAACGTGCAGAGCCGGCCAGCGGCCGGCACTACCGTTTCAGCTGCGTTCCTGCAGGCTGAAACTGTCGGCATCGAGCATCGCCGGGAAGCGCGCGCGGTGGGCGGCGAGTGCCGCGGCCGAGATCGTGGTGGTGACCACCTGCTCGGTTTCGCGCACTTCCACCTGCGGCTGGCCGAGGAAATCGATCACCGCACTGTCGCCGGCGTAATGCAGCTCGTTGCCGTCCACACCGATCCGGTTCACCGCCGCCACAAAGCAGAGGTTCTCGATCGCACGCGCACGCAGCAGCGTCTTCCACGCATAGGCGCGGGCCGATGGCCAGTTGGCCACGAAAATCTGCAGATCGAAATCCAGCTGATCGGCGCGCTCGACGTTGTAGCGGTTGCGGCAGAACACCGGGAAACGCAGGTCGTAGCAGACCTGCGGATTGATCCGCCAGCCTTTCCACTCCACGCACAGGCGCTCGCGGCCGGCGGCGTAGCGCTCGTGCTCGCCGCCGTAACGGAACAGGTGGCGCTTGTCGTAGTACTGCAGCTCGCCCTCCGGCGTGGCCCACAGCAGGCGGTTGTAGACGCCCTCGCCCACCCGCAGCTGCACGCTGCCGGTGACCGCCGCGCCCAGCCGCACGGCCTGCTCGCGGATCCAGGCGACGGTGGGGCCGTCCATGCCCTCTGCCTTGTCGATGGCATCGTTGGAGAAGCCGCTGGTGAAGGTCTCCGGCAGGATCACTAGATCGGTCTGCCCGGCCAGCGGCGCCAACAGCGCACCGTAATGCGCGCGGTTACCCGCCGGGTCGTGCCAGCGGGTGTCGCCCTGGATCAGGGAAATGCGCAGATCCTGCAGCTCGGTCACGGCACCCATCACAGTGCCCGCAGGCGGTCGATCGCCGCGTCCATCGTGGCGTCGTTCTTGGCAAAGCACAGGCGGACCAGACGCTGGCCGGCCGGGGCGGTCTCATAGAACGGCGACAGCGGGATCGCCGCCACGCCCTTCTCGATCGTCAGCCATTTCACGAATTCGTGGTCCGGCAGATCGCTGACGGCCGCGTAATCCACCAGCTGGAAGTAGCCACCCGGCACCGGCAGCGGTGTCAGGCGCGTGGTCAGCAGCTGCTCGCGGAAGCGGTCACGCTTGGCCTGGTAGAACGCACCGAGTTCCAGATGGTGCTCGGGCTCATCGCGGATCATCGCGGCGAAGCCGTACTGGGCCGGGCCGAAGCTGGTGAAGGTGTTGTACTGATGCACCTTGCGGAACTCGGCGGTCATCGCCGGCGGCGCAATGGCATAACCGATCTTCCAGCCGGTGCAGTGGTAGGTCTTGCCGAAGCTGGAAATCACGAACGCGCGCTCGCGCAGTTCCGGATGGCGCAGCGAGGATTCGTGGCGACGACCGTCGTAGATGATGTGCTCGTACACCTCATCGGAGATCAGGTAGATGTCGGTGCCGCGCAACACATCGGCCAGCGCCTGCATGTCCTCGGCGGTCAGCATCGCGCCGGACGGGTTGTGCGGGGTGTTGACCATCAGCAGGCGGGTGCGCGGGGTGATCGCGGCACGCACGCGGTCCCAGTCGACCGCGAAGGTCTGCGG
Source organism: Stenotrophomonas sp. TWI273 (assembly GCF_039674765.1). Taxonomy (NCBI): domain Bacteria; kingdom Pseudomonadati; phylum Pseudomonadota; class Gammaproteobacteria; order Lysobacterales; family Lysobacteraceae; genus Stenotrophomonas; species Stenotrophomonas sp. TWI273. The sequence continues at coordinate 45,994 of NZ_JBDJOA010000003.1, forward strand.
GTCCAGCGGCACGTGCACGGCACGCGCGCCGGCCAGGTCGATCGCCGGCTCGTAGCAGTCGTAGGCCGGGTCGAGCACGATCACCTCCTCGCCGGGGCGGACCACGGCGTGGATGGCGTTGAAGATCGCCTCGGTGGCGCCGCTGGTGACGGTGATCTCGGTATCCGGATCCACCTGGGCGCCGTACAGATCCAGTGACTTCTGCGCGATGGCCTGGCGCAGCGGCGCCACGCCGGTCATTGGCGGGTATTGATTCAGACCGCCCTGCATCGCGGCGACGGTTTCATCGATCAGCCGCTGCGGTGCGGAGAAATCCGGGAACCCCTGGCCCAGGTTGACCGCGCCGTGTTCGGCGGCGAGCTGGGACATCACGGTGAAGATGGTGGTGCCCACCTTGGGCAGCTTGGTTTGCGGTTGCATCGGCAGCAGGGAAAGAACCGGGGGAACTCCCAGTGTACGCAAATCATCCTGCCCGTTCCCCCGATACAATGGCGGCCCATTCCGGTGCAAAGATCCCGCCCCTTGAACGCCCCTCCGTTGCTGGCCGCGCATGGCCTTGGCTTCAGTCGCAACGACGAACCCGTCTTCGGCCCGCTGGACCTGCACGTGGATGCCGGCGAAGCGCTGCTGGTGCAGGGCGACAATGGCGCCGGCAAGACCACCCTGCTGCGGGTGCTGGCCGGCCTGCTGCGCGCCGGCAGCGGCCAGGTCGATATCGATGGCAAGCGTGCCGGGCACAAGGAGCGCGCGAACTATGTGGCCTACCTGAGCCACCTGCCCGCACTGAAGCCGGACCTGGACACGCTGGAGAACCTGCATTTCCTGTGCGGACTGCACGGCCGCCGCGCCCGCCAGATGCCCGGCAACGCGCTAGCCATCGTCGGCCTGGCCGGCTATGAGGACACCTTGGTGCGACAGCTGTCGGCCGGGCAGAAGCGACGCCTGGCGCTGGCCCGCATCTGGCTCTCGCCCGCGCCGCTGTGGCTGCTTGACGAGCCGTACGCCAATCTCGATCTGGACGGCATCAACCTGGTGAACCGCATGATTTCCGCGCACCTGCGCAGCGGCGGTGCCGCCCTGGTCACCACCCACGGCGCGTACGCCGCGCCACCGGTGCGCACGCGCCTGCTGACCCTCGGAGCGGCGCCATGATCGCGCCGGGTACCGAACCGGGTCTATGGCAGACCGCGCGGGCGCTGGTCGCCCGCGACATGCGCCTGCTCTGGCGCCGCCGCGGCGATGCGCTGCAGCCCCTGCTGTTCGCGTTGCTGGTGGTGGTGCTGTTCGCATTGGCACTGGGCCGTGATCCCGAGGCGATGGCACGCGTGGCCGCAGCCGTGATGTGGCTGGCGGTGCTGCTGGCCGGCCAGCTGGCCCTGGATTCGCTGTTCCGCAGCGACGCCGAAGATGGCTCGCTGGAGCAATGGCTGCTGGCCCCCGTCCCGCTGGCCTGGCTGGTGCTGGTGCGGGTACTGGTGCACTGGGTCACCACCGCCCTGCCGCTGATCGTGATGTCGCCGTTGCTGGCGGAAATGCTGCATCTGCCGCATGACCAGCTGCCGATGTTGCTGGCATCGTTGCTGCTGGGAACGCCGCTGCTGAGCTTGATCGGCGGGGTGGTCGCCGCGCTGACGGTCGGCATCCGGCGCTCTGGTATTCTCGTGGCGCTGCTGGCCCTGCCGTTGTATGTGCCGGTGCTGGTGTTCGGTGCGGGCAGTGTGGCGGCGGTCGCCCGCGGCCAGGACCCGATCGGTGCGCTGCTGATGCTGGGCGCCGGGCTGGTGGTGGCGCTGGTGCTGGCCCCGCTGGCGACGGCCGCGGCGATCCGCATCTCGCTGAGTTGAGCGGTATGGCGTACTGTCGGTGGCGTGAACTGCGTTGTGAGCGTCACCTGCCTCCGCGTCAACCGTTGCCGAGCCACTCCACGTCCGTTCCATCGTCGCCCTTCGTTGGATAGCCACTGCCGCATGCACCCGATCGTCCGCTGGTTCCACCAACTCGGTTCGCCGCCCACCTTCGACCGCTTTGCCGCGCGCTGGTCGCGGGTGTTCTACCTGGCGGCGGTGCCGGTGCTGCTGGTCGGCATCTGGCAGGCGCTGGCGGTGGTGCCGGCCGACTCCAAGCAGCTGGACAGCTTCCGCATTCTCTATATCCACGTGCCGAGCGCGTGGATGAGCCTGTTCGTGTTCGCGCTGATGGCGCTGTACGCAGCGATCGCGCTGATCTGGCGGATCAAGACCTGCGAAATCCTGGCGATGGCCTGTGCCCCGCTCGGCGCCGGCTTCACCCTGATCACCCTGCTCACCGGCAGCATCTGGGGCAAGCCGACCTGGGGCACCTGGTGGGACTGGGACCCGCGCATGACCACCGAGCTGATCCTGCTGTTCCTGTACCTGGGCGTGATCGGCCTGTACCACGCCATCGAGGACCGTCGCAGCGCCGCGCGCGCAGCGGGCCTGCTGTCCATCGTCGGGGTGAGCCTGCTGCCGGTGATCCGCTATTCCGTGGAATGGTGGGGCAGCCTGCACCAGGGCCAGACCATCCGCCTGTTCGGCGAGTCGACGCTGGATGCCAGCATGGCGCTGCCACTGTGGCTGATGGTGATCGGCACCAAGCTGTGGTTCGCCGGCTCGCTGCTGGCCAAGGCCCGCGCCGACAACCTGCTGCGCGAAGCCGGCAAGGCCTGGGTCGCCGCCGGCCCCCGTGCCCCGCTGGAGGACAGCCGCCCATGACCCACCTGCCCTATGTGATTGCCGCCTATGCCGTGTTCGTGCTGGTGCTGGGCAGCGATGCCATCGGCTCCTGGCTGCGCCTGCGCTGGGCGCGCCGCCTGGCCGCGCGCCGCCAGCAGCGCCAGCAGGCCCGCGCTGCCGCCGGCCGCCCACCGCCGCTGGCACCGGAGCTGACCCGATGAATCCGGTCAGGCGTCGCCGCCTGCTCTGGGTGATGCTGCTCGTGCTGGCCTCCGGCCTGGCGACCGCGCTGGTCGCGATGGCCCTGCAGCGCAATATCGCCTACCTCTACACCCCCTCCGAAGTGCTGCGTGGCGATGCCGGCGATCACGCCCGGTTCCGTCTGGGCGGCATGGTGGTCAAAGGCTCGCTGCAGCGCGCACCCGGTTCGCTGGATGCGCACTTCGTGGTCACCGATGGTGACGCGACATTGCCGGTGATCACCTCGCGGATCCTGCCGGACCTGTTCGCCGAGGGCACCGCCGTGGTCGCCACCGGACGCCTGCAGGACGGCCGTTTCGTTGCCGAAGAAGTGCTGGCCAAGCACGACGAGACCTACATGCCCAAGGAAGTGGCCGACAAGATGGGTCAGGCACATATCAAACACGATGTGCCCGTGCCGGCGCCGGAGACGTACTGAGTGCTGCCGGAACTGGGGCAGATCCTGCTGGTCACCGCACTGTTGATGGCCGTGCTGCAGACCGTGCTGCCGCTGTGGGGCGCCCATCGCGGCCGCGCCACGTGGATGGCGGTGGCGCGACCGGCGGCGTACGCGCAGCTGGCGCTCCTGCTTGGGGCGTTCGGCGTGCTGACAGCGGCGTTCGTCACCCAGGATTTCTCGGTGCGCTATGTGGCGGAGAACTCCAACTCGCTGCTGCCGCTGGCCTACCGCTATTCGGCGGTGTGGGGCGCGCATGAAGGCTCCCTGCTGCTGTGGGCGCTGGTGCTGGCGCTATGGTGCGGCGCCGTGGCGCTGTGGTCCAAACGCCTGCCGGCCGAGGTGTCCGCCCGCGTGCTGGGCGTGCTTGGCATCATCAGCATCGGCTTCCTCGCCTTCCTGATCTTCACCTCCAACCCGTTCGCGCGGCTGCTCCCGGCGCCGCTGGAAGGGCGCGACCTCAATCCGCTGCTGCAGGATCCCGGGCTGATCATCCACCCGCCGATGCTGTACATCGGGTACGTGGGCTTTGCGGTGCCGTTCGCATTCGCGATCGCCGCCCTGCTGGAAGGCCGCGTGGATGCGCGCTGGCTGCGCTGGACGCGACCATGGACCAACGTGGCCTGGGGCTTCCTGACCATCGGCATCGCACTGGGCAGCTGGTGGGCGTATTACGAACTGGGCTGGGGCGGCTGGTGGTTCTGGGATCCGGTCGAAAACGCCAGCTTCATGCCGTGGCTGGCCGGTGCGGCGCTGATCCACTCGCAGGCGGTCACTGAAAAGCGCGGCAGCTTCGCCAGCTGGACGCTGCTGCTGGCCATCGCCGCATTCGCGCTGTCACTGCTCGGCACCTTCCTGGTGCGCTCGGGCGTGCTGACCAGCGTGCATTCGTTCGCGGCCGATCCTTCGCGCGGCACCTTCATCCTGATTTTCCTGGCCCTGGTGATCGGCGGCGCGCTGCTGCTGTACGCGCTGCGGGCCGGCGCGCTGACCAGCGAGGATCCGCGCCGCGGCTTCCTGCCGACCTCGCGCGAGACCCTGCTGCTGGCCAACAACCTGCTGCTCGCCGCCGCCTGCGGCATGGTTCTGCTGGGCACGCTGTACCCGCTGCTGGCCGATGCCTTGGGCCTGGGCAAGGTCTCGGTCGGGCCGCCCTACTTCGGCACGCTGTTCGTGGTGCTGATGGCACCGCTGGTAGCACTGCTGCCGTTCGGGCCGCTGGTCAACTGGCAGCGCGACCAGGCCTCGCGGCGGTTGGCGATGCTGGCACCGTGGGCCGGGCTGGCCCTGCTGCTGGGCGTGATCGCGTACTTCATGGCGCCGCAGGGCGCGTTGAAGACCGCCGCCGGCGTGACCGGTGCGGCCTGGGTCGCGTTCGGTACCGGGCGTTTCGTCTGGACCCGCCTGCGCGGCAATGGCAGGTTCACTGCCGAGATGGTCGGCATGCTGCTGGCCCATGGTGGGGTGGCCGTGTTCCTGGCCGGCGCGCTGCTGGTCGAAGCCTTGAACGTGCAGCGCGAAGTCGCGCTCGCCCCCGGGCAGTCGCTGGTGGTGGGCACCTATGAAGTGCGCTTCGAAGGCGTGGACCACCAACAGGGCCCGAATTACGTCGCCGATCGCGGGCACCTGCGCGTGCTTCAGCACGACCGCGAACTGGCCCTGCTGCATCCGGAAAAACGCCTGTACGCCAGTGGCGGACAGGTGATGACCGAGGCCGGCATCCACGCTCGCCTCAACGGTGATGTTTACGTGGCACTCGGCGAGTCGCTGGGCAACAATGCATGGGCCGTGCGCGTGCACATCAAACCGTTCGTCCGCTGGATCTGGCTGGGCGCGCTGCTGATGGCACTGGGTGGCTTCGTCACCGCCGCCGATCGTCGTTTCCGTCGTCCCTAGGAGTTTCCCGTGTCCGATCCCCGCCCCGCCTCCCGTCCGCTGCCGCCCGTGGCCATCGTCATCGGGGTGCTGTTCTTCTTCGGGCTGTTGGGGCTGATGATCTACGGGGTGATGAAATCCGGTGCGCCGGACCGCGATGTCCTGCCCTCGGCACTGATCGGCAAGCCCGCACCGGCCTTCGAACTGCCGGTGCTGCACGATCCGCACATCAAGGTCAGCAGCACCGAACTGCGCGGCGCCCCCTACGTGCTCAACGTCTGGGGCAGCTGGTGCGCGGCCTGCCGCGACGAACATCCGATCCTGACCAGATTCGCCGAAACCAAGCGCGTGCGCGTGATCGGCTACAACTGGAAGGACGAGCCGGCTGATGCCCTGCGTTGGCTGGAACAACTTGGCAATCCGTTCGTGCTGGTGCTGAGCGACATCGAAGGCCGCACCGCGATCGACTGGGGCGTCACCGCCGCGCCGGAGACCTTCCTGGTTGACGCCAGTGGCGTGGTGCGCTGGAAGTACAGTGGCGCGCTAAGCCAGCGCGTCATCGATACCCAGCTGATTCCGGAACTGGAAAAGGTGGAGCGTGCCAATGCCCAGCCGCAGCTGCCCGCCTCGCCGTAACCGGATGCTCCGCCAGGTCGGCGTGGCGCTGATCGCGCTGACGCTGTCCATGGCCTCGCCGGTGATGGCGCAGGCCGTCTCCGACCCGACCCCGTTGCAGTATCGCGATGCCGCCGAGGAAGCCCGCTTCCACGCGCTGGCCGCCGAGCTGCGCTGCGTGCAATGCCAGAACCAGTCGCTGGCCGATTCCAATGCGCAGATCGCACATGACCTGCGCCGCGAGGTGCTGGTGCTGATGCAGCAGGGCAACAGCGACGCACAGATCAAGCAGTTCCTGGTCGACCGTTATGGCGAGTTCGTGCTGTACCGGCCACCGATGGAGGCACGCAATGCGCTGCTCTGGTTCGGCCCACCGGTGGCGCTGCTGCTCGGCGCGGGCGTGCTGATCTGGGTGGTGCGTCGGCGCAGCCGCGGGATCGAACCGATGGACAAGAGCGAGGAGCGCTGGTGAGCCTTTGGATGGCCCTGAGTGCCGCGGTGGTCGCGGCGGCCGTTGCGGCATGCGTACTGTGGCCGCTGCGTGCGGGCGGCCAACACCGTCCCTTCGCGATCGCGATGCTGGCCCTTGGGTTGGCCGGTGGCGCGTTGTACCTGCTGGTCGGCACGCCGGATGCCGCCGAGCGGACGGCGGCCAGTAACGAACCCGCCACACTGGAAGATGGCGTGCAGGCGCTGGAAGAGGCGCTGGCGAAAGACCCGCAACGCGCCGATGGCTGGGCCCTGCTCGGCCGCTCGCAACTGGCGCTGGGCAAGCTCGCCAAGGCCACGGCCGCGTTCGACCGCGCGGTGCAACTCGCCCCGGACGACCCCGGCGTGCTGGTCGAAGCGGCACAGGCGCGCGCCCAGGCCGCACCCGGCAAACAGTTCGACGACCAGGCCCTGCAATGGCTGCGCCACGCCAACGCACTCGCGCCGGAGAGCGAACGCGCCGGCTGGCTGATCGGCATTGCCCTGCGCCAGCGCGGGCAGGACGCCGAGGCGGTAGCCGCCTGGGAAGCACTGCTGCCCCGCCTGGAGCCGGGTGCGGCGCGCGCGTTGCGCGAGCAGATCGCCATCGCCCGCGGCGCTGCCGGTCTGCCGCCGCTGGTGGAAACGCCTGCCCCTGCGGCGGCTGGCGACCACGCCCTCGCCGTGCAGGTGCGCTTCGCGCCCGGAACCGCAATGGATCCGGCCTGGGCCAACGCCACGGTCTTCGTGATCGCACGCGCGCCGGACGGCCCGCCGATGCCGGTCGCGGTGCAGAAGCATCCGGCCAGCCGGCTGCCGCTGCTGGTGACGCTCGGCGATGGCGACAGCCCGATGCCAACCAGCACGCTGTCCCAGCTGCAGGAGGTCGAGGTAGTGGCACGGCTGTCGCGCTCGGGCCAGGCCAACCGCCAGCCGGACGATGTGGAAACCGCGCCGGTACGGGTGCGCCTGCCCCACGCCGGGCCGGTCTCCCTGGTGTTTGATCGCCCCTGACCGATGCGCGGCCGCGACGCAGCGTGCCGCTCACCACTACGGCGCCATCGCGGCGCCCGGCTAAACTGCGTGCATGACTGAATTCATTCCCCCCGGCACCCGTTATCACGCCCTGCCCTCGCCGTTCGCGTTCAAGCGCGGCGGTGAACTGCACGATGCGCACGTTGCCTACGAAACCTGGGGCACGCTCGCTGCCGATGCCGGCAATGCGGTATTGATCGTCACCGGGCTCTCGCCCGATGCGCATGCCGCGGCCAACGCCAACAACCCGGCCGCCGGCTGGTGGGAGGCGATGGTCGGCCCGGGCAAGCCGATCGATACGGATCGCTGGTTCGTGATCTGCGTGAACTCGCTGGGCAGCTGCAAGGGCTCGACCGGTCCGGCCAGCATCGACCCGGCCACCGGGGAGCTGTACGGCCTGCGCTTCCCCGAACTGTCGATCGAAGATGGCGCACGCGCAGCGGTCGAGGTGGTGCGCGCATTGGGCGTGACCGAGCTGGCCTGCGTGATCGGCAACTCGATGGGCGGGATGACCGCGCTGGCGCTGCTGTTGCTGCACCCGGGCATCGCGCGCAGCCATATCAATATTTCCGGCAGTGCCCAGGCGTTGCCGTTCTCGATCGCGATCCGCTCGCTGCAACGCGAGGCGATCCGGCTTGATCCGCAGTGGAATGGCGGTCGCTACACCGACCAGGCCTATCCGGAATCGGGCATGCGCATGGCCCGCAAGCTCGGCGTGATCACCTATCGCTCCGCGTTGGAATGGGATGGCCGCTTTGGCCGCGTGCGCCTGGATTCGGACCAGGCCGATGACGATCCGTTCGGCCTGGAGTTCCAGGTCGAAAGTTACCTGGAAGGCCATGCCCGCCGCTTCGTGCGCTTCTTCGATCCCAACTGCTATCTGTACCTGAGCCGCTCGATGGACTGGTTCGACCTGGCCGAATACGCCGACGGCGACGTCATGGCCGGGCTGGCGAAAATCCAGGTGGACAAGGCGCTGGCGATCGGCGCGAACACCGACATCCTGTTCCCGGTACAGCAGCAACAGCAGATCGCCGATGGCCTGCGCGCCGGTGGCGCCGACGCACAGTTCATCGGGCTGGATTCACCGCAGGGCCACGATGCCTTCCTGGTCGACTTCGCCCGGTTTGGCCCGGCGGTCAGCGGCTTCCTGTCCTCGCTCTGAGTTTACCCATGCGCCTTCAAGGAAAGATCAGCGAGTGGAACGACGCGCGCGGCTTCGGCTTCGTACAGCCCAATGGCGGTGGCGAGCGATGCTTCGTGCATATCCGCGCCTTCGCTGCACGTGATCGCCGCCCGGTGCTGGGCGATGTGATCACCTATGACGTGCAGGCGGATGCACAGGGACGCCGCAATGCGGTGGCGGTGCGGTTCGCGCTGGCTCGGGATGGTGGTCGTCCTGCTGCACGCACTGCGGTGCGTGGTGCGGGGCCGGATCGACTGCCGCGCACCGCCATCGCACTGGTGTTCCTCGCAGGCCTCATTGCCGTGGCGATGTGGCAGCACTGGCCGACGTGGGTACCGGGTGCGTACCTGGGCCTGAGCGTGGTGACCTTTGCCTGGTACTGGTATGACAAATCCGCCGCCCAGAATGATCGCCAGCGCACACCGGAAAGCACGCTGCAGGGCCTGGCCCTGCTCGGCGGTTGGCCGGGTGCGTTGATGGCACAGGCCATGCTGCGGCACAAGAACCGTAAAGCCGCCTTCCAGCAGGTGTTCTGGGCGGCCGTAGTGATCAACATCGTGGCGCTGGGAGGGTTGATCCGCGACGGCAGGTTCTTCGGGTAGATCCACGCCATGCGTGGATGCTGTGCACGTAGTGTGCGGATCGCCTTCGGCGCTACCCTTCCAACCTTCCATCCCGCAACCGGTAACTCCGATGCACGATGCCCTCCGGCAATTCGTCGTGGGTGATCATCAACAGACTGCGCTTGCCCAGCGCATCCACCATGTCATGCAACAACGCATGCGCGGTGTCCACATCCAGGCCTTCGGTCGGCTCGTCCAGCAACAGGATCGGTGCGTCACGCAGCAGCGCGCGCGCCAGCGCCAGGCGCCGCGCCTGCCCGGCTGACATCGTGGCGCCGTTCTCGCCCACCCACGCCGCCAACCCGCCGATCTGCTCGGCCCAGGCATGCAGACGGACCTCCGCGAGCACCTGCCACAATCGTTCATCGCTGGCCCGTACATCGCCGAGCCGCAGGTTGTCGGCCACGGTGCCGGCGAACACGGGCGCGTTCTGCGGCAGCCAGGCGATCTGGCGATGCCAGTCGGCCTGGGCGAAGCGGCGGATATCGGTATCACCGTAACGCACGCTGCCGGCCTCCGGATCCCATAGCCGCAACAGCAGCGATGAGAGCGTGGTCTTGCCACTGCCGCTGTCACCGCGGATCGCAATCCGTTCGCCCGGCGCGAGTTCCAGTTGCACCTGGTCGAGCAACACACGGCCCTGGCCGGGCCAACGGAACACCACCTGATCGAACCGCAGCGTTGCAGGCACGGATGGCACGGTCACCGGCGCGGCGGCTTCCACCACGCCAGGCGCCTGGTCCACGATGGCCTCCAGCCGCACCGCGGCGACGCGGCCGGACAACCACGATTGCCAGGCCAAGCCGATCCCGGCCCACAGCTCCAGCAGTGCGACGGTCAGGAATACCAGTGCGGCCGCCAGCGCGGCATCCACGCTGCCGCGCTCGAAGGCATGCAGGGCCAGCCACAGCATCGCGACCAGGCCACCCGCGCCGCACAGACCGTGCAATGTATTGCCACTGATCAGCCGCCAGCGGCGACGCTTGTCACGCGACTTCAGCTGTTTGGCTGCCACCCGCACGCGCTGGTTCCAATGCTCACGTGCCTGCAGCGCGGCGAGGTCGGCCGCGCCTTCCAGCCCTTCGAAGGATTGGGTACGCAGCTGTGCCCGGTGCAGCGCGCGGTCGCGCTCCTGGTCGGCGGCGCCACGCACGGTCAGCCACGGTACCCCCAGCCCGATCAGCAAGGCGAGCACCGCCAGCAGAGCGGCCGCTGGCAGATAGATGATGCCCGCCGACACCACCGCGACCAGCGAGATGCCGCCCAGCGCCAACAGCGGGCCGATCGCGCGTACCAGCAGGCCATCGACCTCGCCGATATCCGACATCAGCCGCGCCAGCAGTTCACCGGTGCGTACACCGGCCAGACGGGCCGGTGCCAGCGGCAGCGCACGACGGAAGAACCACACGCGCAGGTCACGTGCGATGCGCAGGGTGACATCGTGGCCGACCAGCTTTTCGAAATAGCGCGACACGATGCGCGCCATGGTCAGCCCGCGGATGCCCGCCGAGGGCGAGAAAAAGTTGAACCCATTGCCGAGCCCGGCGGCACCGGCCAAGGCGGCGGCGGTGAGGAAACCACCGGACAGGCCGAGCAGCGCGGTGCCGGCCAGCATCGTCGTCCACAGCAGCAGCACGGTCAGCAGCAGCCGGCCACGGTGCCGGGCGAACACGCCCTTCAGCGAATCGATGTGCGCCGCCTTCATGGCGTTACCTCCGAGGCCAGGCGCGCACCACCGGCGGTCAGGGTCAGGCGGGTATCTGCCCAGCGCATCGCGGTCTCGCTGTGGGTGGCGATCACCACGCTGCGCCCGCGCGCGAACGCCGCCAGGGTACGCAGCAGATCGGCTTCGGTGTCCGGATCGAGGAAGGCGGTCGGCTCGTCGAGCAGCAGCAGCTGCGGATCGCGCAGCAGCAACCGGGCCAGGCCGATGCGGCGCGCTTCGCCACCGGACAATCCGAAGCCGCGCTCACCGATCACGGTGTCCAGCCCCTGTGGCAGTGCGGCAGCGAAGCGCATCACCTGGGCGGCCTCGGCCACGGCGCGCAGGTGCGCATCGGTCGCGCCCGGTGCGGCCAGGCGCAGGTTGTCGGCGATCGTGCCGTGGAACAGATAGGGGCGCTGCCCGGCGTAGCCCACGTCCAACCCCGGGCGCAGCACGATGCTGCCCTCGCGCGGGGGCAGCCACCCGGCCAGTGCTTCCAGCAACGTGCTTTTGCCACTGCCGCTGGGGCCGATCAGCGCCACGCGCTGCCCGGGCTCGATCTGGAATGAAAGCTGCTGCACCACATCGTGATGCGCACCCAGTGGTCGCAGGCTCACCCCACTTACGACGACCGGCGGGGCGTGCTGTTCGAGCAGTTCCGGAGCGCGCGCGGTGGCCGGCGATGCGTCCTCGGCCACGGGGGCGTCCGGCAACTCGCCAAGCAGGCGCTCCACTTCGGCCGCCGCGGCCAGCGCGTTGGCGCGGTCGTGGTAATGCGCGGCCAAGCGCCGCAGCGGTGCATAGAACTCCGGTGCCAGCAGCAGGCAGAACATGCCCACGCCGAGCGTCGGCACCTGTGCATGCAGCGACATCAGGCCGAGATAGCTCAGGCCCAGATAGAGCGCCACCATCGCCACGCTGACCGACGCGAAGAACTCCAGCACCGTCGAAGAGAGGAAGGCGATCCGCAGCACTTTCAAGGTGCGCTCGCGCACACCTTCTGCCGCCGTGGCCACACCGTCCAGCTCGGCCTCGCCTCGCCCGTACAGGCGCAGCAGACCGAGCCCCTTGATGCGATCGGCGAAGTGGCCGCTCATCCGCGCCAGTTCGCCCAGCTGCGCACGGCCGGCGGCTTCCGCGCCCCAACCGACCAGCATCATGAAAAACGGCACCAGCGGCGCGGTGAACAAGAGAATCAGTGCGATCACCCAATCGGTCCAGGCCACGGCGATGGCGATCAGCAGCGGGACCACGACCACTTCGATGCGGACGGGCTGATAGCCGGCGTAATAATTCTCAATCGCATCGGCATGGGCGAGCATTAGTTCACCGAGTTCACCGGTGCGCTGCTGGCGCAACCACAGCGGGCCACGCCCGAGCAGGCGCTGGTAAACCCGTTCACGCAGCGCCAGCCGCGCCGCATCGGCGACGTCACCAGCTGCCGCCTGGGTCGCGCTTCCCAGCAGGGTGCGGATGCCCAGCACCGCCAGCAAGCCCAGCAGCACGGGCGTGGCGTCGGCCAGTGGGCGGTGATCCACCAGCACCGCCTGGATCAACCAGGCGATGGCAGCCGCCTGCCCGATCAACAAGGCGCCGGACAGGCAGATGCAGATCGCCGCCAGCCGCTGCTTGCCGCGGGCGGCCGCCGCCAGCCCACCCAGCCAGTGCAGGCGACGGCGGCGCAGGGCGGTTGTCTCAACAATGGACGCGTCGGGGGGTATGCTCAAAACAAGTCACTGGCGGCCACAGGGAGGTTCCGTCGATTGTAGTAGGTGCTGGCCCCGCCCCCGTGCGGCCAGCGGTCGCAGGGGTGGGATGCATACGATCCCCGCGCAGGTCTGTTTGTACATTGATCTGAATCAAGGCTGTTTGAAGTTGCTGGTCACAGAATTCACCCCGTAGACCCCCCTTCCCGCCACCTGAAACGGCAAAACCCAACGAGGTAGCCAGGCCATGATTGATCAGACAGTCGTAGAACTGTCGCGGCTGCAATTCGCTCTGACCGCGATGTACCACTTCCTTTTCGTTCCCCTCACGCTTGGCCTGTCCTTCATGGTGGCCATCATGGAGAGCGTCTACGTCATGACCCGCAAACAGGTCTGGCGCCAGATGACGCTGTTCTGGGGCACGTTGTTCGGCATCAACTTCGCCATCGGCGTCGCCACCGGCATCGTGATGGAATTCCAGTTCGGCATGAACTGGTCGTATTACAGCCACTACGTGGGGGACATCTTCGGCGCACCGCTGGCGATCGAAGGCCTGATGGCGTTCTTCCTGGAAGCGACCTTCATCGGTCTGTTCTTCTTCGGCTGGAAGCGCCTGAGCCCGGTCAAGCACCTCACCGTGACCTGGCTGATGGCCCTGGGCACCAACCTGTCGGCGGTGTGGATCCTGATCGCCAACGGCTGGATGCAGAATCCGACCGGCGCGATCTTCAATCCGGAAACGATGCGCATGGAGGTGGTGGATTTCGCCGCCGTGCTGTTCAACCCGGTGGCCCAGGCCAAGTTCGTGCATACGGTCAGTGCCGGCTACGTGACCGGTGCGGTGTTCGTGATGTCGATCAGCGCCCTGTTCCTGCTGCGCAACAAGCACAAGGACATGGCACGCCGTTCCTTCGCGGTGGCGGCCGCCTTCGGCCTGCTGTCCTCGCTGTCGGTGGTGGTGCTGGGTGACGAAAGCGGTTATGCCGCCAGCGAACACCAGAAGATGAAGCTGGCCGCGATCGAAGCCATGTGGGAAACCGAGCGTGCGCCGGCCGACTTCACCGCCTTCGGCATTCCCAACCAGACCACCCAGCAGAACGATTACGCGATCAAGATCCCGTACCTGATGGGCCTGATCGCCACCCGTTCGCTGGACCAGCCGATCCCGGGCATCCTGGAACTGGTGGGGCGCGCCGAGAACCGCATCCGCGGTGGCCAGCTGGCCTACGGTGCACTGGAACGCGTGCGCAAGGACAAGAACGACGTCGAAGCGCGCGAGATGTTCGACCGCCATTGGCAGGATCTGGGCCACGGCCTGCTGCTCAAGCGCTATCGCGAGGACATCCTCAACGCCACCCCGGAAGAAATCTCCAAGGCCGCGATGGATACCGTGCCGCGGGTCGCCCCGCTGTTCTGGACCTTCCGCATCATGGCCGGGCTGGGCTTCTACCTGATCGCCTTCTTCGCACTGGCCTTCTACTACTCGTGCCGCCACAACTTCCAGGACAAGCGCTGGTTCCTCAAGCTCGCCCTGTGGTCGCTGCCGGCGCCGTGGATCGCGATCGAATGCGGTTGGTTCGTGGCCGAGTACGGTCGCCAGCCGTGGGCGGTGGACGGCGTGCTGCCGACCTTCTACGCCGCCTCGGGCCTGGCCCTGCATGAAATCCTGACCACGCTGGCGGTATTCACCGCGCTGTACACGGTGCTGCTGGTCATCGAAGTGAAGCTGATGCTCAAGGCGATCCGCAAGGGCCCGGACGACATCCTGCCGTCGCTGCAGGCTGCAGCCACGTCCCTTTCCCCCAATGCCGCTGCGCCGACCCACGGTCGGGCGTAAGGCAGGAGAACCCAGATGGAATTCATTGGACTCGATTACACCACGCTCCGCGTGATCTGGTGGCTGCTGCTCGGCATCCTGCTGATCGCCTGGGCGGTGATGGACGGTTTCGACCTCGGCGTCGGCACGTTGCTGCCGTTCGTGGCCAGAACCGATGACGAACGCCGGCTGGTGATCAACACCGTCGGCCCGGTGTGGGAAGGCAACCAGGTGTGGCTGGTGCTCGGTGGCGGCGCGATCTTCGCCGCCTGGCCGCCGCTGTACGCGGTCAGCTTCTCCGGCTTCTACCTGGCGGTGTTCCTGATGCTGTTCGGGCTGATCCTGCGCCCGGTCGCCTTCAAGTACCGCAGCAAGATGCCCGGCAAGCGCTGGCGCGAGAACTGGGACCGTGCGCTGTTCGTCGGCGGCCTGCTGCCGGCACTGATCGCCGGCGTGGCGGTGGGCAACGTGCTGGTCGGCGTGCCGTTCCACTTCGATGACAGCATGCGCATCTTCTACACCGGCACCCTGATCGGCCTGCTCAACCCGTTCGCGCTGGTGGCTGGGTTGGTCAGCGTGGCGATGGTGGTCTCGCACGGTGCCGCGATGCTGGTGCTCAAGACCGATGGCCCGGTGGCCGAGCGCTCGGCCCGCTACGGCAGCGTCGCGGCAATGCTGACCTTCGTGCTGTTCGCCCTGGCCGGCGTCTGGGTGGCCTTTGGCCTGCCGGGCTACCAGATCACCTCCCAGGTGGTCACCGATGGCCCGACCGACCCGCTGCTCAAGACCGCTGCCGTCGGTGCGGTCGCCGGTGGCTGGCTGCGCAACTACCAGAGCATGCCGCTGACCCTGCTGGCCCCGATCCTCGGGCTGGTCGGTGCACTGGCCAGCGCGGTGCTGCTGCGGGCCCGCCGTGGTGGCCTGGCCTTCCTGGCCTCGGGGGCCTCGATCACCGGCATCATCCTGACCGTCGGCTTTGCGATCTTCCCGTTCCTGCTGCCCTCCTCCAGCCAGCCGGGCTCCAGCCTGACCGTCTGGGACAGCTCCTCCAGCCACCTGACCCTGGGGATCATGCTCATCGCCACGGCCATCTTCCTGCCGATCATCATCGCCTACACCTCCTGGGTCTACCGCGTGATGAAGGGCAAGACCACGGCCGAAGAGATGGGCGACAACCCCAACGCTTACTGACGCGCCCCACGGCGCCATAGGAGACTTACCATGTGGTACTTCGCTTGGATTCTGGGTGCAGGGCTGGCTTCGGTCGTGGCCATTCTCAACGGCATGTGGTTCGAAGCCCGCGAGCAGAGCCGTACGGATCACGAAGAAGGCTAAAAAAAGGTTGCCGATCGGGTCTTCACACCGTATCCTTGTCGGCTCCTTCGGGGTGTAGCTCAGTCTGGTAGAGCGCTACGTTCGGGACGTAGAGGTCGCAGGTTCGAATCCTGTCTCCCCGACCACTTCGGTGGTCGTATTGAAGCCTGGGAACACGTTTCCAGGCTTCTTTATCAAGGGCCGTGGCAACACGGCACCGAAGGTGAAAAACGCGATCCCCCCTTGCCGCCGACCGGCGGGATCGATACAATAGGCGGCTCCTTACGGGGTGTAGCTCAGTCTGGTAGAGCGCTACGTTCGGGACGTAGAGGTCGCAGGTTCGAATCCTGTCTCCCCGACCATTTGATGGTCACAATCAAGCCTGGAAGACGTCACTGTCCTCCGGGTTTTTTTGTGCCTGGCGATTGGCAGGCCGGGTAGCGGCTGCGGATCTCCCCTTCGCAGCTGCCGGTGTAGCGGTACCCGCTGCGCATCATGCAGTGCTGGAGATCATCGAACGTGCGGCCCAGGGCCTGCTGGATCACCGCCGCGCTGGACTTCTGAGGCGTGGAGACGTGGTAACCACCATTGGCGGCCCCACCACATTCGCGCCAGTCGGCATCGCGGGCCGCGCCGTCATTGCCCATCTTCTGCCAGGTGTCGCGTGGCGGCACGAGGGTACGGCTGGCCGATGGATCGCCATTCATCCACATGCCGCCGATGCCGCAGGCGCTGAGGCTGAGGGCCAGGCACAGGGCGGTGACGGCGCGTGGGTGCAGCTCAATCACACACGCCCCGAAGATACGCATCCGCCCGTGCCTCGGGTGATGCGGCCGAGCGTTCAGGGGTCGCCGCGCGGAAAGTGATGCCAAGCTGCTCGGCGCTGCGTTGCAGCCCTTGCATCTTCGGCGACTGGCCTGCGACCGTGAGGGTCAGATAGGAAAGGCGCTGCTGCTTGAAGCTGCCGAGCGCCGACTGGACTGCTTTTCGTGTGACATCTTCGCTCTCACCGGCGACGACCAAGCGGGTCATCGGTGGCTCGGCACCCCGGGCCATGAGCGCCTTCAACTGATCCATCCATGCAGCCTTGCTCACCACCGAGCCCAGCATGAGGTTGGCCACGGGATTGCCTGCCGAGGGAACATCAATGTAGAAGGCCGCGCATCGCACCGCTTGTGCCGACTGCGGCGATTCGAGCAGCTCAGGATCAGCGCACGCTGCGCCGGCGATGCCCAGGAGAGTCAAACCAAGCGCGAGGCGGGCAGACGATCCAGATAGTGGACGAAAGAATGACTGCATGTTCTGGCTCCCAAGGATAGTGATACGCACTGGATGGAGGACCGCATACGCCTCGGCGCATCAGCGCTGCGACACGGACCCCTCCGCACGCTGGCATGCAGGGAAACGACTGGGAATCTCACCCTGGCAGGTACCGGTGTACTGATACTGTTTACCCAACATGCAACGTTGAATCTGATCGAATTTCGCACCGGAGCGCGCGGCCGTCTCAGCACCTGTAGTGCCTGGCAACACCGCATAGCTCCCCTTCTCCGTACCCCCGCAGGACACCCAGTCGAGCTGACGCGCTTCAGGTGTATTGGACGGGTGCTGCCAGCTTTCCATCAATGAAGGTGGGTTGGCCAGCCGCTCATACGCCGCTTTATCGCAGTAGATCATCGGTGTCTGCGGCCCACAGATGCGGCCATTGCCAATCACGCAACCGGACAGCAACGCGACTGCCAATGCAGCTCCAGCCGCTCTGATCTGTCGTTGCGCAGACGGCTCAATCAAGCAGCAATCTCCCCGAACCGGACTGGCAGGCGGGATAGCGGCCCGGAATATCGCCTTCGCAGGAACCGATGTAGTGATACTCCTTTCCCAACATGCAACGTTGCGCAGCGTAGAGTTTCTCGCGCGAAAGCTCGGCATCCTCTTGAGGAGTAGCCCCTCGCCGGTCTGCCGAAATGTTCCCACTTCGTTGGCCACCGCACGCCTGCCAATCCAGGTCGCGTACCAGGACGCTGGCATCCGGCCGGGTCCACTCGTGGCCCGGCGGGCTGAGGTGCCGGGTCGCAGCGGGATTGCCGTTCATCCACAACCCGCCTGCGCCGCAAGCGGTCACGCCCGACAGCACGGCCAGCACGGTCATTGTGCGACAAATGCGCAACGCGAAATGATTGCGGGAGATGAACGGCCTGGGGTAAAGCAGCATCCTGGTCACCGCACTCAGTCCACCGGGAACCCACCAGGCACGAACTCGAATCCTTTCCCGGTCATGCACGCATCACTCAGCTGACTCAGCCGCGTACCAATTTCCTTGCGCCGCTTTTTCTGCGCAGCGGTACGATCAGCGTGCCAGATCTTGGTAATCACAGAGCTCTCCTTCAGCAGCCCGGCGTACTCTTCATTGTTCCGCAATTCCTGACTGCATTGCTGCCTAGCCTGGTCCGCGTCGGCTTTGCTGGCACCTGCCTTACGCCAGTGCTGTTTGGTGGGCATGACGCGAACGGAACCGGCCGGAACGGGTCCAATGTCCGTTGTGGCCACCCGGCCCGGCGCCGCAGGTGCCGTGGCACATCCGGCAACAGTGATAAGCGCGGCCGCCGCCAGCATCGAGGTGTACTTCCTGATCATCGTTTTTCAGCCTCACGTTTGGGGACCTGCCTGACAGGTTGATTGATCTTACCGATGCCCCACACCTTGTCCGTGATGGACCGCAGCTCCGTACCGTCCGCGGGCAGGTAACCCACGTAGGCACTGTGCGACCCCGGGAAGCTGCCCTGATTCTTCTCGGAGGTCGCCGGGTTTCCGCCAAGAATGACGCGCCAGCTGCCTACGATGTCCGTCGGATGAGTGTTCTGCCATACCTCTCCCCTGGCGTCGCCAATCAACCCGACCAACCCCAGCGCTTGTTGTGCATTGGCTGCAGCCCCGTTGTAGAGGATGTAGCCGATGGGGAACATCTTCTGGTCGTCGCCTCGAAGCTGCAACATCGCATTGGTGAAGGTCATGCTGCCGCGGCTGTGATTGACGGCATTGAACTCCCATCCCTCCTCCCTGGCACGCTCCAGCAGCGCAATGTTGGCCTGCGATGCGGCCGTCACAGGCAGCATGACGCCCGTAAGGCTGCCCAGGATGCCATTGGCTTTGTCGTACATCGCATACAGCCCTTCGGCCACCTTGTTGCCGGTGTAAGGGTTCAGGATGTAATACACCCCGGACGCGTTGGCTTCATTGGTGTTCTGCTTCGCGCCTGTGGCAAGCGCGTAGGGCTCAGCGTTGAAAATGCCGTTGTTGAAGATGTACAGCTTGCCGTCAATGGCCTGGACATCCTCCAACGCCAGTTCGGTCTGACGGCAGTTGGTCCCGCCCGCTTCACAGGTCTGCAGGACAATGCGACTTTGCTCCGTCGCTGCTTTGTGCACCAGATCCGTCGTCCAGGCAGTGCCTTGGCGGAAGGCTTCGCCGGTGATCGCGTGCTCCGCAGCGGCACGCTCTTCGAGACGCTCAAGATCGATCAGCGCGGCAGATTGATGGGCGTTCAGCGTGTCGCGATTCAGCCCGGCCAGCTGTTGTTCTGCCCCCTTGCCAGTCAGCGCGCGCTGGAGCTCATCATCCGTGATCAACACAGCGCCATCGCTGATCGCCGCACGGGTTGTCCCCTGCGAGCCGTCACTGGCGTCGCCATGGATCAGCTTGTTGCCGATGATCGTCTTGGTGGCGCCATACAAGCCGGAGAAGGTTTCATCGGTGACACCGATTCCGCCGCTACTGGCCTTCGCGCTCGAAGCGTTCTCTATGTCGCTGACCACCAGTGCAGCTGTCTGAAGTCGATTCCTGCCGGCATCAATTGCTGCATCGCTGGAGCTGATCGCACCACCGACAAGCTGTGTCGTCCCATCCACATTGATCTGGAAGCCGCCGTCACCCGCACGAATGGCCGACTGCTCGGTGACACTGGCAAATTCACTGTCGCTCTTTTGGTTGAGCATGTAGGCACTGCCACTGAAACCCGCACCGAAAGTGACGCTGCCCCCGACGGTTCTGTCCTTGCTGTGGAAGCTGTGGGTATCCTGCAGACTCTCCACCGCCAGGTTGCCACCGACGTTCATTGCCACCTGCTCACCTGAAACTACCGCGCCACGCAGCGTGGTGTCGCCGCCCGATTCGATGACCAACGACTCTCCTGCAGTCAGGTGCGTCGTGTTCCAGTAGACGTCCTCGCCCTTGCCGCTGCCCCGCGAAGCACTGGCATTGGCCGTGATGCCGGCGCTGGCACCGCCCGAGCCCACAGCGATGGCCACGCCTACGCCGCCACTGGCGCTGCTGCTCTTGCGCTCCATCTCGATCACGTCACGGGACGCAAGAAGCGCGACGTCTCCGTCCGCCTTGAGGCGGATGTTGCCGTCTGCCGTTACGTCACTGCCCTGAATCGTGATATCCGACGCGTTGCCAGCGCCCGTGGCACTGACCCGGACGTCGCCGCCGGCCCGGATCGATGACGCTGCCGCCGTGTCGCTCTGCGTTGTCGTCCGGCTGTCGCTCTTGCTGGCCCCCACGGTGATGGAAATGTTCAACCCGCCAGCCGCGCCTGGATCCGCGCCGACCGCATCGACGCCTTCCTTCACCGCACCCGCTGCTGTCGCAGCACCCATCGCCTGCTTACGCCAGTCAGAGGTCTTGCTGGTCGCACTTGCCATGTTGCCGGCGGTCTGCAGTGCAGTGATCACCGGCGCAGTGACCGCAACAGTGAGACCGGCCTGCCTGAACTTGCTCTCCTGCGCCGTCGTCTGCGTTTCGCGGGCCTCCAGAATCGCGACCTCACGCGCGTGGATGTCCACATCGCCCTCCGGCGCGAGGACGTCACTGCCAATCTGGCGATACGCCCCGCCCGCCAGCAGCACGACATCGCCTGCGAGCGAGCCGACGGTCGACCCCGCCGCGGTGTTGCGCGCGGCCTTGTTGTCGTCGCTCTGCATCTGCGTGCCGGCCGTGATCGCAGCGCCACCGTTGTAGATCAGGCCACTCTGCTCCTTCTTCTTGAAGTGGCTTTCCGTCGCCGATTCGCGAGCGGCCTGGATCACCAGATCCTGGTCGGCGGCAATCGTGGTGCCGACATCGGAGATCACATCGCTGCCGGTGATGGTGACGTTGCGTCCTTGGATGGCCACTGTGTTCCCGCCAACCGTGCTGCCCTGGGCAACGGTTTCATCGAGGCTGTCGCGGGTGGTGCGGGTCGTGGTGTTGAGCAGGCCGCTATGCCGGTGCTTTCGACCCTCGCTCCAGTTGTAACTGTCTTCGGACACCCCGATGTTGAGGTTGCCGGTCGCCACCGCGACCAGGGCACCCTCGGCGCTGTTGACCGTCGCTGCCTGCAACTCCATGTCCCGACCTGCCTGTAGCTGGACATCGCCGACAGTCCGGACATTGGTACCAACGCCACGGCTGTACCCGCTGCGCAGATAGTTGTCGGCATTGCGCACGTTGTTCTCCTGCCGCGCCTCCCGTACGGTGCCCAGTGACAGGTCGCGGCCGGCGGCGATCACGGTTTGCCCACCGGAGCCCGCGTTGACGATCTCGGCTCCGTCAAGACGAACATCACGCACCGCGCTCGCCAGCAGCGTGCCCCCAGCCTCACTCACGAACAACCCGGCCACGCGGTCGATGTTGGTCCGGCTGAAGTCGCTCAACCCCGCGGTGTTCTGACCGCTGCGGGTGGTGGTGACCAGGTTCAGATCACGACCGGCGCTGGCGACCAGCACGCTGCGCGCATCGATCAGGCCGCCGAGGTTGTCCAGATCGGTACGCGCGTTGGCACTGACCGTGTCACCGCTGATGCGGCCGTCCAGGTTGCGCAGGTTCTGCGCGTCAATCTTCACCGCGGTACGGCCGGCGATGGTCCCGCTGTTGACCAGGTCGCCGCGCAGGTTCAGCTCCACCGAGCGGCCGGCCAGCAGCGTGCCGGTGCCGTCGATATCACCGGGGCGCACGCGAACGTACACCTGCGGAACCAGTGCGGTGGTGGTGCTGCCATCGGCCAGGGTCACGCGCTGCTCGACCAGCCAGACGATGTCGCTGGTGAGCTGGGCCATCTGTGCCGGGGTCAGCGCCACGCCGGGGCGCAGGCCCCAGGCGTCGGCGATGGTGGCCGCGTTGTCGAGCAGCGCGCGGTATTGCGCTTCATCGTCGGCATAGCCATCCAGGAAGCGGCGGCCGGTGAGCTGGGCGACCTGATCGCGGACCAGCTTCTGTTCGTAGAACCCATCGCCCAACCGCTTCTGCACGTTGGCCGGGTCCACGCCCATCTTCTGCAGCAGGTACTCCGAACCGAGCCAGTTGCGGTAATCGGCAAAACGCGGATCGGTTTCGACCAGGTATTGGCCGGCATTCGGCCCGCTCTGGAACAGGCTGGTCTGCGGCAGTTCGGCATCCACGCCGATGGTGCGGATCACGGTCGGCTGGTTGCCCGCCGCGCCCTGTGCACCGGTGCCCGCCGTGCTGCCGGGACCGGCCAGCGAGGCGACGCTGGCGCTGACTTCGGTCACCTGGCGCTGTCCACCGATGGCGCCGGCGTCGGCTGCGCCGCCGACCTGCCCACCGACGGTACCGGTACTGACCCCGCCCACCTGGTAGCCGCTGCCACCATCGCGCGTGTTCTGTTCGGTGCGGGTCACGCCCAGATTGATGGTGCGCACTTCATCGGCCGGGCGATAGGCGATCTTCCGGTCCCACTTGCGCTCGTGATAGCGCTTGAAACCACCGCGCCAGCGGCTGTAGGTGTATTGGCTGGTGCCTTCCTCGTGCACGCGGTACTCGCCGAATGCATCGATGTTGCGCAGGTTGCCGAGATCGCCCAGCAACGCGCCGCCAGCCAGGATCTGGCTCTTGTCGTTGATCAGCTCATCGCCACGCAGCGTCATGTTACCGCCGGAAATGATGCGACCCGGCGCGCTGGAGGTGACCTGGGTTTCGTACTCGGTGTGGGTGACGTCGTACTGCGTCCAATCCTTGACGTCGCCGCTGCCGTTCTTCCACCAGTACTTGCCGGCACGGCTCCAGCTGGACCAGGTGAACTCGCTGGCATCATGCATGCCGGGCGTGCCCTTGGGCTGGATGTACAGCTTCTTGGTCGGGCCCACCACCATCACTTCGGTGGTGGCGAAATGCTCGTTGCTGTTGAGCAGGCGCGTGGCATCGATACTCAAGCCACCCAGCGACTCGATGGTCGCGCTGGCGTTGTGCACCGAGCCGGCGCGACCGACTGCATGGCCCTGCGCATCCAGCGCACCGCCGATGTTGAGTGCGCTCTCGCCACCGCCAGCACTGAAGATCAGCGCCTGCTCGCGGTTGACCACGGTGCCGGCGCCGATGTCCAGGCGCTCACGCGCAGCAATGGTGGCCGCGCGGGTGACGCCCTCCAGCGTTTCATCACTGTTGACCAGGGTCGTGGCACCGATCGACAGGCGGTCGCCATAGATGCGGCCGGTGCCAACATTGAGGATCACATCGGCATCGATGCGGGTATCCACGCCGTCGATCAGCCCCCGGTTGCCAAGCACGCCATCGGCGCGCACCTGGGTGCGGAGGCCGCTGATCTCGCCGGTGGCGAGGTTGTCGATCTGGCGTGCATGCAGGTCCAGATCGCCGGCCTGCACTTTGCCTGCATTGGTCCACAGCCCCTGCGTGGAGACCGTGGCCTTGCCATTGGCGGTGATCTGGCCATCGTTGCGGTAATCCTGCTGCAAGGCCAGCACCAGATCGCCCTGCGACAACATCCGGCCGGTGCCATTGAGTGCGTTGGCATGCAGCGTCTGGTTGCCCGCGGACAGCAGCGTGCCGTCGGTGTTGCCGACCTGGCCGGCGCGCACGTCCAGACTGCCCGCCGAGGACACCAGGCCTTGCTGGTTGAACAGTGCATCGGTCGCCTGCAGCGCGATGCGCTGGTCGGCAGCGATCATGCCGCTGCTGTTGTCGATCTGCGCGGCGGTGAGGTCCACGTTGCGACCCTGCAGGCCGAGCGCGGTGCCGCCGCCGCTCGTGGCGCGGTTGTCGATGCGCGCGGCATGGGCGACCAGATCGCCACCGGCCACGGCCAGCCCGGCCTGGTTGACCAGCTCACCGCTCAGAGCGAGGGTCAGATTCTGGGCAGCCTGCAGGCGGCCGCCGCTGTTATCCAGGTGCTGCGCCTGCAGCAGCAGCGAGGAGCCGCTGCCGACCTGCCCGCCGCTGCGGTTGTCCAGCGAGGCCAGCCGCGCGTCCAGCGCCGTCTGCGCCTGGACAAGGCCGGCACGGTTATCCAGTCCACCGGCACGCAGGGTCAGCCCGGCACCGCTGACGATGCCGCCACGCGCGCCCGCGTCGGTATTGCCCAGCCGCTGGCCGTGCGTATCGATGCTCATCCCACCACTGGACTGCAGCAGGCCCGCGCGGTTCTCCAGCGCACCACTGCGGAGATCCAGGGTGCCGGCGGTGGCGGCGATGATGCCTTCACTGTTGTCCACGCCGCCCAGACGCGTATCCAAGGCGACGGAGGCGCCGGCCAGCGTGCCACGCACGTTGGTCAGCCCTTGGCTGGTCACCGACAGCGCACGCTCGGCCTGGATCACGCCGGCGCTGTTGTCGATGTCCGTCGCGCTGGCGAGGGTGACATCGCCCTCGACCGACGCCAGCGTGCCGGCATCGCGGTTGACGATGCGGCCGGCCTGCACGCGCAGCGCATCATTGGCGGCGATCGTGCCGGCACTGTTGTCCAGGGTCTGCGCGATCTCCACGTCGAGCATGTCGCCCGCGTTGACCGTACCGCCGCGGTTGTCGACGCTGCCCGCACGCAGCTGCTGCGCGCCACCGGAGGCGATCAGGCCGCCCTGGCGGTTGTCGAGCAGGCTACCCACGCCGAGTTGAAGCGCACTGTCGCCCGCCGCCTGGACGGTACCGGCCTGGTTGTCCAGCTGGCCTGCCTGCAGGTCCAGATCGCCCGCGCTGGCCAGCGTGCCGCGCTGGTTGTCGATCGTGCCGGTCACCTGCAGCGCGGAGGCCGCATCACCTGCTGCCAGAATCTTGCCGTCGCGGTTGGAAAGGTTGCCTGCCTGCACGGCCAGCGCGCCGTTGCCGACGATGCTGCCAGTGTCGTTGTACAGCGCGTTGGCCACGCGCAGGCCCAGCGCGTCGGAACCGGTGGCGATCAGTTCGCCACGGCGGTTGTCCAATTGGCCCGCATCGATCTCCATGCGGACGGCGGACGTCACACCACCGGAGACATCGAGGTTCTGGCCCTGCAGGTGCAGGGCGCCATTGCTGAGCAGCTTGCCGCCCGCGCCGGCCAGCGTCGCCGCGTTGATGTCCAGCCGCCCGCTGCCGGCCTGCTGCACCTGCCCGCCCGCGTTGTTCAACAGCGCTGTGGCGATCGCCAGGTCACCGTTGCTGGCGAGCGTGCCGCCACTGTTGTCGAGCGCGGTTGCCACCCCGATCCGGTTGGCCTGGTTGCCGGTGGCCAGCACTTGGCTACCGCGGTTGTCCATCGTATCCACCTGGAGGTCGAGCGTGCCCGCCTGCAGATCGGCCTGGCGATGATCGACCTGGCCGGCGCGCAGAGTGAGCGTACCGGCGGTGGCGATCTCGCCGCGCTGGCCCTCCAGCGTGCCGGTGGTGAGCTGCAGCCCATCGCTGCCGGCGTGCAGCAGCGCGCCATCGGTGTTGACCAGCACCGCGCTGGCCAGCGCCAGCGATGCCGCGTTGCTGGCAAGACTGCCGCCGGTGTTGTCGAGCGTGCCTGCCACCTGCAGCTGGGCCGGCGCGCTGCCGCTGTGGGCGATCCTGCCGCCGTGGTTGGACAGCTGCGCCGCGCGCACATCAAGCGCACCGCCGACATTCAGCACCCCAGTGTCGTTGCGCAGTGCCTCGCCCTGCACGCGCAGGTCACGCTGCGTGGTCAGCTCGCCCTGCCGGTTGGAGAGCGTGCCACCCTCCACGGCCAGATCGCGCACCCCGAGGCGACCGCCGTCGTTGTCCAGGTCGCTGGCACGCAGGTCGATGTCGCCCCCGGCCAGCACGGCGCCGCCATCATTGTCGAGCAGTCCCGCGATCACCACGCGGCCCTGCGCGAGCGGCGCGGTCGTCGGTGGAGTGATGACGGGCGTGCCGCCGTCGGTGCCCCCCGTGCCGGTCCCGGGCGTGCCGGGGCCGCCCGGGCCCGCCCCTTCGCCCGGCGTGGTCGGCGCGGTGCCGTCCTGTTGGGCCAGCGCCCCGATACTGCCCTTGTCACGGTTCTGCAGCCGCGCGCTCTGTACCGCCAGTGCCTGCACGCCCGCCTGTTCGATGCGCCCGTCGCGGTTGGCCAGCGAGGCGGCCTCCACATCCAGGCGGGTGCCGTTGAGCTGGCCGCCGCTGTTGTCCACGTCCTGGCCGGTGCGCAGGTTCAGTTCACGCCCGGCGCTGACCAGCCCTTCGTTGCGTACACCGCCGGTGGCAGCGATGCGCGTATCGTCGCGCGCCTGCAGTTTGCCGGTGTTTTCCAGCCGGCCATCGACAGTCACGACCAGCTCCCCGGTCTGCGCCCCGAGGTTGCCCGCATTGCGCACGCCCACGCCGTGCTCGGTGCCCATGAGCAGGATCTTGTTGGCGTACATGCCGCCCAGCTGGGCCACATCGAGCGCGTACTGCGGCGCATTGCCTTCGGCGGCCTGCGCCTGCACACGGCTCAGATCGGCGCTCACCGTATTGGCGCCGGTGGTGACCTGCAGCTGCTGTGCCCACAGGCCCGCGTTGAGCTGCACCGAGCGCGCGATCAGATCGGTGTAGTCGACCCGGCTGGCATCCATGCCGGCGCCGAAGATGTGGATCGCACCGCCTTGCACGCGGTATCCCTCCAGCGCGCCGCCGTTGAACATCGGGGTGCCGGTGGTCAGGGTGATGCGGTTGGCGTTGATGAAGCCGCAGCCGTCGCAATCGATACCAGCGGGGTTGGCGATCACCACCTGCGCACGGTCGCCGGCCACTTCCACGTAGCCGCGCAGCTGGCTCGGGTTGGCGCCATTGACCTCGTTGAGGATCACCCGCGCAGTGCCGCCGGCCAGCCACGGATTGCCCTGCACCCAGCCGCCGAGCTGGGACTGCGTGTTGCCGCGCGAATTGTTGAGGATGACGCCCTGCTGGTCGACATCGAAGCGCTGGTAGGTATTGCGCGAGACACCGGCCGCACTCGGGGTCTGGATGTTGATCTGCGGCGTGCCGTTGGCGGTCTCCAGCACGGTCGGGCGCTGGTTGCCGGGCGCATTCGGATCGGCCACCACCTGCGCCGCGGCCAGGCCGCTCACGCCGACCCAGCCCAGCATCACCCACAGCGCGAACGCCATCGGGCGCAGTGCCGCCGTGCGATCGCCATCCTGCCCGGTACCGGCGCCGCCGGGGCGCGGCGTGATTTCCGCGGCGACCTGCCAGAGCATGAGGGCGTGGTTGAACACGAGGCGGTACAGATGCTTGTTCATGACAATTCCTTTGTGTGCGTGCGGTCGGTGCGGCGCGAACGCGCCCGCACTGAAATCAGAACGACCAGCTCAGGGTGAATCCGGTGACGGTATAGGCGTTCTGGAAACCAGAGGGCTTGTTCAACGGGGCGCCGACGAAGCCGTCCCAGTACAGGCCGCGATACGACCCGCGCAGGCCGATCACGCTGCCCGCCAGGTCATTGCCTACCTGCCATTGCGTGGCGCTGCCGCCGACATGGCCGTAATCGGCGCCAACGTAGAATTCCTGCCCGCCGCCCAGGGCCAGGCCGATGTCGTTGCGGATGAGCCAGCCGCGCTCACCCATCAAGGACATCTCGCCATCGAACCCGCGCACGGTGTAGCGCCCGCCGATCGCGAAGCGGTCCTGCGGCACCAGCCCGCCACGGTTCCATTGCGCTCGCCAGCTGCCGGTGTAACGCAGGCGCTGCTGGCCGAGCTGGAACGGGACGCTCAGCTGTGCGTCGGCGAAGTAGATCTTCGGGTGCGAGGTGGCTTCACCGAACAGCTCCTCGGGCGCTGCGATCGAACCGAACGCCCCGGTGCCGCGGCGGAAGCCGACGGTGCCATCGAGCGTGGCCTGGCCGATGAAATGACGGTGGTTCAGGCCGAGCTCCCAGCCGCCCATGCGCCGGCGCTGGACCAGGATTTCGGTGTCGTCGATGAAGTTGCGCGAATCGCGCTCCCACGCACGCAGGTACATGCTGGTCTTGCTGTCCGCATTGCGGAACAGCAGGCGCGTGGCGCGCACTTCGGCGTTGTAACTCTCGCCGCTGTAGAGATACGACTGCTGGTTGCCGGCCACGGTCTGCTCGTACTCGTAGCCACTGCGCGTCGCGCCGAACAGCCAGTAGCCGACGGGAATCGAGTAGTGGAAGGTGAAGCCCTTGGTACCGCGCTTGCCGCCACTGAACACGTCGTGGTTGAGGTTGACGTAGAACAGGTCGTTCTGGCGCAGCGCGTGGTCCAGCGACATCGTCGCACCGGCCTGGGTCTTGCCGGTGGCCTTGCTGCCGGAATCGTCCAGGCTGAGGTTGAAACGGACCAGCCGCTGCTGCGACCACTGCACCACCAGGTCACTCTGGCCAGGTGCGGCGTCGTCACCTTCGGCCGGGCTGATCTGGATGTCGGCCTCGGCGGTCGGCA
Organism: Stenotrophomonas sp. TWI273; assembly: GCF_039674765.1. NCBI lineage: Bacteria > Pseudomonadati > Pseudomonadota > Gammaproteobacteria > Lysobacterales > Lysobacteraceae > Stenotrophomonas > Stenotrophomonas sp. TWI273. The sequence goes on from NZ_JBDJOA010000003.1 coordinate 74,374, forward strand.
CGCGCTTGAAATTCTCCAGCCCCTGTTCGATATCGCGCAGGTTGAGCAGGTCGCCACTGCGTGCCGGGATCGCGTTCCACAGGGTGGCGTCACGATGGGTGCCCTCGGCGAAACGGATCTGGCGGAGCGTGCCGGGCACCACGGTCAGTGCCAGGGTGCCGGTGGTGAGGTCCTGCGGCTGGGCCAACACGCGCGTGGTGACGAAGCCGCGCTCGACGATCGCGTTCTGTACCCGCGACATCACCACGTTGATACCGGCGGTGCCCAGACAGCGGCCGAGCGCCGGATCGCCTTTGACGTTGGCTGCGGGCAACGCCCACTGGAAACGCTCGGCCTGCTCGCCCTCCAGGGTGATGCGGTCGATCACGAAGCAGGGTGCTTCGTCCTGGGGCAGCCGCTCCGGTGCGGCCACCGGCGCGTCCTGCAGACGTGCATCGGGCCGGGTTTCAAGCTGCTCGCGCAGGGCGCGTTCGCGCTCCTGCTGGCGGAGCAGCTCCTGATCCGGGGCGGGCAGCTGCTGGGCACTGGCCGGCAGATAGACCAGGGCCAGCGCGGCCGCCAGCGGGGCCAGAAGGAGGGTGCGCCGGGAAGCGCCATGGGAACCGGCGCGAGCCGGGGTGGGTAGTACGTTGTTTGGCATGCAGGATCTCGAACGTGGGCTGGCACGAACCATCGTTCGCTATAGACCGCCCCTATGGAGGCCCGCCAATTTAAGAGCTATTCGCGACATGAGAACCGTCAAAAACCCCACCCTTCCGGTAAGACAACCACCCGTTCGCTTGTAGGAATTTTCCTAAATAGTCATTTTTTTGACGCAGCGCACATGAAAGGGGACCGCGTGGCCCTTGTTGTGAAGGCGTTTTCACACGTAGCACGGCGCGCGGCGGGGCATCGTGCCCGCGGCCGGTCCCCTCGCCTCCGAGCCGCACCACCGCGCCCCACCCCGCGCGACCTGCCGGGGTCTAACCCGTACAATGGCCGGTCCTGGCCCCGCCTTCGGCGGCGGCCAGTCCCCTACCCCGCAGACGCCGGCCACTGGCCGGTCTCTGCCGTTGCACCCGCGCGCCCGCATGGCCGCGGTGCGCCACCTGTCAGGAAACATGCTGATGACTCACCCCACCCCACCGTCCCAGTCCCTGCTGCACGGGCGCCTTCTCGCCTTCGCTGCGATCCTGCTGGCCGCGTTGAACCTGCGCACCGCGGTCACCTCGCTGACCCCGCTGCTGGATGTGCTCGGCCAGACCTTCGGCTTCGGCACCACCATGACGGGCGTACTCGGCATGCTGCCGACGGCGGCCTTCGCGTTGTTCGGGGTGACCACCCCGGCCGTCGCGCGTCGCCTGGGCCTGGAGCGCACCGCGCTGCTGGCGATGAGCCTGGCCACCGTGGGCCTGCTGCTGCGCTCGATGGCCGGCGGCGTGGGCAGCCTGCTGTTCGGCTCGGTGGTGGCGCTGGCGGGTATGGGCATCGGCAACGTGGTGGTGCCACCGCTGGTGAAGCGTTACTTCGCCAACCGCGTGGGCACCATGAGCACGCTCTACATCACGGTGCTGCAGATCGGCACGATGATGCCGGCCCTGTTGGCGGTGCCGGTCGCGCAGCAGGCGGGCTGGCGCGTATCGCTGGGCATCTGGGCGCTGATGTCGCTGGCTGCGGCACTGCCGTGGCTGATGCTCTCGCGCGCACGTCCGCACCCGGACACGATCAGCGCCGCCAACGATCCCTCCAGCGCGCCGCACGGCAAGGTCTGGAAGACGCCGCTGGCGTGGGGCATGACCCTGATGTTCGGCATGACCTCGTTGATGACCTATTCGATGTTCACCTGGCTGCCGCGGATCGTGGTCGAGGCCGGTGCAACACCGGCGTTCGGCGGCATCATGGTGGCGATCTTCGCGGCCTGCGGCCTGCTGCCATCGCTGACCATGCCGGCCCTGGCCGTGCGCCTGCGCAATCCCTTCGGGCTGGTGTTGATCGGCTTCAGCGCGTTCCTGATCGCCTTCGCCGGCCTGTTGTTCGCCCCGATGAAGGCCCCGTGGCTGTGGGCGGTGCTGCTCGGCATCGGGCCGTCCACGTTCCCGCTGGCCCTGACCCTGATCAACCTGCGGACCCGCACCCCCGCCGGTTCGGCCGCGTTGTCCGGCTTCATGCAGGGCGTGGGCTATGCCTTCAGCTGCCTGGGCCCGTTCCTGTTCGGCTGGCTGCACGCGGTCAGCGGCGGCTGGCACCTGCCGTTCGGCTTCCTGGTCCTGTGCGCGGTGGTGCTGTTGTGCGCCTCGTGGGTCGCCTGCAAACCGCAGAAGCTCGAAGACCAGTGGTAAGCGCCCCGGCGCGTCCATCTACACGCGTTGTGCGCAACTGCTGACGTAGCGTGTCGCTAACTGACCCGGTGGGCTGCACCGGGCAGCGTTCGGAGCCTCTGGCGTCGCCAGCAGGCTGAACAGCTTCATCGCGATGGAGTGCGCCGTCCTTGGTTGCGACATGGCCTGAATCTGTAGCGATTCAATGACTTGCCCCTCCCCTCCGGGTTCCACCCGGGGGCTGATGGGTCGTACCCGCGTCTTAACGATTTGGCAACAACTGCGCAGTCAGGCACGATTGGCATGTGATGTGCGTCACACTTTTGACGCAACACACCTTTGAAAGGATGCTCCAAGGGGGGTTCCATGTACGACCATCGGCCGCTGGCGCTCTGCGTCGGCCTGGCATGCGCGACACTCGCTTTTTCCGCTCCGGCGGCTGCAGCCACTGCGCGGGACAACGCATTGGCCGAGATCGGCCAGTTCCGGGACCATGCCCAATGGTTGGATGCACTGGCGGCGATCGAGCGGGCACGGGTGCAGTCGCCCGACGACGCATTGCTGTATCGCCTGCAGGTGCTGACCCTGGCGGACATCGGCAACGCGCACCGCGCCTGGCAGCTGTACCTGGCGCGCCCCACCCTGTTCGATGCGGCACAGAAAGAACGGCTGGAAGGCAATTATCTGGCCAAGCTGGTGGGCTGGAGTCTGGCCTATGGCCCCAGCGAGGACACCCGCCTGGATGAAGCCGATGCCGCGCTGGTGCAGATGCAGCAGTACCTCGAACGCGATGGCACCACCGTGCAGCAGGCGCCGCTGCGGATCCGCCATGACCGGCTGATCCTGCTCAACCGGCTGGGCCGCCATGCGCAGGTTCGCGAGGAGTACCGCACGCTGCTCGCCGACGGCCACCCGGTGCCGAACTATCTGCTGGCCGCCGTCGGCGATTCGCTGATGGCCACGCAGCATCCGGCCGAGGCGATCCCGGTGCTGGAAGCCGCACTCAAGGCTGACCCGTCGCTGCCGCAGGCGCGTTCGGAACTGGCCTATGCGTATCTGGAGGACGAGCAGGCCGACACCGCGATCGCCCTGCTGAAGAAGTGGCAGGCCGATGAGCCCGCGTGGCGCTGGGCCAACGGTGCCAAGGCACCCTATCCGAACTGGCCGCGCTACGAGGCCGACCTCAACCTGGCCATGGTGCGTGCCTACAGTGGCGACCTGCCCACTGCGCAGCGCGATCTGGAGAAGATGGTCGAGATCGGGCCAGGCAATACCGGCTCGCAATCCTCGCTGGGCAACATCTACCTGATGCGTGGCTGGCCACGGCGGGCGCTGGAGCGCTACAGCATGGCCAACACGCTGGACCCGCGCGACGTACCGGCGCGGCTGGGCCAGTACGACGCCTACGTGCAGGTGCAGCGCGATGACCTCGCGCGCCCCATCCACGACACGCTGCTCGCTGCCTACCCCAACCAGCCCTCCGTGCAGCGCATGGACCGCAGCTGGCGCGCGCACCGTGGCTGGCAGTGGCATGCCTACGCCGAAGGCGGGCGCAGCTCCGGCGGTGGCGGTGCGTCACCGCTGGGCAACGATGACGGCCGCTACGGCGTTGAAGTGCAGTCGCCGGTGCTGGACGACCGCTGGCGCCTGGTCGCGTTCGCCGATCGGCGCAGTGTGGATTTCCAGGACCAGACCATCGACCCGCTGCGGATCGGCGTGGGCACCCGTTACCGCTACGGGCGTGCCGATGCCGAAGCCTTCGTCAACCGCGCCAACGACCACATCGGCGATACCGGCCTCAGTGCCGGGTTCGGCTGGCAGTTCAGCGATCAATGGCATGCCGGCATCACCGCCGCACGCAATGATCCGGATGCCTCGATGCAGGCGCGCGTCTCAGGCATCACCGCCGACAGCATAGCGCTGACAGCCGACTATCGCCGCGATGAACGTACTCACTGGAGCCTGGGCGCCAGTCAGTTCCGCTACGACGACGGTAATCGCCGCGATACCGTCAGCACCGCCATCGAACAACGCCTGATGACCCGGCCGACCGTGTTCGTGGATGGCCTGGGCAGCCTGTACGCCAGCCGCGGCAGCCGCGACGACGTGCCCTACTTCAACCCATCCGAGGACCACTCGGTGGAGATCGGGCTGCGCGTGGACCAACAACTGTGGCGTCACTACGAACGCCACTTCCGCCATCGCCTGACGGTCTCGGTGGGGCAGTACTGGCAGCAGGGCTATGGCAGCGCGATCGTGCCTTCGGCCGAGTACCGCCACGAGTGGCAGCTCGGTGAAGGCCGCATTTTCGAGTACGGCATCCGCTGGTCGCGACCGGTCTATGACGGACAGCGTGAACGACATATCGGCCTGGATGCCGGCCTGCGGTGGGGAGAATGACATGCGGCACATGGACTTGAAGCGTTGGACCCACTGGCTGTTGCTGGCCCTGCTCACCGTGGTCCTGCCGGCCCAGGCACAGCAACCGCCGGCCGTACTTGATGCGGCCGACAACGGGCTGCTGGTGCTCAGCTACCACGACATCCGCGACGAGGTGGCCGAACGCGGCGACCCGGATGCCTATGCCGTCAGCACGCAGAACTTCGCCGCGCATCTGGACTGGCTGTCGGCCCACGGGTATCACCCGGTCTCGCTGTCGCAGCTGATCACCGCCTCGCAGGGCGGCACGCCGCTGCCGCCCAAGCCGGTGCTGCTTACCTTCGATGATGGCCTGCGCAGCGTGTACAGCAAGGTGTTTCCGTTGCTGCGCGCCTACAACTATCCGGCGCTGGTGGCGGTGATCACCGACTACGTGGATATGCCGGCCGGGCGCCAGATCGATTACGGCTACCGCCCGTTCACCCGCGAGGATTTCCTCACCTGGGCGCAGCTGCGTGAGATGCAGAAAAGCGGACTGATCGAACTGGCCAGCCATACCGACAACCTGCACCACGGCGTACAGTCCAACCCACAGGGCAACTCGACGCCGGCGGTGATCACGCGCATCTACGATCCTGCCCGCAAGACCTATGAAACCGCAGGCGAGTACGAGGCCCGCCTGCGCGCCGATCTGGGCCGCAGCGTGGAGCGCATCCAGCGCAATGTCGGCGTCAGCCCCAAGGCGATCGTGTGGCCGTACGCCGCCTACAACGCGCTGAGCAACGACATCGCCGAGCAGCTGGGCATGCCGGTCTCGTTCGATCTGGAAGGCCGCAGCACGCCGGTCAAGCGTGATCTTCACGGCCTGGCGCGCCTGCTGGTGACCAACAACCCAACCGTGGTGCAGCTGGCCTACGAGCTGCGCCGCGATGTCGAGCGCGATGGCATGCGGGCGCTGCAGATCGACCTGGATGCGGTCTACGATGCCGACCCGGTGCAGCTGGCCAAGAACCTGGATGCGCTGATCGAGCGGGTCAAGAAGATCGGCCCCACCCACGTCTTCCTGCAGGCCTTCGCCGATCCGGACGGCAACGGCTCGGCCGACGCGCTGTACTTCCCCAACCGCCATCTGCCGATGCGTGCGGACCTGTTCAACCGGGTGGCGTGGCAGCTCAAGACGCGCGCCGGGGTGAAGGTGTTCGCGTGGCTGCCGGTGCTGGGCTACGAGCTCAAGGACCCGGCCATCCGCAAGGCGCTGGCCATCGAGAGCCCGGAAAGCGACGGCATCTTCCGGCTGGACTTCACCCGGCCGCAGGTCCGCAGGATCATCGATGACATCTACGAAGACCTGGCGATCAACGCGTACTTCGAGGGCCTGCTCTTCCACGATGACGCCTACCTGCGCGACACCGAGCTGACCCAGTTGCCGCCCGAAGACGATGACGGTGCACGCACCCAGGCGCTGATCGACTTCACCCTGGAGCTGCGCACCGCGGCGCAGCGCTGGCGGCCGAAGCTGGGCACCGTGCGCAACCTGTATGCCCAGCCCGTGCTGGAACCGCAGAGCGCGAGCTGGTTCGCCCAGCGTCTGGACCTGTTCAACAAGGCCTACGACCACACCGCCCTGATGGCGATGCCGTGGATGGAAGGCAGCCGCAGCCCGGAACGCTGGCTGGACCGGCTGGTGGTGGCAGTGAAGCAGCACGATCCGCAGTTGTCGCAGACGATGTTCGAGCTGCAGACGCTGGACTGGCGCACCGGCAAGCCGATCCCCGGCGACCGCCTGCGCGCGCAGATCCGCCGTCTACAGGCGCAGGGCGTGCGTCATTTCGCCTGGTATCCGGATGACTTCATCGCCGGACGTCCCTCCACGTATGACGCGCGCGCGGCCATGTCGGCCCGCAGCTTCCCGTACGAGGAAAAGTGAGGTCGCCATGCATCCTCTTCTCTACACCTTGTTCCAGTTCGCCTTCTTCTACCCGATGGTGATGGCGTTCTTCTGGATGTCCGGCGGCCTGTATTACTTCTTCCGGCGCGAACGCAAGGCACGCGACCGCGATGATCCGCCGCCGATGGCTGAGTATCCGTTCGCGTCGATCCTGATCCCGTGCCACAACGAAGCGGAGAACCTGGAAGACACCCTCGGTTCGGCGCTGAAGCAGAACTACCCGGACTTCGAAGTCATCGCCATCAACGATGGCAGCAGCGACGATACCGGGGCACGGCTGGATGCCCTGGCCGCCCTGCACCCACGCCTGCGCGTGGTGCATCTGGACCGCAACCTGGGCAAGGCCAATGCGCTGCGCATGGGCGCGCTGGCGGCACGCTCGGAGTTCCTGGTGTGCATCGATGGCGATGCGATGCTGGAGGAGTACGCCACCCACTGGATGGTCTGGCACCTCACCTCGGGCCCGCGCGTGGGCGCGGTCACCGGCAACCCGCGCATCCGCAACCGTTCCACCCTGCTGGGCCGGCTGCAGGTCGCCGAGTTCTCTTCGATCATCGGCATGATCAAGCGCGCGCAGCGGGTGTATGGGCGCATCTTCACCATCTCCGGGGTGATCGCCGCGTTCCGCCGTACTGCGCTGCATCGGATCGGGTACTGGTCCGACGACATGGTCACCGAGGACATCGACATCAGCTGGCGCCTGCAGATGGATCATTGGGACATCCGCTACGAGCCCAATGCGCTGTGCTTCATCCTGATGCCGGAAACGCTGAAGGGGCTGTGGCGGCAGCGCCTGCGCTGGGCCCAAGGGGGCGTGGAAGTGCTGCTGCGGCACGGTGGCTCGCTGTTCCATTGGCGCAAGCGCCGCATGTGGGGCGTGCTGCTGGAGTACATCCTCAGCGTGCTGTGGGCGTACACGATGCTGGCCATCATCGTGCTGTGGGCACTGGGCAAATTCATGACACTGCCGCCCGAGCTGTACATCGCCACGCTGCTGCCGCAGTGGCATGGCGTGATCCTGGCGCTGGTCTGCCTGCTGCAGTTCGCCAGCAGCCTGATCATCGACCGCCGTTACGAAACGCATATTGGACGTAATTACTTCTGGGTGATCTGGTACCCGATGGCGTACTGGCTCATCAGTCTGTTCACGACCCTGGTGGCGTTCCCCAAGACGATCTTCAAGCGTCGTGGCAAGCGCGCGGTCTGGGTCAGTCCTGACCGGGGTATCCGATGAACACTGTCAAATCCACCCGCCGCTTCGACTCGCGGCTGATCCAGAAACCGCGCCAGCAGCCACGCCTGCAGCGTACTGCCTGGGGCTTTGTGACCATCGCCTTCTGGGCGTTCTACTTCTACCTGTGGGCACCGCTGGTCACGTTGGTTTCCTGGCTGCTGGGCGGGCAGATGGCCTGGACGCAGCTGTACGAACAGAAGCAGATGATCGACCCGTTCGTGGTGATCGCCCTGCCGGTCATGCTGCTCTGCTGCGCGGCGCTGCTGATCGCCTGGGCCGAGTACAACCGCATGCGCTTCACGGGCAAGGAGCGTCGGCTGCCGCATGACGATGTGACCCGCGAAGAGATGGCGCATGACCTCGGCGCGAGTGCCTCAGTGGCCGCGTCGCTGGCCGATGGCAAGTCGGTGACCCTGCACATGGATGAGCACGCGCGGCCGGTACGGGTCACCGCGCAGGCATTGGCGGGCGCGCACAGGTAATCGCGCGGGTGTTGCCAGACCGGTAGTGCCGGCCGCTGGCCGGCTCCACGGGTTGCCACGATGGGAAGGAGCCGGCCAGCGGCCGGCTCTACCGGGTCACGCGCGCGTCTGGCCTTCGCCGCGGACGACGAAGCGCTCGACCGTCAGTGCTTCCAGGCCCATCGGGCCATAGGCGTGCAGCCGGGTGGTGGAGATGCCGATCTCCGCGCCCAGGCCCAGCTCGCCACCATCGGAGAAGCGCGAGGAGGCGTTGACCATCACCACCGCCGAACGCAGCGCATGCACGAAGCGTTCGGCGGCGACCGCGTCCTCGGTGGCGATCACTTCGGTATGGTCCGAGCTGTACTGCTGGATATGCGCCAGGGCGGTGTCCAGGTCATCCACCACGCGCACGGCGATGATCAGATCCAGATACTCGGCGGCGTAATCGTCCTCGCTGGCCACGTCAGCATCGGGCAGCCACTGGCGTGCCACCGCATCGGCGCGTAGCTGCACACCACGTTCGGCCAGCGCCTTCGCCGCCAAGGGCAGGAAGGTCGGCGCGAGGTCGGCATGCACCAGCAGCGTCTCCAGCGAGTTGCAGGCCGACGGCCGGCTGCACTTGCCGTCCACCAGCAGGCGCAGCGCCAGCGCAGGATCGGCGGCGCGGTCCACGTACAGATGGCAGACCCCTTTGTAATGCTTGATCACCGGTACGCGGGCATGCTCGGCCACGAACCGGATCAGCCCTTCCCCGCCGCGCGGAATCGCCAGGTCGATCAGGTCGTTGAGCTGCAGCAGGGCCAGCATGGTCTCGCGGCGCAGATCCTCGACCAGCGTCAGCGCTGCATCGGCAATGCCGGCCTCGCGCAGCGCGCGCTTGAGCGACGCGGCAATCGCGGCATTGGACTGGATCGCCTCCGAGCCACCGCGCAGGATCACGCCGTTGCCGGCCTTGATGCACAGCGCCGCCGCATCGGCGGTCACGTTCGGGCGCGCTTCGTAGATCATCACGATGACGCCCAGCGGTACGCGCACCTTCTGCACCTGGATGCCATTGGGACGCACGTCATCGCGGGTCACCTGCCCGACGGGATCGGGCAACGCGGCGACCTCGCGCAGCGCGGCGGCGATACCGGCCAGCCGCTGCGGGTTCAGGGCCAGGCGGTCCAGCATCGCCGTGCCGACGCCCTTCTCCGTGGCGGCGGCCAGGTCGCGTGCGTTGGCGGCGAGAATCGCATCGGTATCCGCGTCCAGCGCCGCGGCCATCGCTTCGAGCAGATCGGCCTTGGCGGCGGAGGACAGCTGAGCAAGTTGCTGGGCAGCCTCGCGGCAGGCCAGCGCTTGGGTGCGGATGTCGGTAGTGGAACTGGCGACCATCTCAATATCCTTGAAAAAACACGGTAGAGCCACGCCATGCGTGGCTGGGGGAGGTCGAACGGCCCAGGCTGCGCAGCCACGCATGGCGTGGCTCTCCCGTGGATGTTCTTACGCTTTACAGCAACACCAGATCGTCACGGTGGATGACGTTGCCACCGTAGTTGTAGCCGAGCACGCTTTCGATGTCGCGCGAGTGGCGCCCGGCGACGCGGCGGATATCGCTGGCTGAGTACTGGCTGACACCACGGGCCAGGCAGACCTCGCCGGCCTCGGTGCGTTGCCGGATCTCGACCATGTCACCGCGGCGGAAGTCCCCTTCCGCGCCGACCACGCCGCCGGGCAGCAGCGAGGCGCCCTTGCCACGCAGCGCATCGGCCGCACCGGTATCGACCAGGATCGCGCCCGGTTCCAGCGGCGCGTGCCGCAGCCAGTACTTGCGCGCGGCCACGCGGGTCTGCGCGGCGTGGATGCGGGTGCCGAAGAGGCGGCCTTGGCTGAGCGCGCGCACCACCTCGGCGCTGCGCCCGTTGAACAGGCAGGTCTCGATGCCGACACGCCCGGCCTTGGCCGCGGCCTCCAGCTTGGTATGCATGCCGCCGGTGCCCGCGCCGCTGCCGGCCCCCCCGGCCATCGCCAGCACCTCGACGGTCAGCTCGGGCACATCGTGGATCGGCCGTGCCTGTGGATCACGCCGCGGATCGGCGCTGTACAGGCCGTCGATGTCGGTGGCGATGAACAGCACGTCGGCGTCGATCAGCGCAGCGACGGTCGCAGCCAGATTGTCGTTGTCGCCGAGCTTGAGCTCATCCACCGAAACGGTGTCGTTCTCGTTGACCACCGGCAGCGCGCCCAGCCGCAGCAGTTCGTTGAGCGTGGCGCGGGCATTGAGATAGCGGCGACGGTTGCGCAGGTCGTCATGGGTCAGCAGCACCTGCGCCACCGGGCGTTCGAAGAAGCGCTGCCACAGCCCGATCAACTGCGCCTGGCCCAGCGCCGCCAGTGCCTGCCGTGCGGCCATCGCCGCCCCGGCTTCCAGCGCGCGCGGCACGATCGCCCGACCCGCGGCAACCGCGCCGGAGGACACGATCACCACTTCACGCCCGGCCAGGACATTGGCCGAGACGAACTGGGCCAGCCCCAGTGCGTGGCGGGGCGAGAGGCCGCCGCCATCGGCCGCCAGCAGGCTGCTGCCCACTTTGAGGACGGCGCGTTTCCACTGCGGAACGGCTTGTTCGGTGAACGGCGAAGGCACGGACTGGTTCATGGGGTCGGTGCGCTCAGCGCGTACTCCATTCGTGGATACGGGCGGTGGCACTGCCCTGCACCAGCAGTGGATCGGTGTCGACCAGCGCCTGTGCAGCGGCCAGATCGGCGATGTCCTGCAGCACGTAGGCGCCACCGCTCTTGTCGGTGAAGCCACCGGTCAGCAGCAGCTGCCCGCGGGCCCGCACCTCATCGAGAAAGCGCACGTGCTCGGCACCGACCTCATCGCGGAAGTCCGGCGTGCGGGTGACCATCACCAGATAACAGATTTTCATGTGAGTCCTTTTCCCGGGCGCGCCCGGCAAGACGTTACAAGAACGGCGGCCTTGCGGCCGCCGTCGTGATCACACCAGTGCGGCCCAGCGGGCGCGCAGCTCATCCAGCCGCAGGTCGGCGGCCGCGCCGGGCGACACGCGCGCGGCCAGGCTGCCTTCGGGGGTCCGCCCCTGCCCGGCCGTATCCGCCGCCGCGGCGGCGGCCTTGTAGGCCTCGCGGAACGGCACACCGGCCACCGCCGCTTCCACGGCGACATCGGTGGCGTACATGCCCGAATCGATCGCCGCACGCAGCTTGTCGTCGCGCCATTCCAGGTTGGCCAGCAGCGCCGGCAGCAGTTCCAGCGCGGCCAGACCGCGGCCGAAGCCATGGAAGATCGCGCCCTTGCTGCTCTGCAGATCGCGGTGATAGCCCGACGGCAGCGACAGCAGCTGCTCGATCTCGGTGCGGGCCGCGGCCACGCTGGCGTGGGTGGCCCGCATCAGTTCGATCACGTCCGGGTTGCGTTTGTTGGGCATGATCGAACTGCCGGTGGTGTACTGCGCCGGCAGCGCGACAAAGCCGAACTCGCCGCTGGTGAACAGCGACAGGTCCCAGGCGATGCGGCGCAGATCCAGCGTGGCGCCGCCAAGCGCTTCCAGGGCGGCCAGCTCGAACTTCCCGCGCGACAGCTGGGCATAGATCGGCGAGATCTGCATCCGCGCGAAACCGAGTGCCTCGGTGGTGTGCGCGCGGTCCAGCGGCAGGTTCACGCCATAACCGGCGGCCGTGCCGAGCGGATTGGCGTCGACCAGGTTGAAGGTGTCGTGCGCGCGGATCGCGTTGTCGATGAAGGCTTCGGCCCAGCCGGCCCACCACATGCCCGCCGAGGACACGACGGCGCGCTGGATGTGGGTATAGCCCGGCACCGGCAGGTCTTTTTCGGCCTCGGCACGATCCAGCGCCACCTTGGCGATCTCGCGGCTCAGCTCGGCCACGCGCAGCAGCTTGTCCTTCAGCCACAACCGGGTCGCCACCAGGATCTGGTCGTTGCGGCTGCGCCCGGTGTGGATCTTGCGACCGGCATCGCCGAGGCGCTCGGTCAGGCGCGCTTCGATCGCCGAGTGGCAATCCTCGAAGCGCTCATCCAGCACGAACGCACCACTGCGGAAATCCTCGGCCAGCACATCCAGCTCGCGCTGCAGGCCGACGCGTTCGTCGTTGCCGAGAATGCCGATGTTCTCCAGCCCCTGCGCATGCGCCTTGCTGGCTGCCACGTCGTACAGGAAGAACTCGCGGTCCAGGATCACATCATCGCCGGCCAGGAAGGTCTGGATCTTGGCGTCTACCGCCACGCCGGGCTTCTGCCACAGAAGGTCTGCCATGTCTTGCTCCGTAGGCGGATTCGCTCCGCCGGGTTGTCAGGGCGCGCGCAGGGGGCCGCGCGGCGCCGTGGGAATTCAGTGCGGGATCGAGGCCAGTTCGTCCAGGCCCAGTGCCAGGTTGAGGTTCTGCATCGCCTGGGTGGCCGCGCCCTTGAGCAGGTTGTCCAGGGTGGCCACCACCACCACGCGCTTGCCGCCCGGGGCCACGTCGAAGCCGCCGATCTGCACGCCGTGCCGGCCCGCAATCTGGCTTACCCAGGGCGCTTCGTCGATCACGTCGATCAACGCTTCGTTGGCGTAGTACTTCTGATAGAGCGCGATCACGTCCTCGCGCTTGACCACCGTGTTGAGCCACAGGTTCACGGTCATGGTGATGCCGCGGAAGTGCGGCGCCACATGCGGCATGAACTCGACCGGCACGCGCAGGTGCGCAGTGACTTCGCGCTCGTGCACGTGGTTGGTCAGCGCATACGGCATGAGGTTGTCACGCAGCAGTTCCGGATTGTTCTTGTCCGAGGGCGTGGTGCCCGCGCCGGAGTAGCCGGACACACCAAAACACTGCGGCGGGCCGGCCAGCTGCTGCAGCAGCGGGCTGATCGCCAGCTGCATCGCGGTGGCGTAGCAGCCCGGATTGCTGAAGTGCTTCTGGCCCAGGTAGTCGCCCCGGGTCAGCTCCGGCAGGCCGTAATACCAGCTCGGCTCGAAGCGGTGATCGGCCGACAGATCGACGATCACCGTGTCCGGCCTGGCCGCGTCCAGCGCGGTGACGAACGGCGCAGACAGGCCATTGGGCAGTGCCAGGATCACCGCATCCATGCCCTTGGCGGCGACAGCGTCGGCGTCGAGGTTCTCGAACTGCAGTTCACCGTGCCAGTCGCTGTGGTGATCGCTCACGCGCTGGCCGGCCAGTTCGCGCGAAGACACGAAGCCCAGCTGCAGGTGCGGGTGGGCGGCGATCAGCTTGATCAGCTCGGCGCCGGTGTGCCCGCGGGCGCCGACGATGCCGACGGTGAAGGTCTTGGTGCTCATGCGTGTGCGTCCAGGCGGTGCTGCAGGTGGCGTTTCACCCCCTGCCATTCCGCATCGATGATGGAGAAGATGACGGTGTCGCGCGGGGTGCCATCCGGGTGGCGTTTGTGGTTGCGCAGCACGCCGTCCTGCTTGGCCCCCAACCGCGCGATCGCGGTGCGCGAGGTGAGGTTGAACCAGCTGGTCTCGAACACCACGCTCAGGCATTCCAGCCGCTCGAAGGCATGCGTGAGCAGCATCAGCTTGGTTTCGGTATTGATGCCGGTGCGCTGGGCGGCCTCGCCGTACCAGGTGTAGCCGATGCTCAGGCGCGGCACCTCGGCGTCCAGATCGTAGTAGCGGGTGGTGCCGACCACTTCATCGGCCTCGTTGAGGACCGCGAACGGCAACACCTTGCCCTCCGCCTGCGCCTGCAGCGCGGTCTGGACGTAGGCGGTCATGGTCTTCGCACTGGGCACCTGGGTGTACCAGAGCTTGGACAAGGTGCCATCCCCCAGTGCACCGCGCAGGCCATCGATATGCGCCATCTGCAGCGGCTCCAGCCGGGCGTGTGTGCCGGCCAGTGTGGGGACCTTGGTCCAATCGGCGAGATTCATGAGGTTCAGCCCTCCAGGCTGGGGGTGCGTGCGGCGCAATGCTCGACGTACGCTTTGATGCGGTCGAAGCCATCGGCGCCGAACCAGAACACCTTCCAGTGGCCCTGCTTGTAGCAGCCATCGGATTCGGCGTAGTAGAAGTGATTGATCGGGTTGCCGTTGCGTGAGCGCCAGAACAGCTGCGGGGTTTCGTCCAGCATGACATTCCAGACCGCGCGGCCCAGGCCCTCGCCCTGCGCATCGTCGAGCACCGCGAACTTGTCCAGGTAGACGCCTTCGGGCTCGTCGGTGAGGATCACCGCGGTGCGATAGTTCTCGCTCACATAGGCGCGCAGCAGCTTGGTTTTCTGGAAATAGTCCGGCACCAGGGTGCGGCCGAAGCTGGATTCGATCAGCTGCTTCAGGCGCGGCAGGTCCAGTTCGTCCCAGGCGGTGGCGCGCAGCACTTTCTCGCCCTTGCGCACCAGCGTGCCCGAACCCTTGTGGGTGAACAGCTCCTTGGCCAGGTCCGCCGGGCGCGTGATCGACACCGAGGACTCCAGTGGCAGGCGATCCAGAAGGTCCTTGATCTGTTCGATCTTGACCCGCATGCCGCCATGGATCCACGGCTGCTGCATCAGCTGGTCGTACTCGGTGGACAGGTTGATCGAGTCGATCACCTTGCCCTCTTCGTCGAGCAGGCCGCCGGTGCCGGTCAGGAAGATGATCTTGTACGGCTGCAGTTCCTGCACCAGCTCGTTGGCGGCGAAATCGGCGTTGACGTTGAGGATCTGCCCGCAGCGGGTTTCGCCCAGGCTGGTGATCACCGGGATCGAGCCGGCGCGCAGGCTGGCTTCGATCGGAGCCAGGTTGACCTTCTTGACCTCACCGACCAGGCCGTAGGTGGCCTGGTCCAGATACTCGGCTTCGAACACGCCGCCGGTGATCGAGGTTGCGCGCGCACCGTTCTGCTGCAGGGCTTCGACCAGTTGCAGATTGGAGGCCTGGAACACCCGGCGCACGATCGCCAGCCCTTCGGCCGAGGTCACGCGCAGGCCGTTGACGGTCTGCTTCTCGATGCCGGCCGCCGACAGTTCGGCATCCAACTGCGGACCGGCGCCATGCAGCACGATCGGGGTCAGGCCGACTTCCTGCAGGAACGACAGTGAGGAGGTCAGCGCCTCCAGGTCATCGCGCAGCACCGCGCCGCCGACTTTGACCACGGCGAAGCGTTTGGCGTCCAGCTGCGAGAAACGCTTGAGGTACTGGCTGATCTCCTTCGCGCTGGCCATGCTCGAGAGCAGGCGCACGATGGTCTGACGGGTCTGGCGGTGGGGCTGGGAAGAAGGCATTTCGATATCGTCGCAGGCGGCCGGGGCCGCGATGGGAGTTCCGTCAGTGGGGGACCACGACGGCGTCATTCGATCAGGCGCCGTGCGCGATGATGCGGTGCACGGATTCGGCGTAACGCTGTAACTGCTCCAGCGTCACGAACTCATCGGCGGTGTGGGCCTGGGCGATGTCGCCCGGGCCATACACCAGCGTGGTGTAGCCGCCGGCCGAGAACAGTGACGCCTCGGTCCAGAAGTCCACCGCGTTGCCGATCGGAATATCCAGCGCATCGGCCACGTCGCGCGCGGCCAGGCGGCGGTTTTCCGCTTCGGCGATGTCGCCGGCCGGGAAACTGGGGCCCCGGAAGGTCTCGGTGAACTGCGCCGCGGCCGGTTCGGCAAAACCGGCGAAGGTCGCCAGCAACGCATCGATATCCATCGACGGCAGCGGACGGAAGCCGAAGCGCACCTCGGCGGCGGGCGCGATCATGTTGGCCTTGATGCCGCCTTCCACGCGCCCGATGTTGAAGCGCAGGCCGGTCAGCCCGCCGAAGCGCGCATGCGACAACGACTCGACATGGTCCAACGCGCGGTTGCCCCAGCGCATCGCCTGATGCAGTGCACTGGCCGCCGCGTCCTGCTTGCCCGAGGCATGCCCGGCGCGGCCGGTGAACTGCATCAGCACCGAGCTGATGCCACGGTGCGCGAGCACCGCTTCGCTCATGGTCGGCTCGGCCACCAGCACCGCTTCATACGGAATGCCACGGGCCAGGAAGGCGGCGATGCAACGCGGATCGTTGGCTTCCTCGTCGCTGGAGAACAGGAACGCGGCATCGCCATCGCTGGCGTTGGCAGCAGCCACCAAGGCCGCCGCAGCGCCCTTGATGTCACACACGCCCAGCCCGATCACGCGGTCCTCGGCGCGCCGCATCACGTGCGGGTCGGCCGTCCAATGCGGCGAGTCCGGCACGGTATCCAGGTGCACGTTGAACAGGTACTTCGGGGTGCCACGCACCGCATACAGGCTGACCGCACCGTCGCCATGGTCGATCACCTCCACGTTGAACCCGGGCAGGTTCGCACGCAGGTAATCGAAGATGCCGCCGGTGGTGATCGCCCGCGGCGGATTGCGCGTGTCGAAGGACACGAGCTGCTGCAGATGATCGAGTGTCTGTTCCAACATGTGTCTGAGTATCCGTAGGGTTCAAAATCGGTAGTGCCGGCCGCTGGCCGGCTCTGCAATGATCCGGCCGTTCCAGGAGCCGGCCAGCGGCCGGCACTCCCCCTCCATCGGCTTTGCGAGGCGCCGGCCAGCGGCCGGCACCCCGGTGAATCGCCTTAGCGGTTGACCTGGGCGTACAAGGTCGAGCTCATACCAAACAGCTTGATGAAGCCTTCGGCCTCTTCCACGCCCCAGTCGGCCGACTGTGCATAGGTGGCGCCCTTGGCATTGAGCAGGTGCGGCGACTTCACGGCCACGGCATCGACACGGCCACCGCGGGTTTCCAGCACCACTTCACCGTTGACCTTGGCCTGCGAGGACTTCAGGAAGGCTTCGATGTCGGTCTTGAGCGGGTCGTGGTAGAAGCCTTCGTACACCAGCTCCACCCACTTGCGCGCCACGTCCGGCTTGAAGCGGTTCTGCTGCTTGGTCAGCACGGCGTCTTCCAGCGCGCGGTGCGCGGCCAGCAGCGAGACCAGGCCCGGCGCTTCGAACACGATGCGGCCCTTCAGGCCGATCACGGTGTCACCGGTGTAGACGCCACGGCCCACGCCGTACGGGGCGAACAGCTTGTTGAGCTTGGCCAGGATCTGCTCACCCGGCAGCGCCTTGCCGTCCAGCTCGACGGCTTCGCCCTCGACGAACTTCAAGGTGACCGTCAGTGCCTGTTCCGGCCATTCGCTGCGCGGTGCGCACCAGCCACGGGCACCCTCGCCCGGGGCTTCCCAACGGTCGATCTCGCCGCCGGACATGGTCAGGCCCAGCAGGTTCTCGTTGATGGTGTAGGCCTGCTGCTTGGCGCGCACGCCGAAGCCGCGCTCTTCCAGGTACTTCTGCTCGTAGGCGCGGGTCTGGGTGTGTTCCTTCTGGATTTCGCGGATCGGCGCGACGATCTGGTAGTCGCCCAGCGCCTTCACGGCCAGGTCGAAGCGGACCTGGTCATTGCCCATGCCGGTGCAGCCGTGGGCGATGATGTTGGTACCCAGCTCGGCGGCGCGCTTGAGCGCGGCATCCACGATCAGGTAACGGTCGGACACCAGCAGCGGGTACTGGCCCTGGTAGCCCTCACCGGCCCACACGAACGGCTTGACGAAGCCGCTCCAGATCGCCGGGCCACCATCGACGGTGACGTGGCTGGTGACGCCCAGTTCGGCCGCACGCTTCTCGATGAAATCGCGCTCCTCGTCATCCACGCCGCCGGTGTCGGCGAACACGGTATGCACGTTGTAGCCGCGCTCCTGCAGGTACGGCACGCAGAAGCTGGTGTCGAGTCCACCGGAGAAGGCCAGGACGATGTCTTTGTTGCTCATGGGGGTCAGGTCCAATAGGGAAAAAAGTTGGGTAGAGCCGACCGTTGGTCGGCTGCAATGTTCAATACCCGTTGATGGCGTTACCGGCCGATCAACGCCGACATGATCGCCTTCTGCACATGCAGGCGGTTTTCAGCTTCGTCGATCGCGATGCACTGCGCCGAGTCCATGACGCCGTCGGTGGCCTTCACGTTGCGGCGCAGCGGCAGGCAGTGGCTGAAGACGCCGTTGTTGGTCAGCGCCATCTTGGCTTCGTCCACGATGAAGTGCTTGTACTGGTCGCGGATCGGCTTTTCCGGTTCCCAGTTGCCGAAGAACGGCAGCGCCCCCCAGCTCTTGGCGTACACCACGTCCGCGCCGGCGTAGGCGCTGGCGATGTCATGGCTGACCTGCAGCGAACCGCCGCTCTCGGCCACGTTCTGCTCGGCCCAGCCCATGTAGCGCTCATCCAGGATGTAATCCGGGGTCGGGCACAGCAGGGTCACGTCCATGCCCATGCGGGTGGCGATGGTCAGCGCCGAGTTGGCCACCGCGGTGTTCAGCGGCTTGGGGTGATAGGTCCAGGTCAGCACGTACTTCTTGCCGCGCAGGTCCTGGGTACCGAAGTGTTCCTGCAGCGCCATCACGTGGGCCAGTTCCTGGCACGGGTGGGTGATGGTTTCCATGTTGATCACCGGCACCGGCGAGTACTTGGCGAAGCTCTTGAGCACTTCGTCTTCGCGGTCCTTGGTCCAGTCGATGAACTTCGGGAAGGCACGCACGCCGATCAGGTCGACATAGCGGCCGAGCACTTTGGCCACTTCGGCGATGTGCTCCTCGGTGTCCCCGTCCATCACCGAGCCCAGGTTGAACTCGATCGGCCAGGCGTCCTTGCCCGGCTGCAGCACGATCGCGTGCCCGCCCAGCTGGAACGCACCCAGCTCGAAGCTGGTGCGGGTACGCATGGAGGGGTTGAAGAACACCAGGGCAATCGACTTGCCCTTGAGCTCGTCACCCAGTTTGTTGCGCTTGAACAACGCGGCCTGGGTCAACAGGGCATCCAGGTCGGTGCGGCTCCAATCCTGGGTGTTCAGGAAGTGCTTCAGGGACATCGATCGATCCTTTGCGGCTGGTTTTCCACCGTCACCGGCGGAGGTTGGGGGCGCCGGGGCGCGTTCAGGGCTCAACAAAACGTATACAGATGAAACTTTTCAGATCGTAGAAACGAAAAAACCCAGCGCGGGGGCTGGGTTTTCCAAACAGGCAGCACGAAGCTCCGGTTACCCAGCGAAAATGTGGGGTTCCGGTCGGCGGGCACGCGACGTCATGCCCGTAGCCATACGGGCGGCGCTGGTGTCGTGCTGGAAGTCGGTGAGTTTCATGGCCGCCCATCTTTGCATGCACCCGGAGTGCGTGCAAGGCCTGAATGACAATTCAGGTTGAAGGCATCCACGCCCGGGGCGATGCCGGGGGTCACGGGTTGGCGCCACCGGCCTGATCGTTGCCCACCCAGGGGGTGATCGAGACCCGGATCTTGAGGCGGTTGCCCGGGTCTTCCGGCAGGCGGGAACGGTACTTGGTGCCCTTGTAGACGTAGTCCACGTCGTAGGCGATCGGGCGGCGGAACTCACGGCCGACCGGGATGATCTTGCAGTCCCGGGTCAACAACGGCCCGGTGTTGGCCGGCGTGGCCTCGACCACCACCGTCTCGGCGTAGCCGCTTTCGTCGGTGCTGCCGTCTTCCCGGCGGAAGATCGAGCGTACCGAATCCATGAAGCGGCCGAAGCGGCCTTTGTCTTCCTGCGGCTCCTCGCCGGTGACATTGACCGGCGCGAGCGTGCGGGTGGAGACCGGCTCGCAGTGCTCTTCGGTGCGGGTGGCGCGCAGGGTCTGGAAGACCGGCTCGACGTTGAGCACCTGGGCGTAGTCGAACTTGACGTTCTCCACGATCACCACCCGGTTGCGCACCTCACCCTCCTGGGCGCACGCCCCGAAGGCGGCACTTCCGAGCAGGCAGACCAGCGTCAACAACGAAGCGGATTTCATTGGCAACAGGGAAAAGGACAAGAGGGATAGTTTAGGCAGTGGCAAGCACAAGGGGCTGAACATTACCCTTCCGTGACGTTTCTGCCCATAGGCCGACCCCACCCGCGGGGCCGGAAGCCCGCCACGACGGGCCGGAACGCCTGAAGCCTTCAGCCACACCGCCAGCGGCCGAGGCCGCCGGCCTGCCGTGCCCCACATCCCCCCAAAGCCCCCGACACGTTCTAAAATCGACCGCTTACCCCCGCTCCCGACCCCCATGACCCTGCGCCTGCACAACAACCTGACACGCCAGCTCGAACCGTTCACCCCGCTCGATCCGACCTGTCCGACCCTGTATGTGTGTGGCCCCACGGTCTACAACTACGTCCACATCGGCAATGCCCGTGGGCCGGTGGTGTTCGGCGTACTGGCCGACCTGCTGCGTCGCCGCTTCGGCGGCCTGCGCTATGCGCGCAACATCACCGACGTGGATGACAAGATCAACACGGCCGCGCGCGAGCAGAACGTGCCGATCAGCACCATTACCGACCGTTTCGCCGCCGCCTACCGCGAGGACATGGCTGCACTGGGCGTGGTGCCGCCGGATATCGAGCCGGAAGCCACCGCGCATATCCCCCAGATCGTGACCATGATCGAGCAGCTGATCGCCAACGGGCATGCCTATGCGGCCGAAGGCCACGTGCTGTTCTCGGTGAGCTCCTACACCGACTACGGCAAGCTCTCGCGCCGCGACCCGGACGAGATGCTGGCCGGTGCCCGCGTGGATGTCGCCCCGTACAAGCGCGACCCGGGCGATTTCGTGCTGTGGAAGCCCTCCAGCGACGACCTGCCGGGCTGGGCATCGCCGTGGGGCCGTGGCCGCCCGGGCTGGCACATCGAGTGCTCGGCGATGGCCGCCGCGCACCTGGGGCCGACCATCGATATCCATGCCGGCGGCGTGGACCTGCAGTTCCCGCACCACGAGAACGAGATCGCCCAGAGCGAGTGCGCGCACGGCGGGCAGACCTTCGCCCGGTTCTGGCTGCACAACGGCATGCTCAACTTCGGCGGCGCCAAGATGAGCAAGTCGATCGGCAACATCGAGCGCGTGCACGATCTGGTCCGCCAGCATGCCCCCGAGGCGCTGCGCTATGCGCTGCTGTCGGCCCACTACCGGCAGCCGCTGGACTGGTCCGATGCGCTGATCGAGCAGTCGGTGCGCACCCTGGACCGCCTGTACGGCACGCTGCGCGATCTGGTCGAGGTGGACGCCGCTGCGGTGATTCCGACCGAGATCGAGGCCGCACTGGATGACGACCTCAATACGCCGCAGGCGCTGGCCGAGCTGGCCCGTATCGCCGGTGAGGCACGCAAGGCTGCCGACGCCGACAAGGCGCACTGGAAGTCCGCGCTGCTCGGTGCCGGCCTGGCGCTGGGCCTGCTGCAGCAGGATCCCGCGGCCTGGTTTGGCACCGCAGGCGGCAACGACGACGATGCGGCCATCCAGGCCCTGATCGATGAACGCGCCGCGGCCAAGCAGGCCCGCGACTTCGCCCGCGCCGATGCGATCCGCGACCAGTTGGCCGCCGAGGGCATCGTGCTGGAAGACACCGCCCAGGGCGTGCGCTGGTCGCGCAAGCGCTGAAAGACCGCCCGGCTGACCGTCGGGCGCTACCGGACACCGCCCGATCCACTGGGCACTGCCATGACATCGCCCCGGCCACGGACGGCCGGGCTGCCTCCCCCCGCAACTGCACGGTCACCCACGGACGGCGAACACCGACCCGGAGCCCCCATGACCCCCACCTCCCCGTTCCCGCTCGAACCCACCGCTGCTGAAGCCCAGGCCGCCATCGCCGAGGAATTCGCCTTCTTCGGCGACTGGTCCGAGCGTTACCAGTACCTGATCGACCTCGGCCGCAAACTGCCCACCTTCCCGGAAGCGTGGAAGACCGAGGAGCATCGTCTGCTTGGCTGCCAGTCCATGGTCTGGATCGTGCCGGAGGGCAATGCCGAGGCGCTGCGCTTCCACGCCATCAGTGATTCGGCGATCGTCTCCGGGCTGATCTACCTGGCCCTGCGCGTCTATTCGGGCCGTTCGGCGGCCGAGATTCTGGCCACCGAGCCGAGCTACATCCAGGACATCGGGCTGTCGCGCCACCTGTCCCCGACCCGCAGCAACGGCGTGGCGGCAATGCTGGCCTTCATCCGCGACACTGCCCAAGCGCAGTCGTGACGCTCTCCGCCGATCCGCAGGAGCCGGACAGCGCCCTGCAGCTGCTGGCCCGCCCGGGCTTTTCGCTGGTGCTGGCCTACCGCATCTTCGCGATGCTCTCCTACCAGATCGTCGCGGTGACGGTCGGCTGGCATATCTACGAAGTCACCCGCAATCCGTTCTCGCTGGGCCTGGTCGGCTTGGCCGAAGTGCTCCCGTTCTTCTGCGTGGCGCCGTTTGCCGGCTATCTGGTCGACCACCTTCCCCGCCGCCGGCTGGGCATGGTCGCCTGCAGCGGGCTGGTGATGACCGCACTGGTGCTGACCGCGGTCGCCCAGGGCTGGCTGCCGTTCCACGGGGTGTGGCCGATCTATGCGGCGATCGCACTGACCGGCATGGTCCGCGCGTTCCTCTCGCCGATCTACAACGCACTGTTCGCCCGCGTGCTGGAGCGCACGCAGTACGCGCGTGGCGCGGGACTGGGCGCGGTGGTGTTCCAGACCGGCATGGTGGTCGGCCCGGCACTGGGCGGCGCCCTGGTGGCGTGGGGCGGCAAGGGCGTCGCCTATGGCGTGGCGGTCGGCGTGTCGCTGATCGCGCTGGGCTGCCTGGCGGCGCTGCGCGTCTCCGAGCCGGTGCATACGGGCCCGGCGGCGCCGATCTTCAAGAGCATCGCCGAGGGCGGCCGTTTCGTGCTCGGCAACAGGATCATGGTCGGGGCGATGGCGCTGGACATGTTCTCGGTGCTGCTCGGCGGCGTGGTGGCGATGCTGCCGGCGTTCCTGCACGAAATCCTGCACCACGGGCCGGAGGGGCTGGGCGTGCTGCGGGCGGCGCCGGCGCTGGGCTCGGTGTGCGTGGGGCTGTGGCTGGCGCGTCGGCCGTTGCAGCGCAATGCGGGGCGTGTGCTGTTGTTCGCGGTGGCCGGCTTTGGTCTGTGCGTGATCGGGTTCGGCCTGTCATCGAATTTCTGGCTGTCGGCGGCGATTCTGTTGTTCTACGGTGCGTTCGACGGTGTGTCGGTAGTGGTGCGTTCGACGATTCTGCAGTTGGCGACGCCGGAGGAGATGCGTGGTCGGGTGTCGTCGATCAATGGCATTTTCATCAGTTCGTCCAATGAGTTGGGCGCGTTCTATGCGGGCACGATGGCGAAGCTGTTGGGGCTGGTCCCGGCGGTGGTGCTGGGGGGCTTTGCGGTGTTGAGCGTGGCGGGCATTACGGCCTGGAAGAATCCGACGCTGCGGCGGTTGAATCTGCGCGATCTGCATTGACGGATTTCCTGCCTGGCTGATCGGCTGATCAGCTGCCCGGTTGGTTGGCCGCTCGGCCGTTTGGCCGTTTGGCTAATTGACTGGCGCTGCGCGGTTGGGTTGCCGGGGCTGTGAGTCGGCGCCTGTTTATGCCTGGGGTTGGGCGGCCGGGCACCGCAGTGCAGGACCCGCCGTGAACCCATCCATGGGGGCTCGTAGTGCGGCATCCATGCCGCACACGGTCCTTCACTGCGCTACCCGTCCACCCATGGACAGTGGGTTGCTTGCGCGGAATCAACAGCGAAAAGCGAACGGCAAACAGCAGATAGCGGACGTCTCACGGCTTATCACTCACGGCGTACAGCGCCGGTTGATGGCTGTTGGCTGTTGGCTGTTGGCTGTTAGCTGTTGGCTGTTGGCTGTCAGCGCTTGGCTTTGGCTGTTAGCTGTTAGCTGCTGGCTTACGGCTTACGGCTTCGGCTTCCCTTCCGGGTGCCAGCGTATTGCGAATTACGAATTGCGCAATTCTCGGCGCGCCCGCCTCGCCGGTAGATTCACGCCATGCGTGGATATCGCGCGCACCGCTGCACAAGCATCCAGACCAGCGCGGCACCCAGGCAACCTTGGCGACTGACTCAGAGCGTGCCGAAAGCGGGAGTCCAGGCTCTTCCAGCCGCCCACCCGTGAACGTATCGGGAGTGGGTCGGGTAGCCCGGTCCGGGACCGTGTGCGGCATGGATGCCGCACTACGAGCCCCCATGGATGGGTTTACGGCGGGTCCCGGACCGGGCTGCCCGACCCACTCGAGCACCAGACAGCAAGGCGCCAACGCCCTTCACGACCAACCCGAACCAACCCGAACCAAAAACAAACAGCCAGCCAAAAAAAACCCGGCCGAAGCCGGGTTTTTCGTAGAACAGCACAACCAACAGCGCGATCAGTCGCCCTGCTGCTTCTGCAGATGCTCCCAACGCTCCTGCGCATCGATCGTGCGCTCAGCGGTCAGGCGGGCTTCCAGACGATCCAGGCCAATCTCTTCGCCCGTATCCACACAGAAACCGTAATCGCCATCTTCCAGACGCTTCAGCGTGCTGTTGATCTTGCCGATCAGCTTGCGATAACGATCGCGGGTACGCAGTTCCAGCGAGTTCTCGGTCTCGCGGGTGGCGCGCTCGGCCTCATCGCCGATATCACGCACTTCTTCCTGCAGGTTCGCGATGGTCTGCTTGGATTCCTCCACCAGATCATTGCGCCAGTGCTGCAGGCGCTGGCGGAAGTACTCCAGCTGCAGCGGGCTCATGTATTCCTCTTCCGCGCTCGGCTTGTAACCGTCGGGCAGGATCGGACGACCGGTGGCTTCGTCAGTCTTGTATTCCACCACCTTCACCTTGGTGCGAGGGGCCGGGGCGGCCGAACGCGCTGCCACGGCAACGGCGACCTTGCCGACCGGACGGGACACGGGCTTGGGGGCGGACTCGGACTTGGCGGGGGTTTTTGCAGGCGATTTCGAAACGGGCACGGGATTCTTGTTTTGCGGGGCCTTGGAGGCGGCGACAGGGGCGACCGGCGCCGGCGTGGACGCCGGAGAAGGTGCCGCCTTGGCCGGGCTCTTGGCCGGGACAGACTTGGCCGGCGCCGGCGATGCCGGCTTCGGTGCGGACTTCACTACGGGTGCTGCAACCGGCTTGGTGGCCGGCTTGGATGCCACGGGCTTGCTGGCGGTCTTGCTGGCCTTCACCGGCGTGGCCGGTACCTGCTTGACTGCGGTCTTCTTCGCCGGTGCCGGCTTGGACGCCGGTTTGGCGACAGCAGGCGTCACGGTCTTCTTGGCTGCCGTCTTGCTGGCAGCGGCTTTCTTGACGGGCGCCTTGCTCACCGGCTTGCCTGCCGCGCGCTTGGCGGGCTTGGCAACCGGCTTGGCGACCGTCGACTTCTTGGCAACGACCTTCTTGGCGACGGTCTTCTTGGCCACCACCGTCTTGGCAGCAGGCTTCTTGGCGACAGCCTTCTTGACGGTCTTGGCCGGCGACGTGCTGGCCGCCTTTTTAACGGGTGCCGTCCTGGCCGCCGGTTGTTTGGATGCAGGCTTGCCAGCCGGCTTGGCGGCCGACTTCTTGGCAACGGACTTGGCCGCCAACTTCTTTACAACAGGCTTGGCGGTTTTCTTGGCGGCCTTGACGGCCTTCTTTGCAGTTTTTTTAGCAGCCACGAAACGCTCTTCCTTGGATTCCCCGGGGCCCGGGAAAGCGGGCCTTTATAGCCTACCCGACCAGCAGCAGCAACCACACCGCCTACTCCGTTCAGCCCCGGAGTCGCAAGGCGTGCGACCGGCCCGCCTGGCAGGCGGGCCAACGTGCGCAGTTCGGTACCTGACCCGGCGACACCGCCGGGGCGGCCCGTCGCGCGCGTGGGTGCGGACGGGTCCAACGCCCCATCCTGCGACAAATGCGCCCTTCATGCCAACTGGAATAAGATTGGGGGGTGATCTCACGCCTGCTCATCGCCCTGCTGCGCTTCTACAAGCGCTTCATCAGCCCGCTGCTGGGGCCGCGTTGCCGCTTCATGCCCAGCTGTTCTGAATACGCCATGCAAGCCATCGCCACCCATGGCCCCGCGCGCGGCAGCTGGCTGGCCGCGCGCCGGCTGGGCCGCTGCCATCCCTTCCATCCCGGTGGCATCGACGAGGTGCCCCCGCGCGCCGCGCACGACGCCACCTGCCGCTGCACAGGAAAACACTGAATGTCCTCCACGCTCATCGTCAACGCCCGCCTGGTCAACGAAGGCTCCGTCACCCAAGGTGACCTGCGCATCGAAGATGGCCGCATCGCGCAGATCGGCCCCGGCCTGGACGCCCGTCCCGGCGAAACCGTGGTCGACGCCGCCGGCCGCTGGCTGCTGCCGGGCATGATCGACGACCAGGTCCATTTCCGTGAGCCCGGCCTGACCCACAAGGGCGACATCGCGACCGAATCGGCCGCGGCCGTCGCCGGGGGCCTGACCAGCTTCATGGACATGCCCAACACCAACCCGCCCACGCTCAACGCCGAAATCCTGCAGGCCAAGTACGATGCCGCCGCCGGCCGCGCGCGCGCCAACTACGGCTTCTACATGGGCGCCAGCAACGACAACCTGGCACACATCCAGTCGCTGGATCCCAAGACCGCGCCGGGCATCAAGGTGTTCATGGGCGCGTCCACCGGCAACATGCTGGTGGACAACCCGGAAACGCTCGATGCGATCTTCCGCGACGCGCCCACACCGATCATCACGCACTGCGAAGACACGCCGATGATCGATGCCAAGGCCAAGGAGTACGCCGAGAAATATGGCAATGCACTGAGTGCCGAGCAGCACCCGGACATCCGCTCGCGCGAGGCCTGTTTGAAGTCCTCCGAGCTGGCCGTGTCGCTGGCCAAAAAGCATGGCACCCGCCTGCACGTGCTGCATATCTCCACCGCCGATGAGCTGGCCCTGTTCGAACGCGGCCCGCTGATCCGCGCCGATGGCAGCCGCAAGCAGATCACCGCCGAAACCTGCATCCACTTCCTGCGTTTCGACCGCAGCGATTACGCGCGGCTGGGCAACCTGATCAAGTGCAACCCGGCGATCAAGGAAGCCAGCGACCGCGAAGCGCTGACCCGCGCCGTGGCCGATGACGTGATCGACGTGCTCGCCACCGATCATGCGCCGCACACCTGGGAAGAAAAGCAGAAGCCCTATGCACAGGCGCCGTCCGGCCTGCCGCTGGTGCAGTACGCACTGGTCGCCGCGCTGGAACTGGTGCACGAAGGCAAGCTGGAGATCACCCAGGTCGTGCAGAAGTTCGCGCACGCACCGGCGCAGCTGTTCGACGTGAGCCAGCGCGGCTACCTGCGCGAAGGCTACTTCGCCGATCTGGTGCTGGTCGAAGATGTGCCCTTCACCGTCAAGCGCGAAGACGTGCTGTCCAAGTGCGGCTGGTCGCCGTTTGAGGGCACCACCTTCCGTTCGCGCATCGCCTCGACCTGGGTCAACGGGCAGCTGGCGTGGGATGGCGAGAAACTGGTGGGTTCGCCGAACGGCCAGCGCATGAGCTTCGACCGCTGATGCGGGCACGGGTGTTGAGCGCGGCCCTGGCGGCCGCAGGCGTCGTGGCGATGGGCAGTCTGCTGCCCTCGCCCGCCGTGGCCCAGGCCGATGCGCGTGTGGTGTTTCCGGCCAGCGCCTCGCAGGGCGCGATGGTGATCGGCAAGGTGCCGGCCGGCAGCGTCGTGCAATACGGCGGCCGCACCCTGCGCGTGAGCGGGTACGGCAGCGTGGTGTTCGGCATCGGCCGCGATGAGAAAGGTCCGCTGCAGGTGCAGGTGACGCGCCCGGACGGCGGCAGCGAAACGGCCAGCATCGCGGTCACCCCGCGTGACTGGCCGACCGAGCGCGTCAACGGCGTGCCCCCCAAGACGGTCAATCCGCCGCCGGCGATTGCCGAGCGGATCAAGCGTGAGCAGGCGCAGGTCACCGCCGCGCGTGCCCGCGATGACAATCGCGCCGACTTCGCACAGGCCTTCATCTGGCCGGTGCAGGGCCGCATCAGCGGCCGCTTCGGCAATGCGCGCGTCTATAACGGCCAACCCGGTTCGGGCCACTCCGGCATGGACATCGCGGTGCCGACCGGCACCCCGGTGAAGGCACCGGCCGCAGGCGTGGTCACCTTTGCTGGCCCGGACCTGTACCTGACCGGCGGCACGCTGCTGCTGGATCACGGCTTCGGGATCAGTTCGAATTTCCTGCACCTGTCGCGCATCGACGTGAACGTCGGCGACCGCGTCGAGCAGGGTCAGGTGATCGCCGCCGTCGGTGCGACCGGTCGCGCGACCGGCCCGCATCTGCATTGGGGCATGAACTGGTTCGATACCCGCATCGACCCGCTGCTGGTGCTGGAACGCGGGAAATAACGAAGTGCCGGCTGCTGGCCGGCACGCACGCTCAGCCGCGCGCCGCCCACCAGGTCAGCCACAGCGTCCGCATCGGCGTGGCCTGGTACTGGCGGTCCTGCGCCCAGGTCTGCTGGCGGGCACGGGCCAACGCGGCGTACAGCCGGCGGGGCCGCGGGCCGGCAACCCGCGCCGGCCACTTCGCGAGCAGCTGCTGCGCCCACTTGCGCGGTGCCGCGGTGTCATCCTCGGCCAGCAGCGAACGCGGAATGGCGGCGACGCCACTCTCGTGCAGCCGCTGGGCCAGGGTCTGCACCAGCACCGGGGTGGCGACATCGCCACGCGCCGGGGTATCGAACATCACCGCCTCGACCGCGGCCACAGCGGCCGCATACGCCTGCAGCGAGCGCAGCGCCTGCGCCGGATCGACCGGCACCGCACGCGCGTCGATCAGATCCGGCAGCGTCTCGGCCATCTGCGCCCACGGCGCGCGCACCGGCTCGAGCACGCGGCCCAGCGGATGGCGCGAGCGCTGTGCGGACCAGCTGCGCAGCTCTTCGCCCCACCACGCCAGTTTGGCATCGGAGGGCATCGGGTCGCCGGCGGTATTGAGGATGTCGTCGAACTCCTGCAGCAGCGAGAACCACGCCACCACCAGGGTGCGCTGGTTCTCGGGCACGAAGCGTTCGGCCACCTGCCACTCGGGCCAGCGGGTCCGCCACTTGTCCAGGAAACTGTCCAGGGCGCTTGGAGTACTCACGGTGTATTCCTTGAAAGGCTAGAGCGTGCGCGGAAGCGGCCACGCCTTGGCATGTTGCAGGTGTTCGGGAAGTGCGATCAGCGTATCGGCGCCCCAGGCCACGGGATCGTCGGCATCGAGCCGATAGCCCCACAGCGCGGCGACCGAGGCCATGCCGGCGGCGTTGGCGGCGACGATGTCGCGCTCGTCATCGCCCACGTAGATGCAGGTGCCCGGGGCGATCCCCATGCGCTCGGCGGCGGCCAACAGCGGCAGTGGATGCGGCTTGCGCTGGGCCAGGGTGTCGCCGCCGATCAGCACCTTGCAGCGCTGTTCCCAGCCCAGCTGCGGCACGATCAGCCGGGCCAGATACTCGGGCTTGTTGGTCACGATGCCCCACGCGCAGCCGGCCGCATCGAGCGCGTCGAGCATGCCGGCGATGCCATCGAACAGCACGGCATGCTGGCCGATCAGGCCTTCGTAGCGCGCCAGGAACTCCGGCACCAGCGCATCACGCTCGGCCTGCCCCAGCGCGGGAAAGGCCACCGATACCATCGCGCGCGAGCCCTTGGAGACCACCGGGCGCAACGCCCCCAGGGTGATCGGCGCGCGCCCGCGAGCGGCCAGCATCGCGTTGGCGGTGGCCAGCATGTCCGGTGCGCTGTCCAGCAGGGTGCCGTCCAGATCGAACAGCACCGCCGGCGGGAAACCGAACTCAGACACGTGCCGCGTCGTCCGGCTTGACCGCGTGGGCCAGGTAATTGATGTCGGTGCGCGTGCTCAGGCGGGCACGGTTGCGCCACGGCTCGTAGGCCATGCCACTGACATCGCGCAGGTTGAAATCAGCCTCACGCAGCCACTTGCCCAGCTCGGCCGGCTTGATGAAATCCTGGTAGTGGTGCGTGCCCTTGGGCAGCAGCCGTGCCACGTACTCGGCACCGACGATCGCAACGGCGAACGCGGCCGGGGTGCGGTTCACGGTGGACAGGAACAGCTGCCCGCCCGGCTTGAGCAGACGGTGGCAGGCGGCGATGATCGCGCCCGGGTCCGGCACGTGCTCGAGCATTTCCATGCAGGTGACGACATCGAAGCTGCCCGGCTGTTCGGCGGCCAGGTCTTCAGCGGCCTGCACGCGGTAGTCGACCGTGACGCCCGACTCCAGCCCGTGCAGGCGGGCGACCTTGACCAGTTCCGGGGCCAGATCGATCGCGGTGACGTCCGCGCCTTCCTTGGCCAGCGCTTCGCTGAGCAGGCCGCCGCCGCAGCCGATATCGAGCACGCGGGCGCCACGCAGGGTGACGCGCTGGGCGACGTACTGCAGGCGCACCGGGTTCAACGCGTGCAGCGGCTTCTGCGGGCCATCGACGTCCCACCAGCGGTTGGCGAGCGCGGCGAACTTGTCCAGTTCGGCCTGATCGAAATTGGTGGAAGCATGGGGCGTGTTCATGGGGATCCTTGATGCATCAAGCACGGATGTGTCGGATACGCTCGCGCCACTGGCGGGCGTTGGCGACGATCGCGGCGGTGTCCATGCCGACCAGTTCGCGCTGGACCAGCTTGGGCTGGCCGGCGATCCAGACATCGCTGACCTGGTGGCGGCCGGCGGCGTAGACGAGCTGCGAAAGCACATGGTGCAGCGGTTGGGTTTCCAGCGCGGAGAGATCCACGCAGACCAGGTCGGCCTGCTTGCCGACCTCGATCGAGCCGATGCGGTCGCCGAAGCCCAGCGCCCGCGCGCCGCCGAGGGTGGCCGCGCGCAGCGTGGTGGCCGCGTCCAGCGCGGTGGCGTCATTGGCCACGGCCTTGGCCAGGATCGCCGCGGTGCGGTTCTCGCTGAACATATCCAGGTCATTGTTGCTGGCGCAGCCGTCGGTGCCGATCGCCAGGTTCACACCGGCGCGCTGCAGCGCGCAGGCCGGGCAGAACCCGGAGGCCAGCTTGAGGTTGGATTCCGGGCAGTGCACCACGCTGACGCCGCGCTCGGCGCACAGGTGGATTTCGGCCTCGGTCAGCTGGGTCATGTGCACCGCGATCAGGCGGTCGTTGACCAGGCCGAGCCGATCCAGACGCGCCAGCGGACGCTGGCCATGCAGCTTGATCGAGTCGCTGATTTCCTGCGCGGTTTCATGCGTGTGCAGGTGCACCTGCATGTCCAGCTGGTCGGACAGCATGCGCACGCGTTCGAAGTTCGCGTCGTTGACGGTGTACGGCGCGTGCGGGGCGAACGAGGTGCCGATCAGCGGATCGTTGCGCCACTGGTCGTGCAGCTCGCCGGCCTTGGCGAAGTACTCGTCGTCGGTCTTGGCCCAGGCGGTCGGGAAATCGATGATCACCGCACCGACCAGCGCACGGAACCCGTGCTGCTTGTAGACGGCGGCCTGGACGTCGGAGAAGAAGTAGTTTTCGTTGGCGCAGGTGGTACCGCCGCGCAGCATCTCGGCGATCGCCAGGGTGGTGCCGTCGGCCACGAACTCCGGGCCGATCACCGCCGCTTCCACCGGCCAGATGTGCTGCTGCAGCCAGACCATCAGCGGCAGGTCGTCGGCGACGCCCCGCAGCAGGGTCATGGGATTGTGGGTATGCGCATTGACCAGGCCCGGCATCAGGGCCGCGTCGGGGCGGGATACGGTCTGCTTGGGTGCAAAGCGCTCGCGCGCTTCGGCACGCGGCAGGATCGCGACGATCTCGCCGCCACGCACGGCCACGGCATGGTCTTCCAGCACCACCGCATGCGGCTCGATCGGGACCACGTAACCGGCTTCGATCAACAGGTCACAGGCTTCGGGAATGCGGGCGGTGTCGGTCATGCGGGCTCACTTGTCTGGGCGGACGACCCGAGGGTGTGGGCGACCGGGACGCTTGGAGGTGGAGCCGACCAACGGTCGGCTCTACCGGGTGCGGTGTCGGCCGGTGCTGCAGCCGACCAACGGTCGGCTCTACCGGGTGCGGTGGTCGGCCGGTGCTGCAGCCGACCAACGGTCGGCTCTACCGGGTGCGGTGTCGGCCGGTACCGCAGCCGACCAACGGTCGCCTCTACCGTAATCCGGCTTTGCCGGATTACTTGCCTGCGCGTGCGGAGTATTCGCCCGAGCGGGTGTCGACCTTGATGATTTCATCCTGGTTGACGAACAGCGGCACGCGGACCACGGCGCCGGTTTCCAGGGTGGCCGGCTTGCCGCCGCCGCCCGAGGTGTCGCCACGGACGCCCGGATCGGTTTCGGTGATCTTCAGTTCCACGAAGTTCGGCGGCTGGACGAAGATCGGCTCGCCGTTCCACAGGGTGACGATGCAGGACTCTTCGCCCTTCAGCCACTTCTCGGCGCCGCCCATGCCGGCCTTGGTGGCCTGGACCTGCTCGAAGGATTCGGGGTCCATGAAGTGCCAGAACTCTCCGTCGCTGTACATGAAGTCCATGTTGGTATCCACAACGTCGGCCTTCTCCACGTCATCGGTGGCCTTCATGGTCATTTCGACCACGCGGCCCGACTTGATGAAGCGGTACTTCATGCGGGTGAAGGCCTGGCCCTTGCCCGGCTTGACGTATTCGGTCTCGGTGATGACCGCTGGTTCATTGTTGACCAGGATCTTCATCCCGTTCTTGACGTCGTTCATGCCAACAGTGGCCATGCTGAAACTCCTGAATGGGCAAACGCCGCGCAGGCGCGGCGAGCCGGATAGAATGGGAAATCCCACCGACACCGGTGGGGTGACTCGATATTTCTGACCCACATGATAACCGCAGGCCCCCATTCCATGCAGCTTTCCGCCACGCCCCTGGCCGCCCCCGTCCGCTGGCAGCAACGGTGGCGCGAGGCGATCCGCGACCCGCGCGAGCTGCTGCGCCAGTTGGGGCTGGATCCGGCGGAACTGGGCGTTTCGGACGAGGCGGCCGGCCAGTTCGCGGTGCGTGTGCCGCAAGGCTTTGCAGCCCGGATGCGTCATGGCGACCGGCATGACCCCCTGCTTCGCCAGGTCCTGCCGATCACCGACGAGCTGAAGGTCGTGCCCGGCTTCAGCCTGGATGCGGTGGGCGACGGGGCGGCCAAGAAGGCCACCGGGGTCATCCAGAAGTACCGCGGCCGCGCCCTGCTGGTCACCACCGGCAGCTGCGCGATCAACTGCCGGTACTGTTTCCGCCGCCATTTCGACTACGGCACCGAGAACGCGGCCCGCGAGGGCTGGCGCGATGCCGTGGATGCGATCGCGCAGGACCCGGACATCGACGAGGTGATCCTGTCCGGCGGCGACCCGCTCTCGCTGGCCACCCACAAGCTGGTGGAGCTGACCCAGGCCCTGACGCAGATTCCGCACCTGCGCCGCCTGCGCATCCACAGCCGCCTGCCGGTGGTGCTGCCCGAGCGCGTGGACGACGCGCTGGTGCAGTGGATCGGCTCGCTGCCGTGGCCGGTGGCGTTCGTGATCCATGCCAACCACGCCAATGAGTTCGACGCATCGGTGGACGCCGCGATGGCGCGCCTGCGTGAGGCCGGTGCCACCTTGCTCAACCAGGCGGTGCTGCTGCGCGGGGTCAACGATTCGATCGAGGCGCTGCAGGCGCTGAGCGAGCGCAGTTTCGCGGCGGGCGTGCTGCCCTATTACCTGTATCAGGTGGACCGGGTCGAAGGCGTGGCCCATTTCGAAGTGGCCGACGACACCGCCAAGGACCTGCATGCGCAGCTGACCGCGCGCCTGTCCGGCTACCTGGTCCCCAAGCTGGTCCGCGAGATCTCCGGCGACAGCAGCAAGCGCCCGGTCTGATCAGCTGCCGGCCTCGAGCAGCTGCACCACGTCCGTGGCACTGACCGGGTGGCTCAACCAGTAGCCCTGGGCCAGGTCGCAGCCGCGCTGGGCCAGCAGATCGAACTGCACTTCCTGCTCGATGCCTTCGGCCACCACGGTGATCCCCAGTGCATGGGCCATGGCGATGATCGCCGTGGTCAACGCCAGATCGTCCGGGTCACGCTGCATGTCGGCCACGAAGCTCTTGTCGATCTTGACCCCGTCCACCGGCACCTGGCGCAGGTGGCTCAGGCCGGAGAAGCCGGTGCCGAAGTCGTCCAGCCAGACTTTGACGCCCGTCCGGTGCAGCTTGTCCAGCAGCGCGGCAGCCAGCATTTCATCGCCGATCACGGCGGTTTCGGTCAGCTCCAGGTGCAGGCGCGAGGCCGGCAGGCCGGTGTCGCGCAGGCAGTCGGCGACCAGCGTCGGCAGCTCGCCACCGCGCAGCTGGCGCGGTGACACGTTGACCGAGACGAACAGGCCTTCGCCATCGGCACCCGGCGGCCACTGCACCGCCTCGGTACAGGCCGCGCGCAGCACCTTGGGGCCGATCACTTCGATCAGGCCACTCTGCTCGGCCACTTCGATGAACACCGAGGGCGGAATCGTGCCCAGGGTGGGGTGTTGCCAGCGCAGCAGCACCTCCACGCCGACCATGCGGCGGTCGCGGGTCCGGTAGATCGGCTGATAGGCCAGCCGCAGCTCGCCGCGCTCCCAGGCGCCGCGCAGCTCCTGTTCCATGTGCACGCGGCGCTCGACCGCGTGATCCATGGCCCGGCTGTAGTACCGGTAGCAGTTCTTGCCCGCCATCTTGGCCTGGTACATGGCGATGTCGCCGTTCTTGAGCAGCGTGGTGGCATCGGCGGCATCATCGGGAAACAGGGTCACGCCGATCGAGGTGCCCAGGAACAGCTCGCGGCCCTGCACCACCAGCGGCTTGCCCAACTCACGCACGAGAATCTCGGCCAGCTCACGGGCGCCGGCAGGAACATCGCCGTCACCGATCAGGATCACGAACTCATCGCCACCGAAGCGCGCCAGCAGCGCTTCATCCCCACCGGCCTGGGCCACCGCCGCGCTGATCCGCTGCGCGAACTGCAGCAAGGCCTCGTCACCGGCCTCGTGGCCCAGCGTGTCGTTGACGCGCTTGAAATCGTCCATGTCAGCGAACAACAGCCCCAGCCGATGCCCGGAGGCCCGTGCCGCCATCAAGCGATGATCCAGCGCCTCGCGGAAGGCCAGCCGGTTGGTCAGCCCGGTCAGGGCGTCGGTATAGGCCATGTGCCGCACCTCCCGGTCGTGCCGGGCAATCGCCTGGCTCATGCGACCGAACGCGCGCATCAGCTCCCCCACCTCATCCTGGCGCCGGATCTCCGGCATCTGCAGGGTGTAATCGCCGGCCTCGATCTGGCGGGCGGCGCCGGCCAGCCAGCGGATCGGCGTGACCAGGGTGCGCTGCACGTAGATGATCACCACGGAGCCGATTCCGACCAGCAGGCCGAGCATCAGCAGCAGCCAGCCCAGGTGCCGCTTGCCGACCTGCTGCAGGCGGTCGCCCAGGGTCTGGTTGGCCTGCTGCTCCATGGCCTGCACATCGTCCAGCGCCATGCCCACGCGCACGCCGCCGATCCGCTGGTTGCCGATCATGATCGGCATCGCGTTGTCGAGCACCTTGGGCGACTGCTGCACCACCAGCCCGCGCGCGCCGGCCGCGCCCGCCGCGAGCGGATCGGTCATCGGCTGGCCAAACTCGAGCACGTCCAGCGTGCCGTCGTGGATCAGCCTGCCGTTGTCATCGAACACCAGCACATAGCGCACCACCTGCTGCCGCGAGGTATTGCGCACCAGCGCACCGACCTGCTCCAGGTCGTTGTAATAGAGCGGATTGGCCAGCGCATCGGACAGCTCCCGCGCCAGCGCTTCGCCCCGGCTGCGCACACTGCGGTCGAACAGGTCATGGATGACCGTCCCGCTGAGGTGCTGCACCTCCCCCTGCATCGTCGCCTGGCGCCCCAGCACCACGGCCACGATCGCCACCACGACCAGCATCGCGCCGCCCATCGCCAGCACGAAGCGGGCCTGCATTCCCGAACCCAAGCGACTCATTCCACTTCCATCCGCACGCGCGTCAAGCCTTGTTTCAATTCATCCAGCCGGTGCTGCATCTGCGCATCCACCCGGTGGAACCCGGACGTACCAAAAAATGTTTTCAATGCCGGCTGCGCCTGCGGATCCGATGCGGCATCCAGCAGAACCTGCTGCAACCGGTCGCGCACCTTCGGATCCAGGTCGTCACGCACCATTTCGACCGCACGCGGATACGGTTCGGTGCGATGGATGATGCGGAAATCGCGCAGGAAATTGGCCGGAATGCGTTTGGCATCGGACCAGTCCACGCTGCTCACCGCACCGGCATCGACCAGCCCCTTGTGGACGAACGTGGCGATGTTCGATTCCGACCGCGCGAACACGTAACCCACCGTATCCGGTGCGGCGACATCGCCGATCGAGGCCAGGATTTCCGGCGTCTCGCCGTGCTGCAGCAGGGTCATCACCGGCACCAGATACGCGCTGGTGGAGGCTACGTTCTGCAACGCCAGGGTATGCCCACGCAGGTCTTCCAGCGTCTGGATGGGGCTGTCGCGGCGCACGAAAAACACGGTGTGGTAGTCGCGAACGCCGCTGCGCTCGGTCAGCAGCAGCGGCCTGGCGCCGCTGCGCAACCCCAGCGCGACGGCAGTACCGGAGGTCTCGGTCACCCAGTCGACACGGCCGCGGCGCAGGTAACTGCCCATCTGCTGGGTGTCGCGCGCCATCAGGATGCGGCCTTCGGTGATACCAACATCGTGCATGCGCGGAATCACGTAATCGAGCAGGGGCTGCAGTTGCGCATAGTGTGACCTGGGGTCGTCGCTGATCCGGCCCAGCACCAGCACCTGCGCCGGGCCGGCCCACACCGGGCCGGTCATCGCGGCGATGGCCAGACACAGCACTACGCTCTGCAGCAGCCTTCGCAGTCCCGACAAGCCCATCACTCCCCCCAAGGAATCGAGACAGACTACCCGAAAAAATGAGAACTGCGTCAGCTTACAGGGGCTTATTCGTCGCCAATCGCGCCATGCGCTGTGCGTCGGAGAGGATGCCGCGCAGCAAGCGCACTTCCTGTTCGCTCAATTCGGTGCGCAGGAACAGACGGCGCAGCTTGCGCATCGCCGATTCGGGGGCACGGCCCTTGTGGAAATCGATCTCATCCAAGGTGTCACCCAGCTGGCCGAACAGGCCTTCCACCTGGGCATGGCTGGCCGGCGCTTCGCCGAAGCCGGGGTCGGCCGGGACGGCGACAGGGGCATCGGCCGCGCCGAGAATGGCCATGCGCACTTCATAGGCCAGCACCTGGACAGCGGCGGCCAGGTTCAATGAACTGAAGTCCGGGTTGGACGGAATATGCACGGCGGCGTGGCAGAGCTGCAGCTCTTCGTTGGTCAGGCCGGTGCGTTCACGGCCGAACACGAAGGCCACTTCGGCCGGCTCGGCGGCCTTGGCCAGGACGCGCTGAGCAGCCACGGCCGGCAGCAGCTCTTCCAGCTGGACCCGGCGCGAGCGGGCGGTACAGCCCAGCACGAAGCGGCAGTCGGCCACGGCCTCGGCCAGGGTCGCCACCACCGGCGCGTCGCCCAGGACGTCTTCGGCACCGGCCGAGCGGCGGAAGGCCTCTTCATCCAGCGGTTTTTCAGGGGCGACCAGGACCAGGCGGCCCAGGCCCATGGTTTTCATGGCGCGTGCGGCCGCCCCCATGTTTCCGGGGTGCTGGGTGCCGACCAGGACGAAGCGGATGCGGGCGGGAGCGGTTTCTACGGACATGAACAGGCCAAATGCGAGCAGGACAGCGACAAATGGTAAACTGTGCGACCGGCCTCTGCGCCGGGACCGCTCTTTTCCCCCGCCAAACCCCTACTCTGCCTTTACGGGAGCTTTTCGCCATGCAGAAACCCGCCGTCACCGTCATGGTCAAGGCCGCCCGCCTCGCCGGCAACGTCCTGTTGCGCAACATCAACAAGCTCGAGGCGTTGAACGTCGTGCAGAAGGGCCGCATGGACTATGCCAGTGAAGTCGATGCAGATGCGGAAAAGGTCATCGTCAAGGAACTCAAGCGCGCCTATCCCGAGTACGGGATCATGGGTGAAGAAGGTGGCGTGCAGTCGGTCAACCGTTACATGTGGGTCATCGATCCGCTGGACGGCACCAGCAACTACCTGCGCGGCTTCCCGCATTACTGTGTGTCCATCGCCCTGGTCGAGAACGGTGAGCCGATCGACGCGGTGATCTTCGATCCGCTTCGCAATGAGCTGTTCACCGCCAGCCGTGGTGCGGGCGCGGTGTTCAATGACCGCCGTATCCGGATTGCCGAGCGCAAGGATCTGGGCGGCGCGATGATCCATACCGGTTTTGCCCCGCGTGAGCGTCAGCGCACGAGCGCGCAGCTGAAGGCGGTGGACGCGCTGCTGGTGCAGGCCGAAGACGTGCGCCGCACCGGTTCGGCGGCACTGGACCTGGCCTATGTGGCCTGTGGCCGTGCCGATGCGTACTTCGAGGCCGGTGTGAAGGCCTGGGACATCGCCGCCGGTGTGCTGCTGGTCCGCGAGGCCGGTGGCCGCGTCTGCGATTTCAAGGGCGCTACGCCGGCCCGTATGGACAGCCGTGGTCCGGAGACGCAGCAGATCGTGGCTGGCAATGTGAAGATCAGCGATGCGCTGCAGAAGGTGCTGGTCAATACGGGCTACGCGGCGGAGTTCGACGCGAAGTTCTGATCGGGCTGGATCTGATCTGCATGATGACGGCGCCTTCGGGCGCCGTTGTTGTTTGTGGGCGGTCATCGTGCGCCCTGCTGGACACGTCGTCGTGCACCCTGCTCGGCGTGCCACGGTAGTGCCGACCGTTGGTCGGCTGCTGTTGAATTGCTGCCAACGGCAGCGGCAACAGCAACAGCAACGGCAGCGGCAGCGGCAGCGCTTCCATTGCTGAGGGCGAGAGGCCGTTGGGTAGCCTGGGCCAAGACGCGCCGTAAACCCATCCCTGGGGGCTCGTGGGCGCCCTCCATGGCGCCCTGACGGTCTTGGCCCAGGCTACCCACCGGCCTCTCGACAGATCTTGATGTGGCGGATGGAAGCGCTCGTGCTGCTGAGTCCACTCGGGGCACCTGCTCGCCCAACAAAAACGCCCGGCGGAAGCCGGGCGTTCTGGTCAGCGCACTGCGGTGGGTTACACCACGGTGTTGTTGGCGGCGCGCAGGGCGGCGATGCGCTCGTCCAGCGGGGGGTGGCTCATGAACAGCTTCTTGGCAGCGCCGCCGGCGATGCCGAAGGCGGCGATCTGGGTCGGCAGGGTGCTCTGGCCGTGGTTGACCTTGAGGCGTTCCAGGGCGGCGATCATTTTCTGGCGGCCGGCCAGGTGGGCGCCACCGGCGTCGGCGCGGAATTCGCGGTGACGGGAGAACCACATGGAGATCATGGTGGCGAACAGGCCGAACACCATTTCCAGGACGAACACGATGATGTAGTACGCAAAGCCGCGGCCGCCGCCTTCGCGGTTGCCGGACAGGGCGCTGTCGATGAAGCCGCCGACGATGCGGGCGAGGACGATCACGAAGGTGTTGAGTACGCCCTGCAGCAGGGCCATGGTGATCATGTCACCGTTGGCGACGTGGGCGATTTCATGGCCGAGCACGGCTTCGGCTTCGTCTTCGCTCATGTTGTGCAGCAGGCCGGTGGACACTGCGACCAGGGCCTTGTTGCGGTTGGCGCCGGTGGCGAAGGCGTTGATCTCCGGGCCTTCGTACACGGCCACTTCGGGCATGCCGATGCCGGCTTCACGGGCCTGGCGCTCCACGGTGGCCAGCAGCCAGCGCTCGGTCGGGTTGCGCGGCTCGGTGATCACGACGGCGCCGGTGGAGCGCTTGGCCATGAACTTGGAGAGCAGCAGGGAAATGAACGAGCCGCCGAAACCGAAGATGGCCGCGAAAACCAGCAGGCCGCTCATCTTGTTGGGATCGACGCCCACTACCGACATCACGATGCCGGCCAGGATCAGCACCGCAAAGTTGGTCAGCAGGAAGAGAGCAATGCGACTGAACATGGGAAAAGGACGCTCATGGGAGGTTGATGAGTGCAAATCTGCGGGGACTTCAGCTTGAATTCAAGTCGCAAACTGACCGACGATTCATAGTCCATGTCTGATTCCTCCTATTACGGGCGCTTTGCGCCCTCGCCTACCGGCCCCCTGCACCCCGGCTCGCTGCTGGCGGCGCTCGGCAGCTGGCTGCTCGCCCGCCACGCCGGCGGCCAGTGGCTGGTGCGGGTGGAGGACGTCGATCCTCCTCGAACGGTGCCTGGCGCGGTGAGCGGCCAACTGGCCGCACTGGCCGCCTTCGGGTTGCGCAGTGACGGGCCGATCGTCCATCAGAGCCAGCGCGATGCGCTGTACCAGGGCGCGCTGGACCGCCTGCTGCGCGAGGGCAAGGCATTTGCCTGCCATTGCAGCCGCAGCGAGCTGGCTGCGCAGGGCGGCATCCATCACCACTGCGTGCCCCGCGCCGCGCGTGCGCAACCGGCGGTGCGGCTGCGGGTAGCGCCGGGCAGCGTGGTGCGATTCGACGACGGCTTGCAGGGCCGGATCGTGCAGGACGTGCACGCCGAGGTCGGCGACTTCGTGCTGCGCCGGGCCGACGGTTACTGGGCGTATCAGCTGGCAGTGGTGGTCGACGATGGCGCGCAGCATGTGACCGACGTAGTGCGCGGGGCGGACCTGCTCGATTCCACGCCGCGCCAGATCCTGCTGCAGCAGGCCCTGGATTTGCCGACACCGCGCTACCTGCATCTGCCGCTGCTGCTCGGTCCGGAGGGGCGCAAGCTCTCCAAGTCCGAGGCGGCGCTGCCGGTGGATCCCGCCCAGCCGCTGCCAGCGCTGCGGCGGGCATGGGCGCAGCTGGGCCAGGATCCGGCGATCGGTGCAGGGGCCGATGAGGTGGGCGGGTGGCTTCAGCAGGCGGCCGATGGCTTCGATCCGGCGCGATTGCCACCGGGCGACATTCCGCTGCCGCACGGCGCCGGCGCGGGCGCCCCTTTTGCCCGCTGATGTTGCAGAATCCTGTTCCCCCTTGTTCGCCCTGCCTTTCGGAGTAGCTGCTCATGACATCTCGCGTCGCACTGGTCACCGGTGGTACCGGCGGTATCGGTACTGCCATCTGCCAACGCCTGGCCGACCAGGGCCATCGGGTCGCCACCAACTACCGTGACGAAGCCAAAGCCAAGGCCTGGCGCGAGAAGATGCTGGCGCGCGGCTGCGATGTGGCGATCTTCCCGGGCGATGTGTCCGACCCCGGCACCGCCGAAAGCATGGTGCAGGCTGTCGAAGCGGCGCTGGGCCCGGTCGAGATCCTGATCAACAACGCCGGCATCACCCGCGACACCACCTTCCACCGCATGCGTGCGGACCAGTGGCACGACGTGATCAACACCAACCTCAATTCGGTGTTCAACGTCACCCGCCCGGTCATCGAGGGCATGCGCCGCCGCGGCTGGGGCCGGGTCATCCAGATCAGCTCGATCAACGGCCTGAAGGGCCAGTACGGCCAGGCCAACTACGCCGCCGCCAAGGCCGGCATGCACGGCTTCACCATTTCGCTGGCCCGTGAGAATGCCGGCTTCGGCATCACCGTGAACACGATTTCGCCGGGCTATGTGGCCACCGACATGGTGATGGCCGTGCCGGACGAAGTGCGCGCCAAGATCATCGCCGACATCCCCACCGGCCGCCTCGGCAAGCCGGAAGAGATCGCCTACGCAGTGGCCTTCCTGGTCAACGAGGAAGCGTCCTGGATCACCGGCTCCAACCTGGACATCAACGGCGGCCACCACATGGGGTGGTAAGCGCCGAAAATGCTGCACTCCATGTTGCGCAACATAAATGCGGCCCCTTGCTACCTATGGCGGTTGCATAGGCTGCTGCACTGCGCCATGCTGCGCGCCTACTGTGATGAGTGACTGCTTCATGGCTGCGACCCGCATTATCAAGAAGTACCCGAACCGCCGGCTCTACGACACGGAAATCTCCAGCTACATCACCATAGAGGATGTGCGCCAGCTGATCCTGGACGGTGAGGACTTCGAGGTGCGTGACGCCAAGAGCGGCGATGACCTGACCCGCTCGGTGCTGCTGCAGATCATCGCCGACCAGGAGCAGGACGGCGAACCGATGCTGTCCACCCAGCTGCTCAGCCAGCTGATCCGCTTCTATGGCGACTCGCTGCAGGGCTTCATGGGCAACTATCTGGAGCGCAGCATGCAGGTCTTCCTGGACCAGCAGCAGCAGTTCCGCCAGCAGATGGGCAATCTGCTCGGCCAGACCCCCTGGGCGATGATGAACCAGCTGACCGAGCGCAACATGGAGATGTGGCAGGACTTCCAGCGCAACATGGGCGCCGGCTTCGGCGGCCGCCCAGGTGGCACCGGGACGGGTACCGGCACGGGCACGGGCACGGGTACCGGCAAGAAGCCGGAAACGCCGCCACCGGGCGCAGGCAAGACCCGCCGCTGAGCCCACGCTCGGCGCAATAAAGAAAAAGGCGCTGCCCTCGGGCCGCGCCTTTTCTCGTTTCAGGGTCCGGCGACGTCATCGACGCCGTGCGGTCGGCCCTATCGCCGTCCAGCCGCGCGCATCAGCGCTTGGGCTTGGCGCAGCCGGTGCAGACGCGCTCCACCTTGTAGCCCTTGGCGCGCAGCTTTTCGACCACACCGTCGTTGCCGAGCAGGTGCAACGTGCCCACCACCACCATCGTGCCGCCCTGCCCGGCCTGCAGATGCTGCTGCAGCTTGGGCACCCAGGCATCGTTGCGGTCGGTGTTGATGCGCTTGTACAGCTGCGGGTACTGGCCGCGCATTTCGGTGGCCATCGAGGTCCACAGCAGCTTGTCGTCGC
Organism: Stenotrophomonas sp. TWI273; assembly: GCF_039674765.1. Taxonomy (NCBI): domain Bacteria; kingdom Pseudomonadati; phylum Pseudomonadota; class Gammaproteobacteria; order Lysobacterales; family Lysobacteraceae; genus Stenotrophomonas; species Stenotrophomonas sp. TWI273. Next base: position 117,313 of record NZ_JBDJOA010000003.1, read on the forward strand.
CGCGGCGCCAGGCGTCATGCAGCTTGCGCCCCATCTCGTCGCCCTTGCCGGCCTGCTCCAGCGCTTCGGCCACCATCTGCTGCTGCTCCTTGGCCGACATCCCCGACAGCACCGCGATCTGGGTATCGATGTCTTCCAGCCCGGCGGTCGCCTTGCCGGCACTCGCGGCGCGGGTCATGAAATGTCGATCCAGGCCGAGCGCGGGGTCCAGCCCCATTTTGGTGAACTGACTCAGGGTGATCGTCAGGCCGACGAACCACGGCTTCATGCCCTGCAGCTGGGCCAGCGGCAGCTTGTTCTCCTGCGCATAGGCCTGCAGCCTGGTCCAGGTCGCGGCGTCCAGATCGCGTTTCAGCTCCGAGCCATCGGTGCGCATCGCGGCCTGCACCATTTTCTGTGCCAGCTGCGGCGATTCCATGTCCTGCGGCGACAGCTCGAACACCACCCGCTGGGACGCCGTGAACGCCTGATCGACATCGGCAGAGAGCGGGTAATCGCTCGGCTGCAGCAGATGGAACGACCCCAGCAGATACAGGCGGCTGTCGCCCGGGCCGGTCACCTTCCACAACAGCGGGACCGGCGGGGTGGCTTTCGCCGCTGCCGGCGCGCTCGGCGGCGCGGGGCGCGCTTCGGCGCCGCCCGTACCGACCAACAGGCTCGCCGCGATCAGCAACGGGGACACGACACGCGACAACATCAAGATCATCAAGCCTCTCCTTCAGGGGCGTGGTACGCCTGCTCACCGGCGTCCACACGCAGGTCCAGGCGGTTTTCAGGGGGGGGCAGCGGACAGGTCGCGAACGGGGTGAACGCGCACGGCGGGTTGTAGGCGTGATTGAAATCGATCACCACCCGGCCCTGCGCGTCGGGCGCGGGCAGATCCAGATAGCGGCCGGCCGGATAGCTGCCGTGGCCGCTGGTGCGATCGCCAAAGATCACGAACAACTCGCGGCCAGGCTCGCCGATCGCCTCCAGCCGCCAGGTGCGGCCAGCGCGCTCGAATTCCAGCGTGCCGGCATTGGGCAGGTTCGTGGTCAGTCCGGTGATGTCCACGATCGGCAGCGTCTTGCCGGCCGGATGTGGCACGAAGCGCGCAGTGATGCGCCAGGACGGCCCCCCCGGCCAGTACGTCAGGCCGGTGAAGTTCGTTCGCGAGGGGGCATCGGCGTGCTTGACCCGCAGCGCGAAGCGCTCACCGCGATGGATCAGGCTGAGCCGGCCCTTGTCGTCATCGAAGGCGATGACTGTCGGCGTTGGATCGCGATCACTGAAGAAGCGGATGCGGCCGGTGACCGGCTTGCCCTCCACGCGCATCGGCACGCCACGCTCCGGCGTGAACCAGACGGTGCTGCCCTCGCGCGCGACCATGCCGAGCCTGTCGGGGCCGACCGCCAAACGGATGCCGCTGCCCGGCCCACGCCCGATGTAGTGCGCCTTGTACTCCAGCCAGTGCAGGCCAACCAGGCTGGTCCAGCCATCGGCGGCGTGCAGCGCTTCATAGCGCTGTTGGCGCCACTGCTGCTGTTGGGCCTCGAAGGCCGGATCGACCGCCACGTTCGCCGGTGCCGCCTCATTCTTTTCGCCGCATCCCGACACGCTCACTGCCAGCAGCAACGCGGCGGCCCACACTCCCCAGTGCTTCATGACCTTCCTCTCAACGTCCGCGCAGGAACCAGCGGTCGATTTCCGCCAGCGAAAAACGCGCCCAGGTCGGTCGGCCGTGATTGCACTGACCCGAGCGTTCGGTAATTTCCATGTCGCGCAGCAGGCCGTTCATTTCCGGCACGGTCAGCCGCCGGTTGGCGCGCACCGCGCCGTGGCAGGCCATGGTGGACAGCAGTTCGTCGCGGGCACTGGCAATGCGTCGGCTCTGCCCATGCTCGCGCAGGTCGGTGAGCACGTCGCGCAGCAGCGCTTCGGGTTCGGCATTGGCCAGCAACGCCGGAATGCTGCGTACGTGCAGTGAACCGGGGCCGGCGCGGGTGATCTCAAAGCCCAGCGAGGTCAAGGTTTCGGCCTCGCGCTCGGCGGTGTCGGCATCGCGTTCGCCCACCGCCAGGGTGATCGGCACCAGCAGCGGCTGCGCATGCAGGCCCATGCCATCGTGTGCGGTTTTCAGGCGTTCGTAGCCGATGCGTTCGTGCGCCGCGTGCATGTCCACCACGATCAGGCCTTCGGCGTTCTCGGCCAGGATGTAGATGCCATGCAACTGCGCGATCGCATAACCCAGCGGCGGCACGCCACTGTCGGCTGCGGTCATCGGCAGGCCGTTTTCGGTCGGCATGGGCGGCAGGCTGCCGGTCGCTGCGGTACCGCCCGGCGCGCCATACAGCGCTGCATAGGCGGACGGCGCATCGGCCACGCGCAGCCCCAAGGGGGATTGCTGCGGGCGCCAGTCGCCGCCCATGCCGCCGCCTGCTCCGTTGCCGGCGAGCGCATAGCCGGTGCTGCCGGCGGACGGCAGGCCGTAGGCCGGCGCCGCGGTAGCGGCACTCTCGGTGGCATGCACCTGGGGACCGGCCGCGGTCATGCCGGCACGGGTGTCGGCCAGCGCTTCCTTGAGCGTGCGGTAGACGAAATCGTGGATCAGGCGCGAGTCGCGGAAGCGAACCTCATGCTTGGCCGGGTGCACGTTGACGTCCACGCGGGTCGGATCGAGTTCCAGGAACAGCACGTACGCCGGCTGACGGCCATGGAACAGCACGTCGCCGTAGGCCATCTTCACCGCATGGGCGACACTGCGATCGCGCACCGAACGGCCGTTGACGTACAGGTACTGCTGATCGGTGCTGGCCCGCGAATAGTGCGGCTGCGCGATCCAGCCGTGCAGGCGCAGACCGGCCCCGCTGTGATCCACCCGCAGCGCCTGGTTGGCGAAGTCTTCGCCCAGTGTTTCGCCCAGGCGCGCATCCGAGTACAGGTCGCCGGGCTTGTAGCGGCGCGAGGGTTTGCCGTTGTGCGACACGCGCAGCTCGACATCCGGGCGCGCCAGCGCGAGCGAGCGCAGCCACTCTTCGATATGGCCCAGCTCGGTGCGCTCGGCGCGCAGGAACTTGCGGCGCGCCGGTACGTTGTAGAACAGCTCGCGCACTTCCACCGTGGTGCCGGGCGCATGCGCACGCGGCGTGACTTCGCCCAGCCGACCGCCTTCGATCTGCAGGGCCGAACCGTGCTCGTCGATGGCGCGGCGCGAGCTCAGGGTGAAGCGGCTGACCGAGGCGATCGACGGCAGCGCTTCGCCGCGGAAGCCGAGCGTCGCCACCGATTCCAGATCATCCAGGCTGGCGATCTTGCTGGTTGCATGCCGCGACACTGCCAGCGGCAGCTCTTCCGGGGCGATGCCGCCGCCGTCGTCGCGGATGCGGATCAGCCGCACACCGCCCTCTTCCAGGTCGATATCCACGCGGGTGGCGCCGGCGTCCAACGCGTTTTCGACCAGTTCCTTGACCACCGACGCCGGGCGTTCGACCACCTCGCCGGCGGCGATCTGGTTGATCAGGATCTCAGGGAGTTGGCGGATGCTCATGCGCACCTCCGGGCAGTGGAGGTGGCGGGCGTGGTGGCGCTGGGAATTCGGGAAACGGACGTCATCCCGTGATGATAGCGTGCGCCGGGCAGTGCAGCCCGGAGGGGTTACTTGCTGCCGCCCGCCACGGTGCCGGCGGCATCGATTTCCGCCTGGGCGCGCGCGGCGTACAGCGTGCCCGGCGGCGGCTGACGGCTGAAGAAGGTGTGCACACCGTCCAGCACCGCGCCGGCGATCTGGCGCTGGTAGGCCGGATCGATCAGGCGGCGCTCTTCATCCGGGTTGGAGATGAAGGCGGTTTCGACCAGCATCGCCGGCATGTCCGAGGTGCGCAGCACCGCGAAGTTCGCACGCTCGATATTGGGCTTGTGGTTCTTGCCGATCCGCTTCAGGCCGCCCAGCACATGCCCGGCCGCGTCTTCGGAGGCCTTCATGTAACCGCTCTGGGCCAGATCCAGCAGCACGTTGGCCAGGGTGCCTTCGGTCTGCTGCAGGCGCACGCCACCGACCAGATCGGCGGCGTTTTCCTTGTCGGCCAGCCAGCGCGCACGCTGCGAGGAGGCGCCCTTGGTGGAGAGCACGTACACCGAGGAGCCGGTCGCGGCCCGGTTCTCGGCGGCATCGGCGTGGATCGAGATGAACATGTCGGCCTTGGCCGCACGCGCCTTCTGCGCGCGCATCGGCAGCGGAATGAACACGTCACTGTCGCGGGTCAGGTAGGCCTTCAGCCCGGGCGTCGCATTGACCTGGCGGGCCAGTTCACGTGCCACCGCCAGGGTAATGTCTTTTTCGCGCTTGCCGGTCGGGCCGACGGCGCCGGGATCCTGGCCGCCATGGCCGGGATCGATCGCGATCACCAGTGGGCGCATACCGGCGCGCATCTTCACGCGCGAAGCGTCGCTGGGCATGGCCGGACGCGGGTTGTCCTGCAGCGCCGGGGTCGGCGCGGGCGCGGGAACCGGCGCACTGGCCACGACCGCCGGGGTCGACTGACCGGCCAGGATCGCGGCCGGCGACGCGCTGTTGCTGGCCGCGTTGGCGGTCCCAGCCGCAGCGACGTTGACGGTGGTGGCCGTCGCGGCAGCCGGGCCCGGCGCCGAGGTGGCGACCGTGGCGCTGGCCTGCTGGCGTACCGACGCGGTCAGCAAGGCGGTGGCGCGCGCGGCATCGCTGCGTGCCTGTGCAGTCTGGGCGGCGGTCGGTGCGGGGGTCGGTGCCGGCGCGGCGGCCGGCATCGACGCCGCTGGCGTGGGCGAAGGCGCTGCGGCCGCGGTGGGCGCGGGCGCACTGGCAACGGTGGGCGCGGCCGGCGCATCGCCCGGCCACTCGATCACCAAGCGCGACTCATTGCCCTGCTTGATCATCTGCGGGCGGAACGGCGCGACCGATTCGGCCAGATCGAACACCACGCGGAACGTACCTGGCACCGGCTGCCCGGTGCGGACAGCGGTGACCACGCCCTTGGGCGCAGGCAGTTTGAGGTTGCGGATCGCGCTGGAGTCCGGGAAATCCACCACCAGGCGGTTCGGACCGGCCAGCGACAGGGTCTTGTAGCCCCCGCTGCCGGCCAGCGAAATCTCCGCACGGGTACCGGTCGCACCGGTCTCCACGGCCACCTGGCGGACTTCGCCCGCCCACGACAGCGCGCTCGCCAGACAGAGTCCGACGGCAGTGCAGAGGGCGGCGAGTGATTTCCCCATTGGCATGGGTCTGGATTCAATCACCGCGCTGAATGAAATGCAACTACTTTTCCCTTAATAATCCGTAACCTGCCGGTGTTTCCTAGTGTCAGCCGACAGAAAGGGCCTGCAAGTCACCCCCTTGGGGCAGCCGAGCGAGCCATTCACGACCGGCCGGACTGGTCGCGGTGAGCCGGGCGCGACGCCCCTGTCCCTGGATATCCAGGGCCACTTCGAGGTCGGTCGGCGGCAAGGCACCGGCACCGCGCTCGGGCCACTCGACCAGCCACAGCGAGGCGCTGCCCTCGTCCAGCCCGAGGAAATCCAGCTCCTGTGCGTTGCCGATCCGGTACAGATCCAGGTGCCAGGCCTCGTGGCCGTCGGCCAGCGCGTAGCGCTCCACCAGGGTGTAGGTCGGGCTGCGGATCGCCCCCTGCACGCCCAGCGCGCGCAGCAGTGCGCGGGCCAGGGTGGATTTACCGGCCCCCAGGTCGCCCTGCAGCTGCATCACCGCCTGCGGCGGCCGGGTCGCGGCCAGCCATTGCCCGAGCAGGTCGGTGTCTTCGGTCTGCGCGAGGAAAAACTCGATCATGTTCAAACGTCCGGATTGACCAGCCGGCGCAGCGGCGCCAGCAGATCGGTGGGAAGCAGGCCCCGCTGGCCGTCACTGGCGGCGGCATCGCCGGCCAGGCTGTGCAGCAATGCGCCGGTGCTGGCGGCATCGAAGGCGCCCAGCCCCTGCGCGCGCAGGGCGGCAATGATGCCGGTAAGCAGGTCGCCCATGCCACCCACGGCCATGCCGGGATTGCCGGCGGCCATCACCCGCGGCAGCGCATCGGGCGCGGCGACCACGGTGCCGGCGCCCTTGAGCACCACCACCGCGTGGAAACGCTCGGCCAGCGCTTTGGCCGCCGTGAAGCGGTCGGCCTGCACCTGCGCGGTGCTCAGCCCGAGCAGGCGCGCGGCCTCGCCCGGGTGCGGGGTCAGGATCGCGTCATGGAGCGGCTGCGGCGCCTTGGCCAGCAGGTTCAGGGCGTCGGCATCGACCACCAGCGGCTTGCCGCTGGCCAGCACCTGGCGCCAGAGTTCGTGCGCCCAGTCGTCCTGGCCCAGGCCAGGCCCGATCGCGACCACCCCCGCGCGGGGCAGCAGGGCCTGCAGTTCCTGCGCGTCCTGGACGGCATGCACCATCGCTTCGGGCAGGCGCGCCAGCAGCGGTGCCACATGCGGTGGCTGCGTCGCCACACTCACCAGCCCTGCGCCCGCGCGCAACGCCGATTCACTGGCCAGCATCACCGCGCCGCCGCTGCCGAGGTTGCCGCCCACGCACAGCACGTGGCCGGATTCGCCCTTGTGGGTGTTGGCGCGTCGCGCCGGCAGCTGCGCGCGCAGGCGCGGTTGCTGCCAGCACTCGGCGCTGTACTGCACGCCTTCGCCAGCGTCCGCGGGCAGATCCAGCGCGGCCAGGCGGCGACCGCCGACATGCTCCAGCGCTGCGCCGGTATACAGCCCCTGGTGGCGCACGATGAACTGCAGGGTGACCGTGGCGCGGATGGCAATGCCCGGCACGTGACCGGTGCGCGCATCCACGCCGCTGGGCACGTCCAGCGACAGCACCGGCACGCCAGCGCCGTTGATGGCCGTGATCAGATCCACCGCGGCACCGGCCGGCGCGCGGTTCAGGCCGATGCCGAACAGCGCGTCCACCAGCAGGTCTACCGGCGGGAGCGCCCCATCGAAGCGCGCCACCGCACCGCCGGTGGCGATGAACGCCTGCTCGGCCCGCTGCGCCAACGTCGTGGCTGGCGCATCGGCGTCCAGCCGCAGCGCCGTTACCAGGCGGCCGGCTTCACGGGCCAGACGGGCCAGCACGTAGCCATCGCCGCCGTTGTTGCCGGCCCCCACCACCACACCAATGCGCTGCGCCTGCGGCCAGCGCTCCAGCAGGCAGTGCCAGGCGGCCTGGCCGGCCTGCTCCATCAGCGAGGCCCCCCCATCGCCCAGCAAGGCACTGGCCTGCGCATCCAGGCGGCGCGCAGCGGCGATATCGAACAGTTCAGCAAGCTCGGGCATGCCGGGATTCTATACTTGTCGCCCAGGCGCAGCCGTGTCGCGCCCTCCCCAGGCTCCGTTTCCGCCCAGGCCATGTCCGCCGTTCCCCTGCCCGCCCCCGTCCATCTGGCCCGTGCCGCCGAACGCATCCGTGCGATCGCGCGCGTGCACGGCTTCCAGCGCTGCGGGGTATCCGGCATCGATCTGCGCGAAGACGAGGCGCACCTGGCCGATTGGCTGGGCAAGGGCCTGTACGGCACGATGGAGTGGATGGCGCGCCACGGCACGCTGCGCGCCCGGCCGGACGAACTGCTGCCGGGCACGGTGCGGGTGATCTCGGTCGGCATGGATTACGGCCACAAGGACGACGCTGAAGCCTGGGCCACCCTGCACGATGGTGACCGCGCCTACGTGGCGCGCTACGCGCTGGGCCGCGATTACCACAAGCTGATGCGCAACCGGCTGCAGAAGTTCGCCGACAGCATCGCCGCCGAGATCGGGCCGTTCGGCTACCGCGTGTTCGTTGATTCGGCCCCGGTGCTGGAGCGCGCGCTCGCCCGCAATGCCGGGCTTGGCTGGATCGGCAAGCACACCTGCCTGATCGACAAACAGGGCGGCTCGTGGTTCTTCATCGGCGAGATCTACGTCGACCTGCCGCTGCCGGTGGATACACCGGCCACCGCACACTGCGGCACCTGCACGCGCTGCATCGATGTCTGCCCGACCCAGGCGATCATCGCCCCGCACCGCCTGGATGCACGCCGCTGTATCTCCTACCTCACCATCGAACACGACGGCGCGATTCCCGAGGAAATGCGCACGGCGATGGGCAACCGCATCTACGGCTGCGACGACTGCCAGCTGGTCTGCCCCTGGAACAAGTTCGCCAAGCGCACCGACGAGCCGGATTTCCGCGCGCGCAACGATCTGGACACCGCCTCGCTCGCCCAGCTGTTCGCCTGGGAAGAAGACGAGTTCCTGCGCCGCACCGAGGGCAGCCCGATCCGCCGCAGCGGGCATGAACGCTGGCTGCGCAACATCGCCGTGGCGCTGGGCAATGCACCTGCCCATGCCGAGACGCTGGCCGCGCTGCAGGCACGACGCGAGCATCCTTCGGCGATCGTGCGCGAGCATGTGGCCTGGGCGCTGCAGCAGCACGCCGACCGCGCCGCCGCGGGATGAAGCATTGCCGCCGACGTGCGACCATGGCCCCCCGTTCGTACCGTTTGGCCTGATTCCTCCATGGACCGCAGCGCGCAGATTCTCACGCCCAGCCAGCTCAACATCCTGGCCCGCGACCTGCTGGAGGGCGCATTCCCGTTGATCTGGGTGGAGGCCGAGCTGGGCAGCGTGACGCGCCCGGCCTCGGGCCATATGTACTTCACGCTGAAGGACGCGCGGTCGCAGATCCGCGCGGCGTTGTTCAAGCCCAAGAGCCAGTGGCTGAAGTTCGTGCCGCGCGAAGGCATGCGCGTGCTCGCGCGTGGCCGGCTGACCCTGTACGAAGCCCGCGGCGAGTACCAGATGGTGCTCGACCACATGGAAGAAGCCGGCGAAGGCGCCCTGCGGCGCGCCTTCGAGCAGCTCAAGGCGCGCCTGGAGGCCGAGGGCCTGTTCGCGCCGGAGCGCAAACGCCCGCTGCCGGCGCATGTGCGTCGCCTGGCGGTGATCACCTCGCCCACCGGCGCGGCGGTACGCGACGTGCTGAGCGTCCTTGAACGGCGTTTCCCGATGCTCGAGGTCGATCTGCTGCCCAGCCTGGTGCAGGGCGACAGCGCTGCCGCGCAGATCACCTCGCTGCTGCGTGGCGCCGATGCCAGCGGCCGCTATGACGTGATCCTGCTGACCCGCGGTGGCGGCTCGATGGAAGATCTCTGGGCCTTCAACGATGAGCAGCTGACCCGCGCGATCGCGGCCAGCCAGACCCCGGTGGTGTCTGCCGTGGGTCACGAAACCGACTTCAGCCTGGCCGACTTCGCCGCCGATCTGCGCGCGCCGACGCCGTCGGTCGCGGCCGAACTGCTGGTGCCTGATCAGCGTGACCTGCTGCTGCGTGTGCGTCGCCTCGACGCGCGTCTGGCGCAGCTGCAGCGGCACAGCCTGGGACAGGCCATGCAGCGCGCGGACCGTGCCCTGCTCCGCCTCAACGCGCAGAGCCCGCAATCACGCCTGCAGCTGTTGCAGCGCCGCCAGCAGGACGTCGCGCGCCGTCTGCACGCGGCGTGGACGACACAGCATCAGGGCCGTCTGGCCCAGCTGCGCCACGCAGCGGCCGTGCTGCGCAGCGGTCATCCGCAGCGCCGGCTGGATGCCCTGCGTGAGCGCCTGCAGCGCCTGCAGCCGCGTGCGGACAGTGCGATCGGCCGCCAGCTGCAGCGCGACGCCCTGCGCCTGCGTGCGCTCGCCCGTTCGATGGAGGCGGTCAGCCCGCTGGCCACCGTCGCGCGTGGCTACGCGATCCTGACCCGCGAGGACGATGGCAGTCTGGTGCGTTCGCCGTTGCAGGTGCGCCCGGGCGACACGCTCAAGGCACGCGTGCAGGACGGCGTGATCGACGTAACGGTCAACGAACCGGCGCGCTGATCCGCCACGCCTACACTGCTGCGCAGTTCGCCTTCAACGCCCTGCGCTTTCGCAGAATTTCTGCCGGTACTCCATCGCCTTGGGCATCAACGCCTGCAGGTTCTGGATGCGCGTGCCCGGGTTGGGATGCGTGGACGCGAATTCCGACGTTGACTGCCCCCCACTGGCCTGCCCCATCCGCTCCCACAGCGGAATGGCTTCCTGCGGATCGAAACACGCGGCCGCGGCCAGCATCAGGCCCACTTCATCGGCCTGGGTCTCATGGCTGCGCGCGTACGGCAGCAGGTAGCCGTAGCCCATCGCCGACATCATCATCTGCTGCTGTTGCGGGTCCATGCCGCTGGCGGCACCGGCCATCTGTCCGATCTGCGTCATTTTCTGCTGGGCCATCCGCTGGGCACCGTGCCGCAGCAAGGCGTGCGCGATTTCATGCCCCATCACCACCGCCATCGCGTCCACCGTCCGCGCCACCGGGATCAGCCCCGTGTAGACCGCCATCTTGCCGCCTGGCAGGCAGAACGCATTGGCCTGGTCGGACGGGATCACGTTGACCTCCCATTCGAACTCCCGCGCGAAGTGCGCAGGCTTCAGGCCATGCTCTTCGGCGAGCGCGGTTTCCACGACGTCCACCTTGGCGATCAGGCGCTGGGCGATCGCCTGGATTTCGCGTGACTGTGGCGCACTGGGATCCAGCGGTCGCTCCTGCGCCAGGATCTCCTGGTAGGCCTGCAGGCCCAGCGCCTTTTCCTGGGTCGCATCAAGCGAGCTGTCGATCAACACGCTTTCGCCGGTATACGGATCCACCGCACGGTTGGAGAACCAGTAGAACGCGGCATAGCCGGCAAACGCCAGCAGCACCCACCAGCGGATGTTGCCGAACAGGCCTGGCCGCCGGGCGCGGCCCTGCTGCTGACCGCCGAATGGATCGTTGCGCATGCGCGTGGTTCCTGAGATGGCCGCGGCACCCTGCCCGACACTGTGCCAATCCTAGAGCGCGCGCCGGGGGGCCGGGTGAAATCCCGTCACCTCACATCGGGGACATCCTCAGATGCCACGGACCAGCCGGAAGCCGATCCGTGCGCTGGTGGTGTCCGAATCCTGCGATTGCCGCCACGCCGCGCGGGTCTGTGCCGGCGCATTGGCCCAGTTGCCACCGCGGATCACGCGCTGCCGGCAGCCCGGGTTGAACCACGCGACGCCATCGGACGGCGCCCGCCGGTAGCTGGCATGCCAGCAGTCGGCCACCCATTCGCTGAGGTTGCCGGCAATGTCGTGCAGACCCCACGGATTGGGATCGAAGCTGGCCACCGGGGCCGGCCCCCAATACCCATCGCCATAGCCGACGAAGGCGTTGTACCAGTGCCGTCCGGAGGGCGAGACATCCTCGGCCCCGGTGAAATTGCCCGCGCGCGCGGGCGGCGTGCCCGCATCACCCCATGGATACCGGCCGCTGCTGCCGGCGCGCAGCGCGTACTCGAATTCGGCCTCGCTGGGCAACCGGTAGGAGCGCCCGGTCTGTTCGGACAGCCAGGTCGCGTAATTCTCGGCATCGCGCACGCTGACGTGCATCACCGGCAGGTTGGCGATCGCCTCGGCCCCGTTGTAATCGGACTGCCAGTCCACCCCGCTGCGCCGGACGAAGTTGCCGCTGCGCTCGTCATACACGATCGAATGGCCGCGCCGGGTGGCCCGGGGGCGGGCCTTGGTAGCCTGCACATAGCGGCGGAAATCGGCGACCGTCACTTCGGTGATCGACATCGCGAAGCCGCGCTCGAAGCGCACGTAGTGCGCGGGCTTCTCTGCATCGGTCGCGCCGAGCTCGTTCTCGGCCGCGCCCATCTGGAACCCGCCGTGCGGCACCACGATCATCTGCGGCCCGCGGCCGCCATCGCGCAGCGCATCGCTGAACACCTGCCGCGGCCGGAAGCTGCCGTAATGGGTGACCAGTTCGATGCGCTCGCGCAGCTGCCCCACGACAGGATCACCGGGCAGCGCGATGCGCAGGGCATCTTCCAGCTTCTGCCGGGCCGGCTTGAGTCCCTGTGGCGTGGCCAGATCGCGCAGACCCTCGTTACGCAGCCGCACCAGGGTGTCGGAGCGGATCTTCTCGATACGTTCGAAGGCGTCGGCAATGGTGATGGAGGAGTCCCGGACCTTGGCCGCTTCGGCCAGCCAGGTACCGGCCGTCGCGAAATCGGCCGCCAGCGCCGCCGTCTCGGCACGCCGGATCAGCGCGCTCTCGGCCGCTGCCAGTCCTTGCCGGGCGCGGGGGTTGTCCGCGTCTAGTGCGAGTGCTTCACGGAAATTGGGAATGGCGCCATCGCCGTCTTCGCCGATGCGGTCCGCGCGCAGATCGTCTTCGCCGGCGCGGTTGTACGCCACCACGCGCTGGGCAATTTCCACCCGCGACTGCAGCTCGCGCACCTTGGGATCGTCCGGCGCCAGGGTCAGCAGTACCAGGGCCATCTCGCTGGCCTGGGCCAAGGCCTCGCGCTGCTTGAGCGGCCGCTGCAACAAGGCGGACGCCTCCTGCAGCAGGCGTTGCCGCGCGCGTTTCAGCCCGGCCTCGGCCACGCGGTCCTTGGGGTCGTGCTGCAGCAGGGCAAGCCAGATCGGGATCGCGTCCTCGGCGGTGCGGTACAGCCGGTCCTCCTCGAAGGCGCCTGCGGCGTCGCGGCGAGCCTGGACAACGTCGTCGTCAACGAGGGTGACGGCAGGTGGCTGCCAGCGCTCCACCGTCTCGGCAGCGTCCTCGCCTCCGATGGTGACCTGCGCCACCGGCGCGCTCGCTTTGGCCGGTGCGGCAGCCGGCTTGGCCGCCGGCGCTGCCGACGGTGCCGGCGCGGGCGCGGGCGCGGGAGAACATGCGGCCAGCATGCCCAACAGAGCAGTGAACAGCAGCGGCAATGGGCCTGACGGTCGCAAATGGGGGTCCTTGGGGCGTGTCATCGTCTTGCTGGTGCCCACGCCACGTCGCAAGCCGCCGCCCGGGGCGGGATGGCGATCCAGGGGGCATGCCGCAGGCGCAGGCAGGGGATCATCATAATCGCCACCGTCGCGGGGGGCGACCGTCCCCGGCCCGGGCGTTCATCACCGCACGGCGGGATGCCGGACATGGCATGGCATCGCATGGCGTTAGGCTATCCTCCCCGACCTGAGCACCCCTTTGCAGTACATGGAATCCCACGTGGCTTACTGGATCAAAACCCCGGCGGAACTGGACGAGCGCTACCGCCAGCGCCCCACCCGCATCGGCCTGGACACCGAATTCATCCGCGAACGCACCTACTGGCCGCAACTGGCGCTGGTGCAGATGGCGGTCGGTGATGAAATCCTGCTGATCGACCCGCTGATCCCCGGCATGAACGCGGCGCTGGCCCCGTGGCTGGCCGACACCTCGATCCTCAAGATCATGCATAGCGCCAGCGAAGACCTGGTCACCTTCAAGGTCGCCTGCGGCGTGCTGCCGCGGCCGCTGTTCGATACCCAGATCGGTGCGTCGCTGGCCGGCATCGGCGGCGGCATGGGCTACCAGAAACTGGTCACGGCAGTCACCGGCGTCACCTTGGCCAAGGGCGAAACCCGCTCGGACTGGATGCGCCGCCCGCTCTCGGAGGCGCAGCTGGAGTACGCCGCCGACGACGTGGAATACCTGTTCCAGATCCACGACACCATCGAGGCCCGCCTGGAAGAACTGGGCCGCCGCCAATGGCTGCAGGACGACGCCGAGCGGCTGCTCGCCAGTGTCGAACACGATGAAGAGCGCTGGCCGCACGTGGCGATGCGCTCGGCACAGTTCATGGATACCCCCGCGCAGCTGCGCCTGCTGCGGCTGCTGCGCTGGCGCGACGTGCAGGCGCGCGCCAGTGACAAGCCGCGCAGCTGGGTACTCGACAACGAACTGGCTGCCGTGCTCGCACGCACCCCGCCGGCCGATGTGGAGGCGTTGTCCAAGCTGATGGAAGGCTTCCCCAAGGCTCCGCGCAAACTGGCCGCCCAGGTGTGGCAGGCGCTGTCCACCCCGCTGGCCGACGAAGCCGAGGCACCGCTGGCGCTGCCGGCCAACGATGCCAACAAGCAGGCGCTCAAGCGGCTGCAGGATGCCGTCAGCGCGCGCAGCGCCGAACTCGGGCTGCCTGATGGGGTGCTCGCCTCGCGCAAGCATCTGGAAAGCTATCTGGAAAACCGCCAATGGCCGGCCGCGCTCGCGGGCTGGCGCCAGGCGCAGCTGGAGCCGATCCTCTCGCCGCTGTTGCCGCCGGCGGCCTGACCTTCGTGCATCGGCGCGGATCTCACCGCACCGATGCACCGCCTCGCCCAGCGTTTCAGTGCACTGACGACGGCGCAACGCCGTCGATTCCTGAACGGATCGCGTCACCCTTTTGACCTGCCGCCATCGGCATGACTGCAGACACATACGCGGGTCTGAAACGCATGCAAGAGTGAATCGCACGCACCGTTCCCCGCCTGCTCCAGGCGCGGTCCGGACACGGCATCCCGCAGGACCGTGCCGCCGGCGCAGGTTCTGCCCACGCGGCTGCGCAAAGGACTCCCATGCATCTGATCGCGACTCGAAGGAACGCCCCCACCCCTCGCCGCACCACGCGCCGCCTGCACCGCTGGCTCGGCATGACCCTGCTGCTGGCGGCCACCACGGCCAGCGCTGCCGGTGATCTGAACGCACGGCTCGCGCAGGCCCTGCAGGGCACCGCCACACCGGCCATGGGCGTGCTGGTCATCCGCGATGGCAAGGTCGCTGAACATGCCGTGCGGGGCGTCCGCCGCAACGATGCGTCCACGCCGGTCACCACGGAGGATCAATGGATGATCGGCTCCACCGGCAAACCGATCACCGTGGCCATGATCGCGCGATTGGTCGAACAGGGCGTGTTGGGCTGGGATGCGCCGCTGTCGACATTGTTGCCCGACCTCGCCGCACAGATGCAGCCGGCCTACCGCAGCGTCACCCTCGTGCAGTTGCTCTCGCACCGCGCCGGCCTGCCGGAAAACCTCACCGACGCCGCCGCGCTGGACGCGTTCTTCGTCGATAGCCGGGCCCTGCCCGTGCAGCGCGAGGCTTACGTCAAGGCAGCCCTGGCCGAAGCGCCGGTGCATCCGCCCGGCACCGAATTCGCCTACAGCAACAGCGGCTTCCTGATCGCGGCGGTGATCGCCGAACGTGCCACGGGCAAGGACGTGGAAACGCTGATGCAGCGCGAAGTGTTCCAGCCGCTGGGCATGACCGGTGCCGGGTTCGGCCCCACTCCGGCCGGGCAACCGGTGGGCCATCGCGGCGGCAAGCCGGTGACCACCGCGCCGCAGAAGGCCGAGGACGGGGTGCCGCCGCTCTACACTGCCGCCGGCAACCTGCATATGCGACTGCACGATCTGGCGCTGTTCGCCATCGATCAGCTCGCGGGCAGCCAGGGCAAAGGCAGGTTGCTGACAGCGGCGTCCTACGCGCTGATGCAGACCGTTCAGCCGGGCAGTGGCTCCGGGCTGGACTGGGGCGTGCAGCCGTCGATCGCCGGTCGCCAGGGGCCGGTGCTGGTGCACGGCGGCTCGGACGGCAACTGGCTGGCCTGGGTGGTGCTGTTCCCTGGCCAGAACAACGGCGTTATCGCCATCGCAAATGCCGCCGAAGACATGGGCGCCGACCAGGCCACCATGGGCGTGCTGGGCGGACTGTTCGCCGAGCTGGCGCCCGCTGCAGCCGGGGCGCCCGCCAAGTAACAGAAACGACAACGCCCCGCAGGTGCGGGGCGTTGTCGGAACACGCATCACGCTCACCGGTGCCCTGCGGCACCGGCGATCGCGTGTCTTACCAGTTCATGTTGAGCGACACACCCACGGTGCGCGGTTCGTTGTAGACCGCGGCCATGTAGTTCTCGATCACACCCTTGAGGTTCTTCTCATTGGTGATGTTGCGCGCGAACAGCGCCACTTCCCAGGCACCGTAGTTGGCAGAGTAGCCCAGCTTCAGGCCGCCTTCGAAGCTACCCTTGGAGTTGAACTCGGCCGAGTCGTACAGCACGAAGCTGGTATAGCCCTGCTTGTTCCAATCGGTGGAGACGAAGAACACATCGCTGTCATTGACCGGCATGTCGTAACGCGCGGCCAGGTTGATGTTGTACTTCGGTGCGTTCGGCAACGGGTTGCCGTTGATCTGCGCGAAGGTGTTGGCACCGACCTTGATGGTCGGGTCATTCACGGTGCACACCACGGCGCCGTTCAGGGCACAGACCTGCGCGTACACGCGGTCGTCCTGGATCTTGCTGTGCAGCAGGCTGACACCGGCGCTCAGGGCCAGGTTCGGGATCGGGCGCAGCTCCATGTCCGCTTCCAGACCATAGGCCTTGGCCTTGTCGGCGTTGAACAGCACGCCGTTGCCGTCCGAATCGTTGCCGTTGAGCTGGATGTCATTGACCACGTAGGTGAACGCGGCGGCGTTCACGCGCAGGCGGTTGTCCCACAGGCTGCTCTTGATGCCGGCTTCCCAGGACAGGATGGTTTCCGAGTTCGCCGTGGTGAAATCGGCATTGAACACAGCCGAACGGCCCTGGATGGTCGGGCCACGGAAGCCGCGGGCCACGCGCGCATACACGCTCAGCTGCGGGTTGAACGCGTACATCGCGCTCAGGTCCCAGCTCGGCGTGGTGTCGGACATCTCCACGTAGGTGCGGCCCTTGTAGGTCACGGCACCAGCGGCGGTATCGGCGGTCTTGAGCAGACGGGTCTTCTTCTCGTCCTTGGTCTGGCGCAGGCCGGCGGTCAGGGTGAACTTGTCGGTCACGTCATAGCTGACCTGGCCGAAACCAGCCCAGGAGGTGTTGACGTTGCGCAGGCGCACCCAGTTGTTCGGATTGCGGGCATTGCCCTGCAGGAACCAGGCGCGCTGGTAGAAATCGGTGGTGTCGCGGCCGTCGAAGTAGAACGCGCCGACCTGCCACTTCAGGCGGTTGTCATCGGCGTTGGCCAGACGGAATTCCTGGGTCCACTGGTCCAGATCGCGGATCTGGCCCATCGACTGGCCGTAGCCGTTCGGCACGCCGTTGACCGGATAGTTCACGGCGGCGCCGCCGTCGGTGTCACCGCGGCTGTAGCCGGAGGTGGTTTCGTAGGCGGTGATCGAGGTCAGCGAGACGTTGCCGAAGTCGTAGATCGCCTTCACCGACCCGCCGTAGGTCTTGTAGGCCTGCGGGTTGTTGTCGGCTTCGTCGTAGGCGACCTGGTCGCGCGGCACGTCGGTCTTGTTGGAGCCCTTGGTCAGCGCGCTGCGCAGGAACAGGGTCGAGGTGCCGTCGTAATCGCGTGCGTGGGCCGAGGCCAGCAGCGAGAAGTTGTCGCTCGGCTGCAGCAGCAGCTGCGCGCGCACGTTGCGGTCGTCGAAGCCGCCCATCGCGTTCTTCTTCGGCGAGACCGTGCCATCGGCGCTCGGGCCGCGGTAGGTGTTGTCGACGTAATCATCGCGGTGCTGGTACAGCGCCGACACGCGGAACGAGGCGATGTCGTTGATCGGGCCGCCGAAGCCGCCATCGATGGCCACGCTGCCGTACGAGCCATAGCTGGCCTGCACGCGGCCGCTGTAGTCCTGGCTCGGCTTGATCGTGTCGAACTTGACGATGCCGGCGGTGGTGTTGCGGCCGAACAGCGTGCCCTGCGGGCCGCGCAGCACTTCGATCTGGTCCACGTCGTAGACCGGGTTGGACTTCAGCACCACGTGCTCAAGCACCACGTCGTCCTGGATGATCGACACCGGCTGCGAGGCACCCAGGTAGAAATCGATGTTGCCCAGGCCACGGATGTAGAAGCGCGGGAAGATGCGGCCGGTGGTGGTTTCAGCGTAGAAGCTGGGCACCTTGCCCGACAGCGCCAGCAGGGTGTCATCGCCGCCAGCGGTGTAGTCGCGGATCTTCTCGCCCTGCACCACGCCGACCGAGACCGGCACGTCCTGCAGGTTGCGCTCGCGGTGGTCGGCGGTGACGGTGATGGTGTCCAGCGAGGTGGCGCTGGCGGACTGCGCGTCCTGCGCCGAGGCGGCAGCGGACAGCATCAGCGCAGCGGACGCGCAGGCCAGCGCCAGCGCGCGGCGGCGCGGCAGCACGGCGGTGGTGGAGAGGGAACGGGAGAGAAGACGCGTCGACACAGGGGCGTGGCGTAGAGCGGGCATGCAGAGGTCTCGGGTAGTACAGATCGGGGCAGCCGGCGCGATGGCCGGGCACCATAGGAAATCGACATCGCTGTGGAGACAGCGATGCGGCACGGTATTGGCTGGATGTTGCAGATTGGTGTCAGGGCGTTGTGGGCGACGGCTGTCCGGCCCCCCTGGTCCACTGGCTATGCGGCCGCGTTTTCTGGCGCGGATTATGCCCGGCCAAGGCGCGCGCCGGAAGGGCGGGATTCGCGTGTGACGCTTTCCGGGCCATCGGTCACGTGTCGCCCGGCACTTGTCGCCCTGGCAGCGGCGGCGAACACTGAACCGGTCATCCACGAGATCTCTGCATGTCCTCTCGCCACCTGGCCTGCCTGCTCCTGTTGTTGTCCGCCTCGGCCGCCCAGGCCGCCGAACCGCCCGCACAGTGGCTGGTCACCACCGACCTGTGGGGAAACCCGGCCTACCAGCTGCTCAGCCTGCCCGACCAGCAGGGTCCGGTGGAGGGGCGCTTCGATGGGGACACCCTGCAGGGCAGCCGCCAGGGCAACGCGCTGGCGTTTGTCGTCACCGGCGGCGATGGCGCGACCTATCGCTTCCGCGGCGAGCAGACCGGCACGACCCTGCGCGGTACGGCCGATTATCCCGACACCAACGCCAGCGAGCGACGCGCGATGCATCCCTTCAGCGCGCGCCGTCTGCCCGAGCGGCCGGCCAGCGGCCCCCGCCAGCATGACTTCGTGCCCACCTCCTATTCGAACGAGTTCTCACCCCACCGCGCACCCGTGCTGACGATCTGGCCGGGCGACAGCGTGCGCACCACGACGCTGGATTCCGGCGGCGTGGACGCCAAGGGCCAGACCCGGGCGCTGTTCGGCAATCCGCAGACGGGGCCGTTCTATGTGATGGAGGCCGAGCCCGGCGATGTGCTGGCGATCCACATCAAACGCCTGCGCTTGAACCGTGACTACGCCGACAGCCTGGACAGCATCGTGGGACGCGCGCTGACACCGGCCCTGGCGGCGAAGGCCACCGCGCTGGACAAACCGGTGCGCTGGACCCTGGACCGCGAACGCGGCCGTGCCCGTCCAGAGGCGGCCACCGGCAAGCTCAAGGACTTCTGGGTGCCGGTCAGGCCGATGCTCGGCGGGCTGGCGGTGGCACCTGGGTTCGGCAACGCGCCGATCTCCACCGGCGACACCGGCCGCTTCGGCGGCAACATGGACTTCAACGAAATCCGCGAGGGCGCGACCGTGTATCTGCCGGTATCCCAGCCCGGCGCCCTGCTCTACCTGGGTGATGCGCACGCACTGCAGGGCGATGGCGAAACCTCGCAGTACGCGCTGGAGACCTCGATGGACGTGGACTTCAGCGTGGAGGTGATCAAGTCCCGGGCGCAGTCAGCGCCGCGGGTGGAATCGGCCACGCAGTTGATGGTCCTGGGCCAGGCCGGCTCGCTGGATGAGGCCCTGCGCGCAGCGACCGCCGGGATGGCGCAGTGGCTGGAACAGGACTACGGGTTGAGCCTGTCCGAGACGGCCCAGGTGCTGGGGAGTTCGGTCAGCTTCGTGGTGGCCAACCTGGCCGGGCGCAGCGTCGGCGTGGCCGCCAAACTGGACAAATCCCTGCTGCAGCAGGTGGAACGCGCGCCCGCCGCGGCGCGCGGCAGGCACTGAGCCGAACGCAGGCCCCACTTGGCAGGCGCCGCCGGTCGGCGCTAGACTAGGCGCATTGCGGGGTACGGCCGAGGCCGGTGACGCCACGCAGCAGCAGCATCCGTGGGGCCATAGCTCAGCTGGGAGAGCGCGTCGTTCGCATCGACGAGGTCAGGAGTTCGATCCTCCTTGGCTCCACCACTATTCAACAGAACGCCCCGGGAATCAGCTTCCCGGGGCGCTCTTGTTTTCACAGCCTTCGCGCAGTTGCTCACGCGCCCTCGGGAGTGTCCTTGCGCTCCGGCCGGCGCGTGCCTGCATCGTGGATCGCTTGATCGGTCTGCCCCGGCCGCTGCTTGGCGGTTTCATCCTGCTTGCGGTCCTGCTGGCTCTCTTCGATGCCTTCCTGCTTGCCGTGTTCGCTGGGCTTGGTGTCTGCCATGGGTCTACTCACTTGTGCGGTTCCCGGTACGGGGCCTTCATCCGCAGGCTAACCGGCCGATCGTGATGCACGAATCACGATCGGCACGGCCTTGCACACGTCGCACTCACATGCCCCGCGCCGCTCAATCCAGCTTGACCACCAGCTTGCCGAAGTTGTGGCCCTTGAGCAGTCCGAAGAAGGCCTCCGGCGCGCGTTCCAGTCCCTGCACGATGTCCTCGCGATACTGCACGCGGCCGTCCTTCAGCCACTGCCCCATGTCGCGCAGGAACGCAGGGAAGAAGGCGTGCAGATCCGACTGGATGAAGCCGCGCACGGTCAGGCGCTGGCGCAGCACCTGGCTCATGAAACCCGGCAGCCGGTCCGGCCCGGGCAACACCGCACCGCGCGCGTTGTAGGTGGCGATCGTGCCGCAGACCGGAATGCGCGCGAAGTCGTTGAGCAATGGCGCGACCGCATCGAAGACGTGTCCCCCGACGTTCTCGAAGTAGACATCGATGCCGTCGGGCACCGCCGCACGCAACTGCGCGGCGAAATCGTCGGCGCGGTGATCCAGCGCTACATCGAAGCCCAGTGTTTCCAGATACGCGCGCTTCTGCTCGCCACCGGCAATGCCCACCGTGCGCGCACCCTGCAGCTTGGCGATCTGACCCACCGTCGCGCCCACCGGGCCGCTGGCAGCCGCCACCACGAGCGTTTCGCCCGGCTGCGGCTTGCCGATTTCCTGCAGGCCCACGTACGCCGTGAATCCGGGCATGCCGTACACGCCCAGTGCAGTGCTGATCGGCAGGCCGTTGTCTTCCAGCTTGCGGCTGAGCTGATCGCCGTCGATGACGGCATGCGTCTGCCAGTTGCCCGGAGCCAGCACATGCTCGCCGATGGCGAAACCGGGATGGTTGGAGGCGAGCACTTCAGCAACGGTGCGCCCTTCCATCACCGCATCCAGCGCAACCGGTGCGGCGTAGGACGGCCCCTCCTCCATGCGACCGCGCATGTAGGGATCCAGCGACAGATAGCGATTGCGCAGCAGCACCTCGCCCGGGCCAGGCGCGGGAACCGGCACGTGTTCGATACGGAAGTTGGACGAGACGGGAGCACCGTTCGGGCGCGAGGCGAGGACGATGCGGGTGTTGGTGAGCGCGGTCATCAGAGGATCGCTCCGGGGAGACGAAAAAGGAATCCCGACAGTACGCCGTCCAGGCACGTCCGGGCGGGGGGTAAAACAGCGTTCCATCGGTGCAGGACGACGCGGCTGTGCAATCACCTTGTGCGACAGGGACCGATCATCCCGATGGCGTCACAGCATTCCATCCGTACGCTGCACCGCGCATGCGTTGCCCGCGCCGCCGGCCAGGGCGCATGATCGCGTCATGAACGTTCCCTCCTCCAGCCGACGCCGCTACCTGCTGCCCGTGTTGATGTCCGCCACCACGGTGTTCGGCCTGACATGCTGGGCGATTCTGGCGACCGAGCCCGGTTGCCTGGCCGCGCAAGGCCATTGGTCGTCCGGTGCAGGCAAGTGCCACACGCGCCTGTGCCTGCTGCAGGGCGACTGCGGCGAGATGGCGTCACCTATCGTGGCATGCAGCAAAGTGCAGGTCGGCGACAGCCGTGGCCGCGTGTACTTCCACCTGGGCAATCCCCTGCCTGGTGCGGGCGCCGAAGCGGAGTGGCCCGCAGGCAAGGCCGACAACGGCTCGATCCGTGCACGCTTCGAGGATGAGCGGCTGGTCAGCCTGGCCTGCCCGGTCACGCCGTAGGGCGTGCGCGCTTCCATTGCAGCGGGCTCATGCCCATCTCGATCCGGAACATGTAGTTGAACGCCGACGCCGAGGCATAGCCCAGCTCGTGCGCGATTACCGTGGGCGAACGCCCCTGCGCCAGCCACTCGATGGCGCGCAGCAGGCGCAGCCGCAACCGCCACTCGCGCAGCCGCATGCCGGTCTCGCGTTCAAAGTGGCGCGCCAGGGTACGCGGCGATGCCCCCAGCAAGGGCGCCCAGTCCTCCACGCTGCGGGTATCGGCAGGTTGCTCGTACAGTGCCTGGCACCAGCGCTGCAGGCGCGCATCCTGCGGCCACGGCAGGTGCCGGGTGTGCTGCCGCTGGCGCGGCAACTGCGCAGTGATCAGGGTGCACAAGGTGGCGTAGTAGGTGCGGTCGTGATCGGGCACGGTGCGATCGAGTTCAATGATCAGTTCGCGCAGCAGCGGTGACACATCGAGTACCACGCAATGCGTGGGCATACCCAGTGCCGGCCCATCCGCCACGTAAAGATTGCGGAACGCCGAGGTATTCAACGCGCCCGTGTGATGGGACGTGCCCGTCGGCACCCACAGCGCCTGCTGCGGGGTGATCACGTGACGTGCCTGCCCGGCGCTGGCCTGCAGCACACCCGTGCTGGCGTGGACCAGCTGGTTCCAGCCGTGCACGTGCGGCGGGAAGCGCTCGCCCGCCTCCAGTCGCTGGCTGCGCGCCACCACCGGCCAGGGCAGACGCCGCAGCGGCGGCACCGGGACTTCGCGCCAACCCGGCGCAGTGGGTTCCGCCGTGGCCATGTGACGCCTCATCGACAGGATGGGTCATTCTATCGAAAGACGCGGTCACCTCTGTCCACGGACCATGGGCCCTTCCCGCTGCCCTCCCCACCCATGTCACTCTCGATCCCGCCTCCCCGCCGCGCCTGGCAGGTCATCACGGCCGGCATCTGCGCGCTGGTACTCACGGTCGGCCTGGCGCGCTTTGCCTACACCCCGCTGCTGCCGGTGATGCGGCTCGACGCCGGGCTCACGGCAGCCGGCGGCGGCTGGCTGGCAACGTTCAACTATCTGGGCTACCTGGCCGGCACTGTGCTGGTCGCCCGGGTCGGCGACATGCAGCTGAAATTCCGCTTCTACCGCATCGGACTGGTCCTGGCAGTGGTATCCACCGGCCTGATGGGCACCACCACGGACATGGCCACCTGGGGCGTGCTGCGCTTCGTGGCCGGCCTGTCCAGCACCGCCGGCCTGCTGCTCGCCTCCGGGCTGGTGCTCAACTGGCTGCTCGCCCATCAGCGCCTCCCACAGCTCGGCCTGCACTTCGCCGGCCTCGGGGTAGGGATCGCGGTCTCGGGCCTGGCGGCTGCGGCGATGGCCGATCAACTGGCGTCCTCCCGGCAGTGGATCGCGCTGGGCACCCTCGCGGTGGTGTTCCTGATCCCGGCCTGGGCATGGATGCCGCCGCCGGCAGCGATCTCCAGTGCCACTGGGGCCAACGCTCCCCCGCCACCCGGGCGGCGCTGGCGCTGGCTGCTGATCGCCTCGTACTTCTGCGCGGGGGTCGGCTTCGTGGTCAGCGCGACCTTCATCGTCGCCATCCTGGTGCAGACCCCTGCCTTCGCCGGCCACGGCAGTTGGGTGTGGGTCCTGGTCGGCCTCACCGCCATCCCCTCGACGTTTGCCTGGGATCGGCTCTCGAACCGGCTTGGACTGATCCGTGCATTGATGCTCGCCTATGCGTTGCAGGCTACGTCCTTCGTATTGCCCTTGCTGGATGGCGGGCTGTGGGCCGGCGCAGTCAGCGCCGTGCTGTTCGGCCTGACCTTCGCCGGCATCGTCAGCCTGACCCTGACCGTGGTCGGTCGCCACTACCCGCACAATCCTGCCAAGGCGATGGCGACGCTGACGCTGAGTTATGGCGTCGCCCAGATCATCGCCCCCGCGATCGCCGGCACGCTGGCGCGCGACAGCGGCAGCTACCAGGGCGCATTGGTGCTGGCGGCGATCATGATGGTGATCGGCATCGTGCTGTTGTGGTGCATGCCCGACGACGCCCGATCCACCACGGGCTGATCAACTGCACCGGCGGAAAGCATCCGCCTGAACCGACGTTCATGCGCTTGGGTGATGTGCTCGGGCCCGCTGGATCAAGCACTTGGATGTGGGCGGACACGGGTTTGGAAACAAATGTGAAATTTTTTTCCCGAAACGCTTGCCGAACCCCTCATACCTCCGTATTATTCGCGTCCTCGCCAGCGGCAACGCAGCGATGAAGTGGCCGGGTAGCTCAGTTGGTAGAGCAGGGGATTGAAAATCCCCGTGTCGGCGGTTCGATTCCGTCCCCGGCCACCACAATTTCAGATGACCTGCAGAAATGCAGGTCATTTTTTTTGTCTGTTGTTCGGCGTCGCTACATCGCGCAGCGTTCAAGGAAGGAGGTTCCGCACATGGTTCGTGCTTTGTTCGCCGCGCTGTTCGGCAAACGTCCTGTTGCCTTCCACAGTACATCCCCGATCGATGTGACCGTGCTGCGCCTCAAGCAGTCGATCCAGCATGGCCCGCGCCTCTCTGTCGCCGGAATGCGCGGGAAGGCCTCCGCTCAACGGATCCGCCTGTGCTGGACGCGCCCGTTCGTGTCCAATTCTTTCAAGCCGTATTTCATCGGCCAGTGCATCCCCACCGAACGCGGCACGCGGCTTGAAGGTGCGTTCCAGATGCATCCCTTCATCCGCACCCTGATGATCGGCATGTTCGTCAGTCTGCTCATCGTTCCGCTGGTGGCGGTGGTGAAGCACTGGCAACACACACACGACCTCGCGCCTGCCCTGTTGGCCAGTCTGGCGGTGGTGCCTGCTGCCTACTTCATGGCCGGCGCGGTGCTGGTGATCGTCACGATCAGCCGCTGGGCCGCACGCGACGATGAAGCGATGATCGAGGCGGAGATCCATCGCGCGCTGCAAAGCGGGCACACCGCTCAGGGATGATTTCCGCGGGCGGGCCGTTGCGCGCCTTGCCGTCCATCGCCACGCGCTGGCATGCTCACCCGGCGGACAGGATCGTCTGCGGCCGCGCTTGTTCGTCCCCATGGCCGCACACACAGGGAGAGGTGATGTCCGAAAGCATCGAAGTGCTGCAGGCGCAGATCGCGCATCTGCAGCGAAACCAACGGCGACTGACGCTGGGCTGCGCAGCAGCCGGCCTGCTCACCATGGCCGCCTTGATGATGGGTGCAACGTCACAGCGCAGCGCCAGCTTTGATGTCATTGATGCGCAACGCATCAACATCAAGGAGCCTGACGGAACGTTGCGGCTGGCGATCTCCAATCGCACGCTGTTTCCTGGGGTGGTCATTCACAACAAGGAGCAACCTCATCTGCGCCCGATGGCAGGCATGCTGTTCTTCAACGATGAAGGCACGGAAAACGGCGGGCTGATCTACAACGGTTCGCTCGACAAGAGCGGCAAACCCTCCAGCGGCATGAGCCTGACCTTTGATCGCTATCAGCAGGATCAGCAGATGCAACTGCTGGGCGTGGATGATGCGGGGACACACTACGCAGGGCTGACCTTCAATGACGTTGCCGATGGCCTGTCCCGCCCGTTCTTCTCCGAGCGGGACGAAGCACTTCATCGGAAGGGCATTCCTGCGATCACCGAGCGCGTGTTCCTTGGCAAGTCTGATGCGCGCGATGCCATGCTGACCCTGCGCGATGGTCAAGGAAAGCCGCGGCTTGAGTTGGTGGTCACGCCCTCGGGAGATGCCAAGGTGCGCTTCCTGGACGAGAGCGGCAACGCCACGCGGGAACTCTCCGCTGACAGTCGGTAGCGCGGGTGCCGCACGCTGCCACGCGCACGTCAGCGACGTGGGACGGCCACTGCATGACGGAATATTCACAATTTCCGCTCAGCCTATGCCTAAGCTCGCTGCGTCTTGTGTGGAGTGTCGACAATGCGCAGCCGCTATCTGATCAGTGCCCTGCTCGCCCTTGCCGCCACCGGGTCGGCCTGGGCGGCCGCGCCGGTGACCTCGGTGGAGGCGCTGGACATGGGCCGCTATGCCGGCCAGTGGCATGAGATCGCGCACCTGCCGGTGTCGTTCCAGAAGAAATGCGTGGGCGACATCACCGCCACCTACAGCCTGCGTGCCGATGGACGGATCAGCGTGCACAACGCCTGCCGCGAAGCCGATGGCGACCGCGTGGCAGCAGATGGCGTGGCGCGCCCGATCGAGGGCCATCCCGGCCGCCTGCAGGTACGTTTCGTGCCGGACTGGCTGTCCTGGGCGCCGCTGGTGTGGGCCGATTACTGGGTGATCGCGCTGGACCCCGGCTACCAGTGGGCAGTGGTCGGCGAGCCGGACCGCAAGTACCTGTGGATCCTGTCGCGCTCACCGAGCATGGATACCGCCCTGTTCGAGCAGCTCAAAGCCCGTGCCGAAGCAATGGGCTATGACCTCGCCCCGCTGCGGGTGATGGCGCCGCTGGACTGACCCGGCCCGGCCTCACCCCACGCGCCGGGCCAGCCTGCCCCCACGACTAAAAGCACGTGGCCCCGTCATCCCGGTGCCCTACCCTTGCATCTCGCTGCCGCAGGCAGCGCGAACACCATACGCCGTAGTATGCTCACACCCATGCAACACCCGCCTGAGGATTGCGCCATGTCCCACCGCTTCCGTCCCCGCCTCGCCTTTGCCCTGATCGTCATCGCCTCGCTGGCCCTGACCGCCTGCAACAAGACGGTCAAACGCGTTTCCGAGCCGGCCGCCAGCGTGCAGGAGTTGACGGTGCGTGCCGATGGCAGCTGGACGGTTGCGCTGCGCCTGCAGAACTTCAGCTCCATGCCCATGACCTTCGACAACGTCGCGCTGCAGTTGAAGGTGAGCGATGAGGATGCCGGCCAGCTGCAGCTGAAGCCCGCACTGTCCATTGGCGGGGTCTCGGCCGATGTGGTCAACGTGGACATCAAGCCGAGCTCGGGCGCCCGCCTGGTGATGGCCGATGCACTGGCCGGCAACCGCACTCTGGGCTATTCGCTCAAGGGCACGGTAAGCGCCACCCCGCAGGAAAAAAAGCAACGCACCTTCGAGATTGAAAGCCGCAGCACGCTCAACCAGGCCCCTGGCCTGCCCGGCGTCCTGCGCTGACCGGCGGCCTTTCCGCCACCCTTCGCCACTGATCGAGACTGTCCCCGATGAGCAGCTACACCGCCCCGCTTTCCGATATCCGTTTCGCCCTGCATGACGTGCTCAAGGTCGAGCCGCTGTTCGCGCGCCTTGGCCTGACCGATGCCACCGCCGATGTGGTGGATGCCGTGCTGGAAGAAGCCGGCCGTTTCAGTGCCAGCGTGCTGGCGCCGTTGAACAGCGTGGGCGATGAGATCGGCTGCGTCCTCGACCAGTCGACCGGCGAGGTCACCACCCCGCCGGGCTTCAAGCAGGCCTACGCCCAGTTCGTGGACGGCGGCTGGACCGGTCTGACCGCTGCACCGGAACTGGGTGGCCAAGGCCTGCCGCATACGTTGGGCGTGCCGCTCAATGAAATGATCAATGCCGCCAACCTGGCGTGGGGCAACTTCCCGCTGCTCTCGCACGGTGCGATCGAAGCGCTCAAGCAGCATGGCGAGGCCTGGCAGCAGGACGCCTTCCTCAAGCCGCTGATCGACGGCCGCTGGACCGGCACCATGTGCCTGACCGAACCGCATTGCGGCACCGATCTTGGCCTGCTCAAGACCAAGGCCGAGCCGAACGCGGATGGCAGCTATGCGATCACCGGCACCAAGATCTTCATCACCGCCGGCGAGCACGACCTTACCGACAACATCGTGCACCTGGTGCTGGCCAAGCTGCCCGACGCACCGGCCGGGGCCAAGGGCATTTCGCTGTTCGTCACCCCGAAGTTCAAGGTCGATCGCGAGGGCA
This sequence comes from Stenotrophomonas sp. TWI273, assembly GCF_039674765.1. Classification (NCBI taxonomy): domain Bacteria; kingdom Pseudomonadati; phylum Pseudomonadota; class Gammaproteobacteria; order Lysobacterales; family Lysobacteraceae; genus Stenotrophomonas; species Stenotrophomonas sp. TWI273. Next base: position 145,077 of record NZ_JBDJOA010000003.1, read on the forward strand.
AGGTGGGCGAGCGCAATGCGCTGCGCTGCGGCTCGATCGAACACAAGATGGGCATCAAGGGCTCGGTCACCTGCGTGATGAACTTCGACGGCGCCGAAGGCTACCTGGTGGGTCAGCCGCACAAGGGCCTGCAGGCAATGTTCACCATGATGAACACCGCGCGCCTGGGCGTCGGCCTGCAGGGCATCGGCCTGTCCGAGCGGGCCTACCAGAACGCACTGAAGTACGCCCGCGAGCGCCTGCAGTCGCGTTCGCTGAGCGGTGCGAAGAACCCGGAAAAGCCGGCCGACCCGATCCTGGTCCACCCGGATGTGCGGCGCATGCTGCTGACCATCAAATCGCTGGTCGAAGGCAGCCGCCTGCTGGCCCTGCACGCGGCCACCCTGATCGACGTCGCCCACCACGCCGAGGATGCCGGCGAGCGCGAACGCGCGGACACGCTGGTGAGCTTCCTGACCCCGATCTCCAAGGCCTGCCAGACCGAATGGGGTATCGAGAACACCTACAACGCGCTGCAGTGCTTCGGTGGCCACGGCTACATCCGCGAGCACGGCATGGAGCAGCTGGCCCGCGATGCGCGCATCACCACGCTGTATGAAGGCACCACCGGCATCCAGGCGCTGGACCTGATCGGCCGCAAGACCGCCTCCAGCCAGGGCGCGGGGCTGAAGCTGATGCTGGCCGAGATCGAGGCCTTCACCAAGGCCAATGAAGGCAACGAAGCGCTGGCCGAATTCATTGCCCCGCTGCGCACCAAGGCCGACGAGTGGGCCAAGCTGACCATGGCGACCCTGCAGCGCGCGGCCACCAACCCCGATGAACTCGGCGCAGCCAGCTTCGATTACCTGTTCTACTCGGGCTATGTGGTGCTGGCCTACTGGTGGGCCCGCAGCGTCGCCGCCGCCGAGGCCTCCGCGCAGAGCGACGCGTTCAAGCAGGCCAAGCGCGAGACGGCCCGCTTCTACTTCGCCCGCGTGCTGCCGCGCACCCTCAGCCACGCCGCCGCGATCCAGTCCGGCGCCGAACCGTTGATGGCGATGACCGACGCGCATTTCGGCGAAGGCTGATCGGCTGCCAGACCACCGACCAACGGTCGGTGGCTACCTGATTGCCGCGCAGGTGCCGACCGCCCGCCGGAATACCGACGCCTGATCGTCGGTAGGTGCCGACCGGTGGTCGCCACCCCGATACACCTTCTGGAGAAAAGCCCCCTTGATGTTCAAGGGGGCGCGCCAACGGCGCGGGGTTAAGGTGGAATGCCTGTCCGAATCGTTACGAATCGGGTAGGGGCGCAACCCCCTATACCCAATTCGTAACGATTCGGGTATAAGCTGTTTTCCCGATGGAGACAGACACTACACGCTTGGGTCTGATCGATACCGGAGCCTCGTCCGCCCCGGTCGCCGAGGTGTCGCCGATCGTTACGCTGCATCGGCCCGGCTCGGTGAGGTTATTGGCCCTGGACGCCCATGGGCGCGTACTCGACTGGATCAATTGGCAGGACGCCTCCTGCCTCTACGCGCGTGGCGCGGTGGCCTGGACCCTGGGCGACCCCTGCCTGCACATCCACGGCGGCATCTGCCGCACCACCGGCCTGCAAAGCGGCTTGGACCTGCACCCGATCATCGCCGCCCGCGGGCATGCGCGCTCCCGCGCGATCGACCCCACCCCGAATCTGTCCAATCCCGCGCTGTTCGCGCGCGATTCGCACCTGTGCCTGTACTGCGGGCAACAGTTCAACCGCCCGCAGCTGACCCGCGACCACGTCATGCCGCTCTCCAAGGGCGGCCTGGACGTGTGGGAGAACGTGGTCAGCGCCTGCTTCCACTGCAACTCGCGCAAGAGCAACCGGACCCCGCAGCAGGCCAGCATGCCGCTGCTCGCCGTGCCCTATCGGCCGAGCTGGATCGAGCACATGATCCTGTCCAACCGCAACATCCTGGCCGATCAGATGGCATTCCTGAAGGCGCAGTTGCCCAAGCGTTCCAAGCTCTGCGCCTGAGCGCGCTGCGACGTTCTGTCGCAGCCTCCGTCACCGTTTACTCACTGAAAAGGCGGTTTGCTTGCCCCACCCTCATTTGGGGGGGAAAATAGGCGCTCAGAAGAAGCGCGATAAACATGATCGATTCCGCCCGCTATCCCCGCCTTGCGCGCATCCAGTCACCGGATGACCTGCGCAGGTTCGAAGAATCCGAACTGCCCGCGATCGCGGATGAACTGCGTGCCTACCTGATTGAGTCGGTCGGCAAGAGCGGCGGCCATTTCGGCGCCGGCCTGGGCGTGATCGAACTGACCGTCGCCCTGCACTACCTGTATCAGACGCCCGTCGATCAGCTGGTGTGGGATGTGGGTCATCAGACCTACCCGCACAAGATCCTGACCGGCCGCCGCGACGAGATCCACACGGTCAAGCAGAAGGACGGCGTCGCGCCGTTCCCCAAGCGCGAGGAAAGCGAGTACGACACCTTCGGTGTCGGCCATTCCTCCACCTCCATCTCGGCGGCGCTGGGCATGGCGATCGCACGCCAGGCCGAAGGCGATGACCGCAAGGTCGTGGCCGTGATCGGCGATGGCGCGATGACCGCCGGCATGGCTTACGAGGCGCTCAACCACGCCGGCGGCATGGAGCAGGAACCGAACCTGCTGGTGATCCTCAACGACAACAACATGTCGATCTCCGAGGCCGTGGGCGGGCTGACCAAGATGCTCGGCCGCGCCACCGGCAGCCGCACGCTCAATGCGCTGCGCGAAGGTGGCAAGAAGATCCTCGGCGACAAGAAGCACAACCCGACCGCGCGCTTCGTCAAGCGCTGGGAAGAGCACTGGAAGGGCATGTTCGTGCCGTCCACGTTCTTCGAGGAAATGGGCTTCCATTACACCGGGCCGATCGACGGCCATGACGTGCCGGCGCTGGTCGCCACGCTGAAGACGCTCAAGAGCCTGAAGGGCCTGAAGCTGCTGCACGTGATGACCACCAAGGGCAAGGGCTACGAGCGCGCCGAGGGTGACCAGATCGGGTATCACGCGGTCGGCCCGTTCGATCCGGACAAGGGCCTGGTCTCCAAGGGCGGGGCCAAGAAGCCGACCTATACCGACGTCTTCAGTGACTGGCTGTGCGATGCCGCCGCGGCCGAGCCGAAGCTGATGGGCATCACCCCGGCGATGCGTGAAGGCTCGGGCCTGGTGCGCTTCAGCAAGGAATACCCGGAGCGCTACTTCGATGTGGCCATCGCCGAGCAGCACGCGGTGACCCTGGCGGCCGGCATGGCCACCCAGGGCGCCAAGCCCGTGGTGGCGATCTACTCGACCTTCCTGCAGCGCGCGTATGACCAGCTGGTCCACGACGTGGCCGTGCAGGAGCTGGATGTGCTGTTCGCCATCGACCGCGCCGGCGTGGTCGGCCCGGACGGGGCGACCCATGCCGGCAACCTGGACCTGAGCTTCCTGCGCTGCGTGCCGCACATGGTGGTCATGGCACCGTCCGATGAGGCCGAATGCCGCCAGATGCTGACCACCGGCCTGCGCTACGCCGGCCCGGCTGCGGTGCGCTACCCGCGCGGCAGCGGGACCGGCATCGCCGCCGGTACGGATCTGGCCACGCTGGAGATCGGCAAGGCCGAGCTGCGCCTGCAGGGCAGCCGGATCGCCCTGCTCGCGTTCGGCAGCACCGTGACGGCCGCCGAACAGGTCGGCCGCGAACTGGGCCTGACCGTGGTCAACATGCGTTTCATCAAGCCGCTGGACCGGGCCCTGCTGCTGGAACTTGCGCAGCGCCATGAAGGCTTCGTCACCATCGAAGACAACGTGGTTGCCGGCGGTGCCGGCTCCGGCGTGGCCGAGCTGCTCAATGCCGAGAACGTGCTCAAGCCGTTCCTGCACCTGGGCCTGCCGGACAGCTTCCAGCACCATGCCAGCCGCGAAGACCTGCTGGCCGACGCCGGCATCGATGCCGCCGGCATCCGAAAGGCCGTGCTCAAGCGCTGGCCGATGCTGGTCAAGAGCGGCCAGACGCTCAGCGCCGCCGGCTGAATCACGGCGCGCCCCCACTGGGTGAGCGCTCAGGAAAAGCAGCGAGGCCGCGTCCCATCGACGCGGCCTCGTTCGTTTGAGCGCTCAGGGGGCGCTCAAGCGCGGTGCACCGGCCATCAGTAGATCTGGAACTGGGCGCGGCAGCCGCCATCCACCCAGACGCCGGTGCGATCCCAGCCCCAGGTCCGACCTTCGATACAGGCGTTACGCGAGGTCTGACGGACCAGCCGCGCCTCGCGGCGGACATTGGCCACGCAGCGCTGACGGCGATGGTCGTTGGAATCGCAGGTCAGGATCTGGCCCCGGCCGTTGTTGCCGCCGCCGTTGTGGCCCCAGCCACCCCCACCGCCATTCCAGCGGCCGCCGCGGCCGCCCTCGGCGATGAACTCGGCCCGGCAGCCCTGCGTTACCCACACGCCGTTGCGTGCCTGGCCCCAGGTCTGGCCTTCAACGCAGGGCGAGCCGGAAATCTGCCGCACCAGGCGCGCGCGTCCCGGCAAGGCGCACTGCTGCGTCCGGTTCTTGATCGATTCGCAGCGCACCGGACCGCCGTTGTAACCGTCGTCGTAATAGCGGTCGTAGTTCTGCGCCGGGGCGCCGCCGGCCAGCGCCATCAGCGCCGGCACCACGGCCCAGCGCAATCGTCTGGCGGCCTGGGAAGGGCTCGTGTTCGACATGGGATCCTCGTTGCGTGTTGGGGGAGGCGCACAGGATCGGTGATCGTCCGGCGGCGCGACATAGGCCAGAAGTCGCTGATTTCATCCCCTATTTAGGTACCCGACGCGAGGCTGACTGGACGGACGGCAGGCGGTCACATCCGCACGGACAGCCTTGGATGGCCGGCTCAGCCGTAGCGGACGGCGTCCACGTAGGTCTCCAGCACCTGCACCCGGACGGCGCTGCTGTCGCCGGTCTCGGCATAGTGCTCGCGTGCCAGGGCATCGGCGAAATCGAAGGCGGTGGCCCCGCTTCGGAACGCAATCGGTGCGGATTTGGCCGGATGCACGACGTGCCAGCGGCGTTCGATGTGTTGCAGTTTGATCACCATGCGGATCGTTCCTTTGCGGCATGCCTGGGCGAAAAGCTCACGACGGGAGGGGTCCATCCCTCAGCAGGAACGATAGAGCAGGTTGAAGCCCGTTGTTATCGGATTAGTCTGATTTTGCTCAGCCGTCGGTGCCCAGGAACCGGAACGGTTCGGACGGCTGGAACCGGGGCAGCGCGTCGCCGGCGAATACATTGCGCTGGTCCGGCCCGAGGTCGAGTTTCAACACCGAAGCGCCGCGCGAGAAATCGGCCTTGTTGAGATCCACCCAGAAGGTATTGGGCGTCATCGCCGATTCAAAGAAATACAGCTTGCGCTTGTGGTCGGCCACCGTCCGCCAGCGCGTGGAGGAGATGTTCGGCTCGCCCGGCGTGGTGATTCCGTAGGGCACGGATACATTGCGGATCACACTGAACACGCTGGCCAACGCGACCACGGGATCCTCGCTTTTGGGAATCGCGTTGATGTAGAACTTCGCGCGGGCGAAGCGATCGGCCGAGCGGTTGGTGCCGGGCAGCATCACGGTGCCACCGATCTCCTGCCAGTACGCATTGAGCGCCAGTTGCTGATCGAACACAGGCGAGTTGGTCATCACCTGATAGGCGCGATCGTGATGGATCACCTGCTTGCCGTTGATGTATTCCACGATGGCGCTGTCGCCGCTGGCGTCGGACAGGGACAGGTGCAGCGTGGCCAGCCGGGACTCGCCCGGCACCTTGTCCGTCACGATCGAAAACGGCTCGCGCTCAAGGGCGGCGACGGCCTCGGCAACGCTGGCGAAGTTGTCGAGCACGTATTGCGCCCACAACGAGATCGCCAATCCCGGTTTGCTGCCCCGTTGCTGCGGGTACTGCGATTCTGCCAGCCACAACAGATTGGCTGACAACCCTGCTTCGTTGAGTCCATCGGTGGTGGAGATGTCATACCCGGTGGCGACCACGCTGCCGTAGCGCGAGGTCCAGCGGATCGAGCGAGGGCCGGCCTGGCCATCACGGTCGATGCCTTTGGGCAGCACCCACAGGTTGGTGGCCACATCGCTCTTCCAATCCATCGAGCGGGCCGTGATCACATCCTGGTTGTCGCCCAGGTACACCACGCGGGTGCAGGCATCGGCCTGGGCCGAGACACAGGTGAGCGCCGCAGCGAGTGCGATGTGACGCATCGAAAACAGTGTTTTCATGACGTGCCTCCTGGCAGTGGTGCTGACAACCTCGCGTCAAACCTGATACCGGCGACGTCCATCCAGGCAGGTCGCACGCATCCTGCTTCAACGCATCATCGCGTTCCGCAGTGCTCGTCACGGACTACAACGCAGCATCGGCAGAATCGCCCAGCGTCATATCAGCCCACGCCCGGTGATGGAGGAGTGAACCCTGCATCCTGCACGTGGCATCGACGGAGCCGGCGCGAGACTGCCCGCGACCTCAAGCGCCCACGGAGCCTGCATGTCCATTCGAGCCGCCCTGCTTGCCCTGCTTCCCCTGCTCGCCGCCCTCACCGCCTGCGCCCATCCTTCGCCGTCACCCTCCTCGCCCACTGCAGGCGTACCCGGCGCGGACCGCGATGCGCACGGGTGCATCGGCTCGGCAGGCTACCGTTGGTGCCAACGCACGCAGCAGTGCGAACGCCCTTGGGAGCTGGCCAAGGCCAAGGGGCTGGAGAACACCGCCGAGGACATCACCGCCTACTGCGCTGCACCGCCTGCCGGGCCGGCGCAACGCTGATCCAAGGCGGGATCAACCGTCCTTGTTCTTGCCGCCGAAATCGAGCGGCTTGCTGTCGCCGCCGCGATCGTCATTGAACCGGATGTTCAACTCATTGCAGCGGCTTTCGCGGCGGGCGACCTGCGTCGGCAGGTCCTTCACCTGCGGCGAATCCTCGCACTGCGGGCGCGAGGCGACATCGTCATAGGTGGCGCAAGCGGACAGGCCGGACAGGGCCAAGCCGGATACCACGATCACACCGAACAGCGAACGTCTGCGCATCGAACCGGCACCAGAAAGGGGGACGGGTCCGTTGTCCCACGATGCCCCGGCCCGATCACCTGCCATTGGTCATGCCGGGGACACCCCCGGGAACGGCCGCGGGTCCACCGGCAACACCACCAGGAACCGCGCGCCGCCGCCCGGGGCGCTGTCCACCGCGATGGTGCCGGCATGGCGCAGTACGATTTCGCGCGCCAGGTGCAGGCCCAACCCACTGCCACTGCCGCTGGGCCGCAACCGGTGGAACGGCTCGAACACGGACAGCCGTTCGGCCTCCGGCACGCCTGGGCCTTCATCACTGACCGACAGGCCCCCATCGTCATGCAGCGCCACGGCGATCATGCCGCGGCCGCCACCGTGGGCGATGGCGTTCTGCAGCAGGCTGGCGATGACCCGGTGCAGCGCATGCGGATCCCCGCGGACCCAGATCGGCTGATCCGGAGCATCCACCGAAAAGCCGTAGCCGGCATCCACCACCAGTGGCGCGACATCGGCGGCCACGTCGCGGGTCAACGCGGAAAGATCGATACGCTGGGACTGGCTGCCGTGCCGGTCCAGCCGCTGCAGATCCAGCAGCTGCTCGGCGATGTTGCTCAGCCGGCTCAGGTCCAGCTGCAGGCGCGAACGCGCATCACCGGGCGGCAGATCGGCCAGGCGCGTGGCGAGGATCGCGATCGGCATGCGCAGTTCATGCGCTGCACCGGCGAGGAAGCGATCCTGCGCATCGTAGCTTTCGCCGATGCGGCGCACGGCCGCGTTGAAGGCGTCCACCAGCGGATAGATCTCCAGCGGCACCGCACGCGTATCCAGGCCGCTGCCGCGCTCGTTGACCTGGATCGCTGCGGCCTGCGCCGCCACGCGGTTGACCCCGCGCAGCGCGCGATGGATCACCCATGGCGCCACCACCAGCGTGATCACCAGCACCGGCAACGCGATCCAGCCGCCCAGATAGCGGAAGATCAACAGCAGCTGCCGCACGATGCTGCGTTCGGGAATGCCGCCTACCGCCACGTGCAACCGCCCTTCCGGCCGAACAACGACCACCACGCGCACGGCAAGCGCATCGGCATTGATGCGGGTACGGATGTCGGTCTGCTCGATCTGATCCAGCCGTGCCACCAACTGACGGTACTGCACGGGAACATCGCCATGTACCAGGCGTCGGCCACGCTCATCGGCCGCGGCGAACCAGAACGTCGCCGGCGGCCGTGGCACGGCCAGCGCTACCTTCGGCAGATCCGCCTCCAGTCCCTGGGCACCGAAGGTGATGGCCGATGCGATCTGGTCGCTGGTCTTCCAGTCGATATAGGCCGAACGGCGGTCGCCGTAGGTCAACACCATCGCACTCAAGGCCAGGGCGATCGTGGCCGCCTGGATCAGGCAGACCTTCCACACCAGGTTGAACGCCAGGGAATCGGGTTTGAGCAATCTCACGGCGTGTCCTTGAGCAGATATCCGATGCCGCGCATGACGTGGATCTCCACGCCCGCGTCGGCTTCCAGCAGCGCTTTGCGCAGCTTGGAGACGTGCGCATCCAGCGCATTGGATTGGATCGCATCGTCAAAGCCGTACACGGCTTCCAGCAACGAGGCGCGGCCCACCGTGCGCCCTTGCCGCAGTGCCAGTGCCTCGAGCACCAGCAGCTGCCGCCGCGGCAGCGCCAGCAGCACCTCGGACACGCGGGCTTCGCGCGCCACGAAATCGAACTGCAGCCGGCCCAGCGACAACACCGGCAGGGTGATCTGCGAGGGCCGCCGCGAGATCGCGCGGATGCGCGCGAGCAGCTCTTCGACCGCGAACGGCTTGGTCAGGTAATCATCCGCACCCACGTCCAGGCCGGTGACCCGATCGGCCACCGAATCGCGCGCGGTCAACATGATCACCGGCAGGTTGGGCACGCGCTCACGCGCGATCCGGACGAAGCTGGCACCGTCGCCGTCGGGCAGCTGCCGGTCCAGCAGCAGGATCTGATGGACGCCGGCCTTGAGGGCTTCATCGGCCTGCGCCATCGTGCCGACCACGTCGATCACCATGCCGTGGCGCGCCAGGCTGACCTGGATCGCGCTGGCCATTTCCGGGTCATCTTCCAGGAGAAGAAGGCGCATGGGGCGGTGCCTTGCGGGGTACGAAGGAGGCGATGGTACCGCGCAGCCGGACGTAACGTTCCGACAATGTAGGGCGCCCACCATGACACTCCGGTTGTTCCCCCTCGGCAGGTCCATGCACGTCCGTTTCCGTTCTCCGCGCCCTTCCCTTCCGCTGTTTGGCCTGGCCCTGGCCAGTGCGTTCACCGCCGCCACTGCGCAGGCGGCTGATGCCCCCGAGGGCGCCAGGAAAAGCAGCATCGGCATCGCCGTCGTCGCACTCAAGGCCCCCTACGCCGGCTATGACACCGATCGTCTGGCCGCCCCGATCGTCAGCTGGGAAGGCCGTTCGTTCTTCTTCCGCGGTGGCAGCGTGGGCTATCGCCTGCACCAGACCGCGCAGTCCGAGCTTGCCCTGACCGCCTCGCCATACGTGATGCGCTTCAAGCGCCGCGACAGCCACGACCCGCAGCTGCGCCAGCTCGACAACCGCAGCCTGTCCGGCATGCTGGGCGTCTCCTGGCGGCACCAGGCTGAATGGGGCGTGCTGCAGGCCAATGCGCAGGCGGAAGTCACCGGACATGGCGGCGGCTTTTCGGCCGATGCCCGGTACGCCTACCCGATCCCGGCCGGCCGCGTGACCTTCATGCCTGCGCTGGGCGTGACCTACACCAGCGCCGATCTCAACGACTATTACTTCGGCGTCAGTGAACGCGAAGCGGCACGCAGCGGCCTGGCGCAGTACTCGGCCGGCAGCGGTGTGTCGCCCTACATGGACATCGCCGCCGTGATGCCGCTGGGGCCGCGCTGGACCGCGACTGCGTCGATCCGCCGCACCTCGCTGGCCGATGCCGTGCGCGACAGCCCGATGACCCGTGGCGACCACATGGATACCGCCGCACTCTCCCTCAGTTACGGATTCTGATCATGCGTCAGGGAATCGTACGTCGTGTCGCGGATCTGGCCTTGCAGATCGAACCGGACCGCGCCGCCGTTCTTGAATGGATTCTGCATTCCCCACTGCCCGCGCTCGACGGGCAGACCACGTTCGAACTGGCCTGCGAGGGCCAGGGTGAACGCGTCGTCGCGCTGCTGGACACCCTGCTGCGGCAGGGTGATCCGATCCTGCCGCGCGGCTGATTCCTCGTTTTCCCCCCACCGGTGTCCTGGAGGCGCGAATGAACAACGCAACCGATACCCCGCTGCTGCAAGCAGCCAACGATGACCTCGCCGCGCACGCGATCGTGGCCAATCTCCACCGCGCGATCCAGCACCGCATGGACCGCGACAGCCAGGCCCACGGCCGTTTCTCACGGGCTTACATCGCCGAGCTGTTCGACATCGGGCGCACCATCAGTCCGGCATGTCGGCCGCACCAGGTCGACAGTGAATGGATCACCGCCCGACGTTCCTGGCTGGATACGGTGCTGGGCGAGCATCCGTTGGACCGTCGCGACGCGCAACTGACCGCTGCACGGCACGCCGCCGATGGGTTCCTGCTCCGCGCCTGCGTGCTCGGCTGTGACGCCACACCGGAGGCCGCGACCGAGCGCGTACGCGATGCCCTCATTGCCATGACCCGGCCGCCGCACTGAGTGACGAAACGCCGCCGCTACGTGCACATGACCGCCGGAATCACCGTGCTACATTCCGGCCAAGGGGCAGGCTGACTGCTTCTTGATGCCGGTATCGGCCGGCCCGGAGCGTGCCCATGCGGTGTTCGGCCCTGCTGCTGTCCCTGCTGTTCTGCGGTGCGGCGCATGCCCAACAGGACGCGCCGCCGGACCTCGCCTTCGACCGCCCCGGCATCGGCTTCGCCGCCTCGACACTGCCCCGCGGTAGCGTCGCGCTGGAGGCGGGACTGCCCAGCTTCAGCCGCGACCGCGACAGCGCGGGCGTGCTGAGCACGCAGTACAGTGCCGACATCACGCTCCGGATCGGCTTGGTCGAGCATCTCGAACTGCAGGCCTTCACCTCGCCCTGGAACCACCTGCGGGTGGCGCCGCGCGATGCACCGGCCGAGCGCAGCAGCGGTGCGGGTGACCTGGGCGTCGGACTGAAGTTCGCCCTGCCCTTGTCCTCGGAAAAGCACGCCGTGGCGCTGCTGGCCAGCACCACGTTCGCTACCGGCTCGCGCGACTTCAGCGAGGGCGCCACGCAGTACGCGCTGGGTGCGAGCTATGAGTACAGCTTCAATGATCGCTGGACCGGGGCCCTGTACGCCAATGTGGCCCGCGGTGGCAGCGAGGACAGCGTCACCTGGGCGCCGAGCCTGAGCTTCGCTGCCACCGATACCGTCAGCACCTATCTGGAAGCCGGCTTCACCGACACCCACGGCGAGCCCTCGACCGGGATGGCCGGCGCAGGCGTCACCTGGATGGTGACCCCGACGGTGCAGCTGGATGCCTCATTCGATGTGGGGCTGGATGACGACAGCCCGGACACACAGGCCGGGATGGGGGTATCGCTGTATTTCGAGTGAGCCTTGCGAGGCTCGTGCAGCCTCACCAACGAAAAGGCCTGCGCGAAACCGCGCAGGCCTTTGTCTGGGACTGCAGTGTCTTTACGCGGCCGGTCAGGTCACTTTCTTGGCGATGGTCATGCCCAGCACGAACAGCACCACAGCGATGATGATGCCCGCCCAGAACAGGAACTTGGCGATGCCGATCGCGGCGCCACCGATGCCCGCGAAACCGAGGGCGCCGGCAATCAGGCCGATGACAGCAAAAATGATGGCCCACTTGATCATGATGATCCTTTCCCCGAATCGGGTTGAATGACAGGACTCCACGGTAGCCAGCCGGCTGTCTCACCTTCGTGAACGCGCCGACTGAACGGCGTGAAGTCAGGCGCGCGGCGCCAGGCGCATTTCCATCGGCTGGTAGCGCAGCCCGGAGGATTCCGCGGCATCGGCGCTGCAGGCAAAGCCGTAACGCTCATACGCAGGCACCGACGAGAGCGATGCGCTGACGGTCAGGACCTCCACACGCGCCTGCTCGATCATGGCCGCCATCAGTGCCTTGCCGATGCCCTGCTGCTGGGCCGCCGGGTCGACGAACAGCATGGCGACATGGCGCCCTTCCTTGAGCTCGGCGATACCGATGATCCGTTCCTCCTGCGCGTAGGCGAACATCAGAGTGTCCTGCACCATGCGCGCACGGAACCCTTCCACCGAGGCGATACGGCTGAAGGTCTCGACACCCAGTGCAGGCAATGATTCCGCCACCGATCCCATGAAGGCCGCCATGCATACACGGCTGGCCTGTTCGAGATCCGCTGCCACCAAGGGTCTTACCGCCATCTGCATCTCCTTCCACGTCCATGAAGTCAGCGATCACTCTACCCCGCTGGCCCCACCCCGCGCACCCCGCGCCAGCGGATCGACACCCGCTCAGCGCACGGCCTCGACAAAGACGGGATTGGAGTAGAACCACAGGTCCTGCCAGGGATCTTCACCGGGCACATCGGGCAGCGGCGTCACCTCCGCAGTACTGCTGCCGCGGGCACGGACGAAACCGCCCCGGGTGGGGACCGGCAACACCCAGGACACCGAGCGCCATGCGCCGTCCACCTGCCAGTCGCTGGCGCCGAACACACGCGTTTGCATCACAGGCCCATTGCCACCGCCGGGGCCGCCCACGATCAACTCCACGTGATCCAGCACCGGGTGCCGCCCAGCGTGATTGGCTGAGGCCGGTACACGCACCCGCAGTTCCACGCGCATGGAGGCGCCAGGCGACATCGACAGCGTGCCGCCCATCGTGGCACTACGTGCCTCGTCGTCGTTCGCAGTCGCACGCAGCTCCAGTGCATCGATCAGATCACCGGTGACCGCGAACATCCGTCCGTGTCGAAGGCCATCGAGGATGTCCTCGGCGTCCCGCCGCGCCCAGATATGGGTCTTGCTGTACTGGCCCGGATCGAAGTCACTGCCGCCATCACGCTGGTTGATGTGCGAATCGGAGCTGGCCGTGATCCAGAAGCGATGCCCCTCGGACAACAGCGTGTCCCAGATGCCGCCGACCGTCGCTGTCATCTGGTCGAAACCGCCCAGGGTCGGTGCATCCGCATTGCGATACAGGCCGCGATGGACACGGGTGGCCTGATGGCCCGGCGCGCCTTCCATGCCAACCAGCACCTGCGGTGCGGCCGCATGCCAGGCACGCAGTTCATCGGGCGCGACGTCGCCCCACCGGCCCATGGCGGTGGCAGTGCGCGCGGGGTGATTGATGAACATCAACGGCGGTGCCGGCAGCGACCGCATGTGGACCAGTGCATCGAGCATCGTCTGCCCGTCGTCGCGGCTTCCCTGCAGCGGCTCGCTGCGGCCGTAATCGCGTTCGATCGCGACCAGCTGCTCGCGCTCATCCGGGCCGGGGGCGATGATCAGCGAGGCGTGCTCGCCGGCCGGTACATCGAATTCCATGCCGTTGAACTGGATCAGTCCGGGCACCTCGCGGCGGGCATCCAGCAGCGCCGGCCACGCATGGTCCCGGGTGACCGCCGAATGCCCCGGCCCGCCATGATCGGTATGCACCACCCAGGTCAACCCATTGGCGAGCGCCTGCCGGGCGTTATGGGTGCGGGTGTAGGACGAGTCGCCGCCACGGATCGGCGTGGGCGGTGTGGTCCTGCGATCCCAGTCCACGCTCCACTCGCTGTGGACGTGGTGGTCGCCGGCCTGCCAGCTGCGGCCGGCATCGTCATCGGCCGCCTCGGAGACCATTGGCCACGCCAGCACGGCCACAAGCGGCAGGAAGAAAACATGTCGCATCGGATGTTCCTCACAAACGGGCAGCCGCATCCGGGGCACGCGCACGTGCCTCCGGATGCACCGCGAAGGTGGCTCAGAAATCCGCGCGCAGGCCGAGGCTGATGCGGCGACCGGAGCGCTCGTACATCGTCGGGAACGCGGGATCCATCGTGTAGCCGGTGGTCGCCTGGTTGGTCAGGTTGATGCCCTTCAGGCTGAGCTTGATGCTGTCGGTCAGGCGGTAGCCGATCGACACATCCACCTGGCCGTAGTCATCGCGCCAGATCGGGTACATGTTGTAGCCGATCGATTCAACGTACTCACCCTTGTGGTTGTACGACACGCGCGCGTCGAAGCGCTCGTTCTCGTAGTAGACGGTCATGTTGTACGACTTCTCCGAGAGCCCCGGCATCGGCGTGCTCACGCCCAGATCGGATTCACCGGCCAGCGAACTGTCCAGCATCGTGTAGTTGGCATTGATCCCGAAGCCTTCCAGCGAACCGTGCAGCATGCTCAGCGGCAGCTGCGCGATCAGCTCGACGCCTTTCACAACGTAGGTGCCATCGGCATTGATCGGCTGGTACACGTCGAAATCATAGGTGCCGTTGAGCGAGCCGTTGGCGTTGTACACCGCCACATCCGGCACCACGCCGGTCAGCGCATTGATCACCACGCCGTCAATCTTCTTGTGAAAGTACGAGGCCGCCAGCAGGCCGCCGTTGTCCAGGTACTTCTCCAGACCCAGCTCCCATTGCTTGGCATAGGTCGGCTGCAGGTCCGGGTTGCCATCGGTGAAACGGAACGAGCTCCAGCTGGCGGTGCGCTTGTAGGCGATGTCGGTCAATGCCGGGCGGATGAAGGTCTTGGAGGCGGCACCCCGCAGCACCATTCCCTCGGCCAGTTCGGCGGTCGCATTCAGGCTCGGCAGCAGATCGTTGTAGCTGCCTTTGCGCGAGACGGGCGTGTCGGTATAGCCGGTGCTACCGTCTGCCCGCTGGATCGGGTGGAAGCCGGAGGACTGCACCGAGGTATCCACATAGCGCACGCCCGCGTTGATCGAGACCGGCACGCGGCCCACATCGAAGCCGATGTCGGTCATCGCGTACAGACTGGTCACGTTCTCGTCGACCCGGTAGTACTGGCCCGGATCGAATGGCGTTGCGAAGCCCGGATAGCGGAACGCACTGCGTGCGTAGTCGTTGGAGACCATCTTCCAGTCCAGGTCCTTCACCGAATAGCCACCGCCGGGCACGATATCGGCGATCGACTGCAACGGACTGTCGGCCAGGGTGCGCGTGTTCACCCAGCTGTTGTTGCCCGGGCCCGGCCCGTAGATCTTGGCCTCTCCGTATTCGCGCTGCTTGGACTTGTCGGTATAGCGCGCGCCGAACTGCACGCTGCGCAGCGCCGGCAGGAAGGCCAGTTCCAGCGCCTTGGTCACATCCACCTGGGCGGCATACTTGTCATCGCTGACCTTCTCCAACGTCGTCTCATACGCTTCGAACAGATACTTGTCCGAGGCGTTGTACATGTCGATGCTGGCCGGGTTGGCGCTGGGTATCGTCTCGCCACTCTTGCCGGTCCAGCGGGTTCGCGAAGGCGCGTAGGCCACATGCTTGAGGTTGCTGGCATCCAGCGTCTTGTCGGCGCCGGAGTAACCGACCATCGCATCCACGCCCCAGGTGTCGCCCTGCCAATCCATCGCCACGCTGTACTGGCTGAAATCGGTCTTGTTGATCCGCTCCTTGCTCAGCATCTCGTGCTGGGTGGCGGTGTAGGACACATCGCGCAGCACCACGATGCCGTACTGCGACAACGTGCTGGCGTCGTAATCGTGGATGGTCTCCAGCGTGCTGCGGCTGGACGCCGAATATGCAGCCGCGTCGTACTCGTCTTCGGTGGTGTCGTAGCCGCCGCGCATCGCATCGAAGGTCAGGCTGAAACGGCTGCTCGGCTTGTATTGCAGCGAAGCGGTGGCACCCCACTTGTCCTGGTCGTTGACGAAGACACGGTCGCCCACTTTGTCCTGGAACACGATCAGGTTGCTTTCATCGGTGTTGTTGCGGTTCTTGACCACCACGCCGGCATCGCGCGCCAGCACGGCAGCAGCCTGCGTGCCGCGCGTGCCGGACGCACCGAGGAAGCGCGACATCGGGCGGAAGTTGATGCCCGAGGTGGCGTCCGTGCGGTTGCTGCGCTTGGCGGTGGCGAAGGACACCAGGCCACCCCAGTCGCCCCAGGTGTCACTGGCCAGGAAGGAGAATTTCGGGTCGACCTCTTCAGAGATCGAGTTGTGCGCCCCTTCCACCGACGCCACCAGCTTGCGGCCGGTGTAGTCGAACGGGCGCGCGGTGGAAATCTGCACCGAGCCGGCGATGCCGCCCTCTTCGTCCGCGGCGGTCGGCGATTTCAACACCGTCACCTGCTGGATGATCTCTGAGGCGAAGATGTCAAACTCGATGTCACGCCCGCCGCTGCCCGATGCCGTGGCCAGGTTGTTGATCGAGACATGGGTGTACTCCGACGGCAGGCCACGCACGTTGACGCGGCTGCCCAGGCCCTTGTCACGTTCGATGGTCACGCCCGGCATGCGCTGCAGGGCTTCGGCCAGGTTCTGCTCGGGAAAATCGGCCACGTCGGTGGCCACGATTGAGTCGGAGAAACCGATGGTGGCGCGCTTGATGTCCACCGCCTGCTCCAGGCTGCGGCTGTAGCTGCCGACCACGTCGATGCGCTCCAGCTGCTGCAGGCCCGCGCCTTCCTCTGCGGGGGCCGCTTCAAGTGCCACGGCGGATGTGGCGACGGGCACGGCGGACGTGCCCGACGGTGCGGCGTCACTGCGTGCTTCGATGGTGACCGTGGTGTCGTTGAGATAGCGGTAACGCAGCCCGGTGCCGTCCAGCAGCTGCTCCAGCGCCTGCTGCAGGGCCAGCCCAGCCGGCATCGCGCGGGTACGCGGGTTGCCGGCCTGCTGCGCGTTGTAGACAAACTGCAGGCCCGTCTGGCGCGACAGATCGTTGAGTGCACGGTCCAGCGGCTGGGCGGGAATCGCCTCGCTGGCCACGCGGGTGTCCTGCGCGGTGGCGGTGACGGCGGCGCTCTGCAGGGCAAGAGCGATCGAAAGGAAAAGAATGCGGCGCATCGTAGAAGTCCAGTGGGGTGGTATGAGCGTCGCGAGACGGAATCGTTCGCGCTTGCCTGGAGTACGAGGGCGCAGGGCGAGGATCGGGCACCGGTATTTCGATGAATTTTTTTTGACAGCCGCTCGGCATGCGCCGCGCGATGACGCGCGGATAGCGCAATTACGGCTGTTTCGTGTTGATTTCCGCCGCCGATGGGCTGCTCACGTGGATCTGATTACCGACCACGCGTGTACGCAGCGATGGCTGCTGATCGAGGAAGGTACGAAGCGATGAAAGATCGTCGCCGCGCAGGTTGCCGGTCAGTCGCAGTGCCCCGGCGACATCGTCGTCCACCTGCAGACGCACGTTGTTGAGTCGATTGAACTGCTCGACCACCTCGCGCAGCGGTTCGTCCTGGAACACGACGCGTCGTCGCCACCACGCGGTCATCGTGTCGGTGTGCTGCTGGCGGAGGCTGACGGTCTGATCGCGGTAGTCGATGTGGGCGCTCTGCCCGGCATGCAGGTCGGCCAGCAGGCGTCCCTGACCGGAATCGCCGCGCACCTGTACGCTGCCTTCGGCTACCTCGATGCGCGCCTGCTCGCGCCGCAGCGACACGTCGAACGTCGTGCCGATATCGCGCACCTCCAGCCCTGCCGCATGCACCGCGAAGGGACGGCGCTCCTCGGCCACCACAAAGCTCGCCTGCCCGCGCGAGAGCTCCACGCGGCGGCTCAACAAGGTGAAGCGGATCGACAGTTCACTTTCCGCGTTCAGATGCACGACGGTGTGGTCCGGCAGCGCAAATCGCTGCGGTGCGCCGTGTGCCGCCACATAGTGGCGGGTCTGTGGCCACGCCATGTGCCCGGCGAACGCAACGCCCAGCAGCAACGCGGCCGCCGCGGCGATGCCCGGCAGGTGCCGGCGCGGCGCACGGGAGGCCGCGGGCGGTGGAGGGCGTCGCCGTACCGGCAAGGCCACCACGTTGTCGTCGGCGGGCGGTGGCCCGGCGGCGATCAGTGCGTCCAGATCCACTGCCATGTCACGCAGCGCATCGCCGAGTTCGGTGGCGACGCGGCTGACCGTGATGTACTCGCGCAGGTGCGCCGGTGAGGTCACCAGCCACGTCATGAACTGGCGTTGTTGTTCGGCGGTCAGCCCGCCCTGGCGCTGCAGCGCATGCCAGTGCGCGGCCTCGCTGGCGAGGGAAGGACGCGGTGCGGGAAACTCGCTCACCACGCCTCCGCGTGGCCGGCCAATGCACGGCGGCACACGGAGAGTCCGCGTACCACGTGCTTCTTGACCATGTGCGAGGACACGCCCAGCCGCTCGGCGATTTCCTTGTAACTGAGGCCGTCACGGTACTGCATCACCAGCACCGCGCGGGTGTGCTCGGGCAAGGTGCCCAGCAGGGCCTGCAGCTGCACGCGGCGCTGCTCGCGCTCGGCGGCATC
Source organism: Stenotrophomonas sp. TWI273 (assembly GCF_039674765.1). Lineage (NCBI taxonomy): Bacteria > Pseudomonadati > Pseudomonadota > Gammaproteobacteria > Lysobacterales > Lysobacteraceae > Stenotrophomonas > Stenotrophomonas sp. TWI273. The sequence continues at coordinate 163,549 of NZ_JBDJOA010000003.1, forward strand.
CTCCACGGTTTCTTCGCCGCTCAGCAGCGTGGTGAGGTGTTCAAGATCGTCGATGGGCAGCATCGACCAGCGCCGCCGCGCGGCCTGCTCGCGTGCGAGATTCTGCGCGACGGTAAACAGGTAGGCCTCGGGATTGGCGATTGCCTCGCCTTGATCCTCATGTGCGCGCAGCAAGCGCAGATAGGTCTCCTGCACCATGTCCTCGGCATCCTGGCGCGCACCGCGGCGGGTGAAGAATCCCCGCAGCACCGGCCCCTGCTCCAGAAACATGCGCGCCAAACGCCGTTTTGCGTGTTCGGCCACGATCCCACCTCGCCCCCAGGTGCGGCGAAGGTACGTGGCCCGCATGACGATTCGATGACGCAGGCGACACGGTACCGCCGCGCGGCGATACCGTGGACACGCGCCTCAGGTGGTACGAACGTCGATCAGGTCGATCAGAACGTGTGTTCCGGACCGGGGAACGTGCCTGCCCCAACCTCTTCCGCGAACTCACGCGCGGCCTTCTGCAACACGCCATGCATATCCGCGTACTGCTTTACGAAGCGCGGCAGCTTGCCGGTGCGCAGCCCGGCCATGTCCTGCCAGACCAGCACCTGTGCATCGCAGTCGCTGCCGGCCCCGATGCCTACCGTCGGAATCTTCAGCGCGGCGGTGATCTGTGCGGCGACCGCGCCGGGTACCATCTCCATCAGCACCGCGAACGCACCTGCGGCTTCCAGCGCGCGCGCTTCCTCGATCAGCCGTGCGCCATCCTCGCCCCGCCCCTGCACACGGAAACCACCGAGCTGGTGCTCCGATTGCGGGGTGAAGCCGATGTGCGCCATCACCGGGATGCCGCAGCTGACCAGCTTGCGGACCTGCGGCACCATCTCGATGCCGCCCTCCAGCTTGACCGCATGGGCGCCGCCTTCCTTCATGAAGCGCACCGCCGTGTGGAAGCACTGCTCCGGCGAGGCCTGATAGGAACCGAACGGCAGATCGGCGATCACCAGCGGTCGCCGCGTGCAGCGGCTCACCGCGCGCACCAGCGGCATCAGCTCATCAACCGTGACCGGCAGCAGCGAGTCGTTGCCGAACACGTTGTTGGAGGCCGAATCGCCGATCAGCAGCACCGGAATGCCGGCGTCTTCGAAGATCGCCGCGGTGTACATGTCGTAGGCGGTGAGCATGGCCCACTTCTCGCCACGTTCCTTCATCTGCTGCAGATGCGGAATGCGCACGCGCGGTGCCGGGACCGGGGCGCTGCCCGGCGTCGCGTAGGGATGGAGCTGTTCGGTCATGCCAAGGATCCTCGTGGGGACAACGTGGGGGTCAGAGTGTGCCGGTTCCGCTCAGCAACAGCACGGCGATCAGGATCATCGCGGCACCCGAGATGCGGCCAACAACGCGTGATGCACGCGGGCGGCTGCGCAGCACGGCACCGGCGCCGTACCCGACCGCCAGGTAGACCGCCGCGCAGCTGACCAGATGGACCATGCCCAGCGCGATGATCTGTACCGGCATTGCCCATGCGGCGCTGGCGGAAATGAACTGGGGCAGCAGCGCCAGGAACAGCAGCAACACCTTCGGATTGAGCCCGCTCACGCAGGCGCCCTTGAGCGCCCAGTGGCGCCAGCCCGCCACTGCCTCCGCATCGTCGGTGGTGGCCACCGGCGGATGGCGCAGCAGCCCGATGCCCAGCCACAGCAGATATAGCGCACCCAACACGGTCAGTACGTGCAGCGCGACCGGTGCGCGCACAAACATCGCACCGACGCCGGCGGCCACCAGCCCGATCGCCAGCAGGTGGCCAGACAACAACCCGGCTACTGCCGGCACCACTGCCCGCCCGCGCAGGCCGGCGGCGATCAGGTGCGCCCAATCCGCACCGGGAGTGAGCACAAAGAGGATCGAGACCGCCCAGAAGGCGGCAATGACGCTGGGGTGCATGGGTCCAGGGGCGGTCTTGCCGCGATCTACGTGCCAGACAGGAGAATATTCCCGCTCCTCTGGAATGTGCTTCCAAATACTTGCCCCATACGGCGCTGCAGGAGGAAACTCTTGCGCATGGACATCACTGACCAGCGAATTCTTGCCGAGCTGCAGAAAGACGGCCGCCTCACCGTGACCGAACTGGCCGAGCGCATCGGCCTGAGCGTCTCGCCCTGCCACCGCCGCGTGCGCGCCCTGGAGCAATCCGGTGCGATCCGCGGTTACCGCGCCGAGCTGGATCCCGCCGCCTTGGGCCTGAAGTTCTCGGCGCTGGTATTCGTCACCCTGCGCGACGGCGACCGACAGGCGGTGGATGCCTTCGAGCACGCCGTCGCCGACGTGCCCCAGGTGCTGCAGGCGCAGCGCCTGTTCGGCGATCCGGACTACCTGCTGCACGTCATCACCCGCGACCTGGCCGCGTTCCGGCAGCTCTACGACGAACACCTCTCTGCCCTGCCCGGTGTGCAGCGGCTCACATCGACCCTGGTGATGAAAGATGTGGTGATCGACCGGCCGCTGCCGTTGCACGGGCATTGACGCAACGGCGTCATACCTTCCGACCGCGGCCTGCATCCAACGGTGAGTGACCTGCCGGAAGAGATGTGCGACCGACGTACTACGCACCGGCGGCAACCGGACAACCGGACAACCGGACAACGCCAAGGTGATCGCCACGTTGATCGAGCGGTGGTATGACGGGCAACCCACAGCAGCCCAAAAAGAAAAAAGGCCTGCGCATCGCTGCACAAGCCTTTGATCGAATCACCAACATTGGTCGGGACGGCCGGATTTGAACCGACGACCCTCTGCCCCCCAGGCAGATGCGCTACCAGGCTGCGCTACGCCCCGATGATGCTGGCAATGTCCCCGCCTCTCAGCGGGCCGACGAGTATAACGGGTTTGCGTGAAAAATGGTTCAGCGGCGCAGCAATTGCAGCACTTCTTCCAGTTCCATCCGCGTCTGCTTGATGATCTGGTTGCTCAGCGCCGATTCCTCGCGCGCATCGGCACCTTCCAGGCGCAGGCGCGCGCCGCCGATCGTGTAGCCCTGCTCGTACAGCAGGCCGCGGATCTGGCGGACCATCAGCACATCGTGGCGCTGGTAGTAGCGGCGGTTGCCGCGGCGCTTGGCCGGCTCGAGACTGGGGAACTCGGTTTCCCAGTAACGCAGCACGTGCGGCTTGACGTCGCACAGTTCGCTGACCTCACCGATGGTGAAGTAGCGCTTGGCCGGTATCGGCGGAAGCTCTCGGTTACTGCCCGGATCCAGCATATGCCTCTACCCTCTCCTTGAGCTTCTGGCCCGGACGGAAGGTGACCACCGTACGGGCGGAAATCGGAATTTCCTCACCGGTCTTGGGGTTGCGACCCGGGCGCTGGTTCTTGCGCCGCAGGTCGAAATTCCCGAAGCCGGACAGCTTCACCTGACGTCCCTGTTCCAATGCTTCACGCAGCACATCGAAGAACGCGTCGACAAATTCCTTGGCTTCGCGCTTGTTCAGACCGACTTCGTCGAACAGCTTCTCGGCCATCTCCGCCTTGGTCAATGCCATTGCCTGCTATCCCCCATGCTTCCCGCTCAACCGCGGATCCGGGCGTGATGTTCACGCTCCATGGCAGAGACCGCCTCGGCCACCACCGCATCCACGTCGCGGTCCGTCAGAGTGCGCGACTTGTCCTGCAAAATCAAGCCCATAGCGAGACTCTTGAACCCCGGCTCGACCCCCTGGCCGACGTACCGGTCGAACAGGGTGACCTCCCGCAGCAGCGGGCCGACGGCGCGGCGCAGGGTCGCTTCCAGGTCGGCCCAGGCCGCGGCCTCGGGCACCAGGAACGCCAGATCGCGGCGCATCGACGGGAAGCGCGACAGCTCGGTCGCGCGCGGCAGCGCGCGGGCGGCCAACGGCGCCAGGTCCAGCTCGAAGGCGAACACGTCCACGTCAATCTCCATGGCCTTGGCCAGGCGCGGGTGGATCTGGCCGATCCAGCCCAGGCTGACGCCGTCACGGGAGACCTCGGCCGACCGTGCGGGGTGGCCATACGGACGCTGCGACGGCGTGAACACCAGCGCGGCGCCACTGGCCGCGGCCAGCGATTCCAGGTCGCCCTTGAGGTCGTGGAAATCGACCTTGCGGGTCGGCAGACCCCACTGCTGGGTGTCGGCATCGCCACAGATCGCGGCGGCCACGCGCTGGGTTTCCAGCGGCGCGGGCTGGCCTTCGCCGGCCTGCTGATGGAATACGCGGCCCAGTTCGAACAGGCGCACGCGGCCCAACTGGCGCGCGGCGTTGCGGCCCAGGGTGGCGACCAGACCCGGCAGCAGCGACGGGCGCATCACCGCCAGTTCTGCGGAGAGCGGGTTGGCCAGCGCGACCAGGCCCTCGCCCAGCTGCCACTGTGCAAGCAGCGCGGCATCGACGAAGGCGTAGTTGATGGTTTCCTGCAGGTCACGAGCGACCAGCTGGCGACGGACGCTCGGGTCGTCCAGGCGGGTCTCGGTCGGCATCGCCACGCGCGAGGCACCGCCCGGCAGCGTGGTCGGAATCTGCTCGTAGCCGTGGATGCGGGCCAGCTCTTCGATCAGGTCTTCTTCGATGGCGATGTCGAAGCGGCGGCTCGGCGCGGTGACCTGCCAACCATCGGCGGTCGCGGTCACGTCCATGCCCAGCGCGCGCAGGATGCGCTCCACATCGGCATCGGCGATCTGGATGCCCAGCACGCGCGCGATACGGGCGCGGCGCAGGCCGATGGTGGCGGTTGCGGGCAGGTCAGTCTCAGCCGCTCCCGGCATCCTGCCTCCCGCGGCACTGGCGCTGTCCTGCGCGGCGCGCGCCTCGGTGACCGGCGCCGGGGTGCCGCCGGCCAGATCCAGGATCAGGCGGGTGGCGTACTCGATCGCCGTGCGCGGCAGCGCCGGGTCGACGCCGCGCTCGAAGCGGTGGCCGGCATCGGTGTGCAGGCCCAGCTTGCGGCCACGGCCCATGATCGCGGCGGGCGCGAAGTGCGCGGCCTCCAGGAAGACGTTCGTGGTGTCGTCGGTGACGCGCGTATCGAAGCCGCCCATCAGGCCGGCCAGCGCGATCGGGCGGTCGGCATCGGTGACGAGCAGGAAGCTGTCGTCCAGCGCGGCGTCGCGGCCGTCGAGCAGTTTCAGGGTTTCACCCGTACGCGAACGGCGCACGCCGATGCGGCCCTGCAGGGTGCCCAGATCGAAGGCATGCATCGGCTGGCCGAGTTCCAGCATCACGTACTGGGTGACGTCCACCAGCAGCGAGACCGGGCGCACGCCACTGCGGCGCAGGCGCTCGGCCATCCACAACGGGGTGGCGGCGCGGGCGTTGACGCCCTCGATCACGCGGCCCACGTAACGCGGAGCCTCGGCGCCGGCGTCCAGCTGGATCGTCAGCTCACGCGTGCCCACGGCGGCGACCGGCGCAGCATCGAACGGCACCACTTCACTGGCGCACGCGGCGGCCACGTCGAAGGCGATGCCGCGGATGCTGAAGCAATCGGCGCGGTTGGGGGTCAGCTTGATCTCGATGCTGGCGTCGGGCAGGCCGAGGTACTCGATCAGGGTCTGGCCGACCGGCGCATCGTCCGGCAGTTCGAACAGGCCCGAGGCATCGGTGTCCAGGCCCAGCTCCTTGGCCGAGCACAGCATGCCGTTGGAGTCCACGCCACGCAGCTTGGCCGGCTTGATCTTCAGATCGCCGATCTGCGCGCCGACCATCGCCAGCGGCGCGACCAGACCCGGGCGCGCGTTCGGCGCGCCACAGACGATCTGCAGGTGCTCGCCCTGCCCCGCATCGACCTGGCAGATCTGCAGGCGGTCGGCTTCGGGATGGCGTTCGGCGGAAATGATCTTCGCCACGACCACATGCTGCAGGCCATCGCCCAGCGCATCGACCTCTTCCACTTCCAGACCGATCGCGGTCAGCACCGCGCTGAGTTCATCGCGCGAAACGGTGGTCGGGACGTGGCTGCGCAGCCAGTTTTCAGAGAATTTCATGGTGTCACCCTGGTGGGCCCGGCGCAGGCGCCTGGGCCGTGATGGTCTTCAATCCTGTCCAGCCGGGCATGGCCCGGCGCTACGCTGACGCGCTTACGCGAACTGCTTCAGGAACCGCACGTCGTTTTCGAAGAATGCGCGCAGGTCGTTGACGCCGTAACGCAGCATCGCAAAGCGCTCCACGCCCAGGCCGAAGGCGAAGCCGGTGTAGCGCTCCGGATCGATGCCAACGCTGCGCAGCACGTTCGGGTGGACCATGCCGCAGCCGAGCACTTCCAGCCAGCGGGTGCTGCCATCGGGCTGCTGCCAGGCAATGTCCACTTCCGCGCCCGGTTCCACGAAGGGGAAGTAGCTGGGACGGAAACGCATCTCGAAATCGCGCTCGAAGAACGCGCGCACGAACTCGGACAGCGTGCCCTTGAGATCGGCAAACGTGGAGTGCTCATCGACCAGCAGACCTTCCACCTGGTGGAACATCGGCGAATGGGTCTGGTCGCTGTCGCTGCGGTACACCTTGCCAGCGGCGATCATGCGCAGCGGCGGTGCGTGCTCGCCCATGTAGCGCACCTGCACACCGGAGGTATGCGTGCGCAGCAGGCGGCCGTCGCCGAAATAGAAGGTGTCGTGCATCGCGCGCGCCGGGTGGTGCGGCGGGAAGTTCAGCGCTTCGAAGTTGTGCCAGTCATCTTCGATTTCCGGACCTTCGGAGAGCTCGTAACCGAGCCGGCCGAAGATCTCGGTGATGCGCTCCAGGGTACGGGTCACCGGATGCAGGCCACCGCGCTCTTCGCGACGGCCCGGCAAGGTGATGTCGATCGCTTCAGCGGCCAGGCGCGCGTCCAGCGCAGCGTCTTCCAGCACGGTCTTGCGATCACCCAGCGCGCTGGTCAGCGCGTCACGGGCACGGTTGATGGCTTCGCCGGCGGCTTTGCGCTCTTCGGCCGGCAGGCCACCGAGCTGCTTGAGCTGGGCGGTGATGCTGCCGTTCTTGCCCAGCAGGGCCACGCGCAGGGCTTCCAGCGCATCGGGGCTCTGGGCAGCGGCCACGTCGGCCAGTGCCTGCGTGGTCAGGGATTGGATGTCACTCATGGATAGCCGGAGCCTCGCGTCGGTATGCCATCGCGATGCGCGTCGGGCCGACCCCCGTCGCCACCGCTGTCGATCGATGGCACCGGGAGGGCCACCGCCAACACAAAAAAGAATGGGGAAGGACTTGCGCCCTTCCCCATGCATTTGCCTTACCCACAGCCGTTGCGCGTGAACGGCAACGGCAGGGGAATGGACTTATGCCGCCAGTGCGCCCTTGGCCTTTTCGGCCAGTGCAGCAAAACCAGCTGCGTCGTGCACGGCGATGTCAGCCAGAACCTTACGGTCCAGGGTGATGCCGGACTTGAGCAGGCCGTTCATGAAACGGCTGTAGCTCAGGCCGTTGATGCGGGCAGCCGCGTTGATGCGGGTGATCCACAGCGAACGGAAGTTGCGCTTCTTCTGCTTACGACCGATGTAGGCGTACTGCTGTGCCTTGATCACGGCCTGCTTGGCAACGCGGAAGACCTTGCGGCGAGCGTTGTAGTAACCCTTCGCCAGGGTCAGAATTTTCTTGTGGCGGCGACGCGCCTGTACGCCACGCTTTACTCGTGCCATGGGTCAGTCCTCAGAGGTAGGGAAGCATACGGTTCAAACGGCCTGCGTCTTCTGCACGAACATGGTTCGTCTGACGCAGATTGCGCTTCCGCTTGGTCGACTTCTTCGTGAGGATGTGGCTACGGTTGGCGTGGCCAGCCTTGAACTTGCCGGACGCGGTCTTGCGGAAGCGCTTGGCCGCCGCCCGGTTGGTCTTGATCTTGGGCATTGCTATGTCCTTGATGATGTTTTGTCACTGACCAGGGCGGTGGCATTGCCACACTTTCCGTCCGTGCCCTTGCCTGCTTGTAAGCCCGGGATCCCCTATGGGAACCAGGCCGGTCCTGTTTGCCGTTGAAACAGCGTGCCTTTATGGGGCGGGAAACCGTTCAAAACAGCACCCCCGCAAAACGGGGCCGCCCATTATGCCCGTGAACACGGGAGGTTGCAAACTGTTGATTGGGCGAATGTTTACCGCGGGGCGGACGAACCTGAACGGAACGGCCGCGAGGGCCGGCGTCATGCCAAGCCGCGCACGCGGAAAACGGCAGAAGGCGCCGGTGGGCGCCCGCCGTGTGGTGCGCGAAGCGGGGAAGCCGAGCGAGCGCTCGGTGCAGCCGACCAACGGTCGGCTCTACCCATCGCCACGGTGGGGTGTGCAGCCGACCAACGGTCGGCTCTACCCCCCGGTGGGCGGTTACTTCTTCTTGGGCGCGATCATCATCACCATCTGCCGGCCTTCAAGGCGCGGACGGGACTCGATCACGATGTCCTCGCCCAGATCACCTTCGATCCGGCTGGCCATCTCGCGACCCAGTTCCTGATGGCTCATTTCACGGCCACGGAAGCGGATGTTGACCTTGATCTTGTCGCCCTCTTCCAGGAAACCGCGCATCTTGCGCAGCTTGATCTGGTAATCACCTTCATCGGTGACCGGGCGGAACTTCACTTCCTTGATCTCGACCTGCTTGGTCTTCTTCTTGGCCTCATTGGCCTTCTTCTGCGCTTCGAACTTGAACTTGCCGAAGTCCATAATCTTGCACACCGGCGGATCAGCCTGCGGCTGAATCTCGACCAGGTCCAGACCTTCGTCTTCGGCCATCGACAGCGCTTCGTCACGCGTCAACACACCAATCATTTCTCCGTCGCTGCCGATCACGCGGACGCGCGGCACCCGGATTTCCTGATTCTTGCGGTTCTGTTTGTTGTCAGGGGTACTGATATTGCAATCTCCCAGAGGAATCAAACCGGCCCATCGCGGAGCATCCGCAGGGCCGGGACTTTCTTACACGGACTGTTCTGCCTGCAACCGCTCGATGAAGGCCTGGACGGACATGCTGCCCAGATCTTCGCCAGAGCGCGTACGCACGGCCACGGCGCCATTTTCCTTCTCACGGTCGCCAACCACCAGCAGGTACGGGACCCGCTGCAGCGTATGCTCGCGAATCTTATATCCGATCTTCTCGTTGCGCAAATCGGCGTTCACGCGGAAGCCTTGATCTGCAAGGGTTTTCCGCACTTCGCTGACGTATTCAGCCTGCGCATCGGTGATATTGGCCACCACCACCTGGGTCGGGGCCAGCCAGGCCGGGAACTGGCCGGCATGGTGCTCGATCAGGATGCCCAGGAAACGCTCCATGGAACCGACGATCGCGCGGTGCAGCATGACCGGATGCTTCTTCTGGCTGTTTTCGTCCACATACTCGGCGCCAAGGCGGCCAGGCATCATGAAGTCGACCTGCATCGTGCCCAGCTGCCAGGTACGGCCGATGGCATCCTTGAGGTGGTACTCGATCTTCGGGCCGTAGAAGGCGCCCTCGCCCGGCAGCTCCTGCCACTCCACCCCGCAGCTGGACAGGGCCGAGCGCAATGCGCCCTCCGCCTTGTCCCACGTGCTGTCATCGCCCAGGCGCGATTCGGGGCGCAGCGCGATCTTGACCTGGATCTCCTCGAAGCCGAAGTGCTGGTACACCGCCAGCGCCTGCTGGTGGAACGCGGTCACTTCCGCCTCGACCTGGTCTTCGGTGCAGAACACGTGGCCGTCGTCCTGGGTAAAGCCACGCACGCGCAGGATGCCGTGCAGCGCGCCGGAGGGCTCGTTGCGGTGGCAGGCACCAAACTCACCGTAGCGGATCGGCAGATCGCGGTAGCTGTGCAGCCCCTGGTTGAACACCTGCACGTGGCCCGGGCAGTTCATCGGCTTGAGCGCGTAGGTACGCTTCTCCGACTCGGTGAAGAACATCGCGTCCTGGTAGTTGTCCCAATGGCCGGACTTCTGCCACAGCGACACGTCCAGGATCTGCGGGCAGCGCACTTCGCCGTAGCCGGTATTGCGGTACACCTTGCGCATGTACTGCTCGACCACCTGCCACAGCGCCCAGCCCTTGGGGTGCCAGAACACCAGTCCCGGGGCCTCTTCCTGCAGGTGGAACAGGTCCTGCTGCTTGCCGATGCGGCGGTGATCGCGCATTTCGGCTTCTTCGATGCGCTTGATGTACGCATCGAGCTGCTTCTTGTCGGCCCAGGCGGTGCCGTAGACGCGCTGCAGCTGCTCGTTCTGCGCGTCGCCGCGCCAATAGGCGCCGGAAATGCGGGTCAGCTTGAAGGCCTTCAGGAAGCGCGTGTTGGGCACGTGCGGGCCGCGGCACATGTCCACGTATTCCTGGTGGTAGTACATGCCCATGGCCTGAATATCCGGCGACATGTCGTCGATCAGGCGCAGCTTGTAGTCTTCTCCACGGGCCTTGAATATCTCGATGACCTCGGCACGCGGAGTGACCTTCTTGATGACGTCGTAGTCCTGCGCGATCAGCTCGCCCATGCGCTTTTCGATGGCGGCCATGTCCTCGGGCGTGAACGGACGCTCGGAGTAGATGTCGTAGTAGAAGCCTTCGGCGATGACCGGGCCGATCACCATCTTGACGTCCGGGTACAGCTGCTTGACCGCATGACCGACCAGATGGGCGGCGGAGTGGCGGATGATCTCGACGCCCTCCTCGTCCTTGGCGGTGATGATGCGCAGGCTGGCATCGTGGTCGATGACGTCACTGGCATCGACCAGCACGCCATCCACCGAACCGGCGATGGTGGCCTTGGCCAGGCCGGCGCCGATCGACTGGGCGACGTCCATGACACTGACGGGATGTTCGAATTCACGGCGGCTGCCGTCGGGGAGCGTGATCGCGATCATGAGAGTGCTTTGGTCTGGTGGCCCGCAGGGGGCCTGGAGAATCCGGGGGCGAGGCAATAAAAAAAGCGCCACGAAGGCGCCTGCGTCAGGGGCCGTCGGGGGCGTTCAGCGGTGGGCGGTGGTAGTGCTCATGTCACACGCTAGACCGGCGCAGGGCGCGGGCCACCTTGTTGCCTCGATAGAGATGCCCTGATCTTAAACCAATCCGCCGATGAATGCGCCGCTCCGGCGGTGGTCAGGCAACGGGACCGCCTGAATGCGCCCATGTGGCGCCCACAAACCGCAATGATTACCATGCGCGGATTACTGTCCTGCCCAGGACAGGATTGCCGATTGGATTCCCCCATGCCCTGCCCCGCTTCCTTCCCGGCCTGCCGCGCTCTGTCGCCCATGCCGGCAGCCGCCCGATGATTACCGTCGCCCTGACCTCGCTTGGCTTCTGCAGCCTGGCGCTGGCCGGCTCGGCGTTCTCGGCGCTGGCGCTGTATGCCGCCTCACCGCACTGCCGCTGGCCGCGCCTGCGCCGTGCCGGCCGCCTTGGCCGGCAGATCAGTCTGGTGGCTGCGGTGGCGGCGCTGTGGCTGTGGATCGCCAACATGGGCATCGCCACCGGCGTGGTGGTGATGCTGTGCAGCTGGATGCTGGTGGCGATCGCGCTGCCGCTGCTGGCCGCGTGGCATCGTCCGGCACAGGTGATGCGCTGATGTGGGTCCGCGCGGGCGCCGGCCTCCTGGCGGGATTCTTCGTCGCGGCCGCGGCCACCGGCCTGGTCGCCTGGCTGCCGCCGGGGCCGTGGCAGAGCGCGCTGGTGCCCAGCCTGATCGCCTTCATTCCGCTGTGGATGCTGGCGGCGATCTGGGCCTTCAGCTTCCGCACCGGGCTGCGGGCGTGGGCCGTGATGAGCGCGACCGCCCTGGCCGGATTCGGCCTGTTGTGGCTGCTGCGCCTGACCGGCGCGGTGCAATGAGAGCGATACGATGAAGTTCAGTTCCCAGACCCTGCGCACCTTCACCACGCTGCATACGTGGGTCGGCCTGGTCGCCGGTTTCGCCCTGTTCGTGGCGTTCTACGCCGGTGCGCTGACCCTGTTCCACCACGATCTGCCGCTGTGGCAGACGCCGCATGCGGTGGATACCCCGGCCGCGACCCTGGACGACGCGCAGCGCCTGCTCGAGGGGGTGCTCGAGCGCCATCCGGCCGCACGCGCCCATGTGGGCATGACCTTCCCGGGGGCGGATCATCCACAGCCGATCGCGTATTGGCAGGATGCCAAGGGCACCTGGCTGTACGCCTGGCTGGACCATTACGACGGCAGCGTGACCCCGCCACAGACCGGACTGGCCGAGCTGGTCAACGAGCTGCATTACAGCCTGGGCCTGCCGGTCGCGGGCACCTACCTGATGGGCATCGTCAGCCTGCTGTATGGCGTGGCCCTGCTCAGCGGCCTGGTCATCCACCTGCCCAGACTGCTGGGCGATCTGTTCGCACTGCGCCCGGGCCGCAACCTCAAGCAGATGTGGCAGGACGCGCACAACGTGATCGGCGTGCTCAGCCTGCCCTTCCACCTGATGTTCGCGGTCACCGGCGCGCTGCTCTGCCTGATCTTCCTGCAGATGGCGGCGCTCAATCCGCTGATCTTCGACGGCAAGCTGCTGCAGGCAGTGCCGGCGGCGATGGACACCGCCCCGGTACGCGAGCCCAGCGGCCAGCCCGGCGATGACACCCACCTGCGCATGCTGCATGCACGCGCCATCGAGGTGGCGCGCGCACAGGGCGTGGCCGATTTCGAACCAGCCTTCCTGAAACTCGCCCATGCCGGCGATGCCAACGCGACGATCGAGATCACCGGCGAATCCGGGGGCACCCTGGGGCCGCTCGGCGCGGTCGGCCTGGATGCGGCCACCGGCCGCCTGCTGAGCAGCCAGCTGCCCGGCCAGCGCGATGCCAACCACGCCACCCTCAGTGCGGCCTACGCGCTGCACTTCGGCGAGTTCGGCAATGGCGTGGTGGTGTGGTTGTACTTCCTGCTCGGCCTGGGCGGCGCCTTCCTGTTCTACTCGGGCAACCTGCTGTGGATCGAATCGCGTCGCAAGCGGCGCCAGGTGGAACAGGGGCGCGCGCAGATCAATATGGCCCGGGCCACGGTGGGGGTATGCATCGGGTTGTGCGTGGCAGTCTCGGCGAGCTTCGTCGGTGCACAGATCCTGGAGCAGGTCGCGCCGCAGGCGGTGGACCACGGCATCCGCTGGATCTGTTTCGTCACCTGGGGCGTCTGCGCCCTGTGGGCGGCGCTGCGTCGCCCCGACCAGGCAGCCCGTGAGCTGCTCTGGGCGGCCGCCATCAGCACCGCACTGGTGGCGGTGGTGCACGGCGGCCTGACCGGCTACTGGCCATGGGCGAGCGCGGCACGGGGCTACTGGCCGCTGTTCTGGGTGGACGCGGTGGCGCTGGCACTGGCCTTTGGTTTTGCCACCCTGGCGCGTGCGAGCCTGCGCCGGGCGAGGCATGGCGATCCGAACAGCGTCTGGAGTGCACCGCGCTGATGACCCTGGGGGCCTGCTGCGGCGGGCTTTCAGAATTCTTCAGACGCCTTTCCAGCACTTCAGACCGCGTCATGGCGTAGTCGGCCCTCATCTCGAGGAGCCTTGCCCATGCACCCCTACCGACACCGACTTGCCGCCCTGGTCTTCGCCCTGGCGGCCGCCCTGCCACTGGTTGCTTCCGCCGCACCCGCGGTGCTGGACAGCGCCCGGATCACCGCACTGGAGTCGGCGATCGCCAGCCAGGACATCAAACAGGTCACCAGCGTGCTGCTGCTGGTGGACGGCCAAGTGGCGTACGAGGGCTACTTCAACGGCGGCTCGGCGGACACCCTCAATGACGTGCGCTCGGCCAGCAAGAGCGTGACCGCGATGCTGGTCGGCGCGGCCATCGGCGACGGGTCCCTGCCCGGCGTACAGGCCCGTGTGTACGACTACTTCCCCGCGTTCACCGCTGGCCATCCCGTCGATCCCCGGCTGCGCGCGATGACGGTGGAAGACCTGCTCACCATGAGCACGCTGTGGGAGTGCGATGACGAGAATGCGTTCTCGGCCGGCAATGAAGAGCGCATGTACGTGACCGAGCACTGGCTGGACTTCGCGCTGTCGCTGCCGGTCAAGGGTTTCGCACCGTGGATGACGCGACCGGAAGACAGCCCGCACGGCCGCGCGCATGCCTACTGCACGGCCAATTCCTTCGTGCTCGGCGCAGTACTGGAACAGGCCACGAAGCGGCCCTTGGCCGACTACGCCGCGCAGGTGCTGGAGCGCCCGCTGGGCATCACCTCGAGCACGTGGAACCGCTCACCGGAGGGCATCGGCATGGGCGGCGGTGGGACGCGTTACCGCAGCCGGGACCTGGCACGGTTGGGCGAACTGGTGCTGGCCGAGGGACGCTGGCAAGGCAAACAATTGATCCCGACGCGCTATGTGCGGGCGATGCTCAGCGCGCAGGCCACCGCCGGTGATGGCAGCGACTACGGCTATCAATGGTGGGGGCTGAAGCTTCCGGTCGACGGGCACGACAGCACCGTGTGGACGATGTCCGGCAACGGCGGCAACTACGTGTTCGTGATACCCGGCAAGAAGCTGGTCGCGGTGATCACCAGCCAGGCCTACAACCGCAGCTACGCCCACCCGCAGTCGCGCCGCATCCTTACCGAGTTCCTGCTGCCCGCGCTGCGCTGAGGCCGTCGAGGTCTGTTGGCCGCCATGGGGCGGCCAATACCCGGGCGCGCTGGGCGGATACGTCTTTCTCGATCGTGTCGAGCAGTTCCTGCCAGCCGGCCGCACCGTGCAGCGGCGCAAACAAGGGGGTGGCGCGCAACCACGCCGCGTCGCGGAAGCCGGCGTTCACCGCGTGATGCAGGGCCACCAGCGCAGCGGCCTCATCGCCCTGGGCCTGCAGCACCATCGCACGCTCCAGTGCGGTGTCGGACCAGCCATCATCGCCTTGCCCTTCCAGCATCTGCAGGCGCTCGGCGATCCAGGTCGGGGCAGGCGCCGGATCGCCATAGAGGCCGGCCAGGGTCTGCCCCATCGACTGCTGCGGGCGCAATGCCCGGCTCTGCTCGAAGGCTTCGGCGGCGCCCTTCCGATTCCCGCTCAACAGCAGCATCTCGCCCTGCAGGCGCAGCAACTGCGGATGTGGCGTCCCGCGAGCCAGTGCCTGATCCAGCGCCTGCTGTGCTTTTGCCGACTCCCCCATTGCCAACAGGCTGTGCGGCCAGGCGATGTTGGCGAACACATTGTCCGGATAGAGCTGGAAGTTGTGCGCGTGCCGGCGAGCGGCCGCATCGGTGAACCCCAACAGCTCCAGTTCGCGTGCGACCTGTACGTCGCGGAAGCGAACCCGCTCGGGCGCGCGCAGTGACAGGTTGTCCTGCAAGGCCTGCGCGAGGTCGCCTTTTTCCTGCTGCAGATAGGCCAGCGATGCGCGCGTGCGCTCGTCACCCGGGTCGCGCCGCAGTGCCTGCCGGTAGTCCGCCATGGCGTGCGACATCGCGCCGAGGCAGTCGTGGGCATAGCCGCGTGCGGCCCAGCCGGCGGCATCTTCCGGCGCCTTGAGCACCAGCTGGCTGCTCAACACCAGCGCCTCCTGCGCACGCTCGCGCGCGCCGTTGAACAAGCAGGCATCGGCCGCCAGCGCTCGGGCGAGTCCACGCCGTGCGCTTAGCGATTCAGGGTCGATCTGCAGCGCCTGGCGGTACAACGCGATCGCCCGTTCGTTGTTGCTGGCCTGGCCGATGCCCGCGTAATAGGCGGCGCGCTGCAGCACCGCCTCCGCTGGCGACGCCGGTGCGCTGGCGGGACGTACCAAGGCGAACACGACGGCAGCAGCGGCGACCGTTACCCCAGCCAGCCAGACCCACCGTGCGGGTGCGCGCGCGCCGGGTGCGACGGGAGCGCCCTCCGTGCCGGCGCTGGCAACGGCATCACGCATCACCGGCTGCGGCGAGGCGCACAACTGGTAGCCACGGCCACGAACCGAGCGGATGTAGCGCGGCCGACGGCCGTCATCGCCCAGCGCCTGCCGGAGCAGCTTCACCCGCTGGCTGATCGCATCCTCGCCGACCACCGCCGGTGCCCAGACCTGATCGGCGAGCGTGTCGAAATCGACGACGGCGTTGCCGTGGGCCAGCAGGCAGTCCAGCAGCCGCCAACTCAGCCCGTTGACCGGCAACACCTCATCGCCGCGCCGCACCTGCTGTGCGGTGCGGTCGATGTGCAGATCCAGCAGTGTGCAGGTCCCCATGCCGCCCAGCATAGGGCACTGCCTGCAGGCGCGGCAGGAAGCGCTCGATGAGGAGGCCTGACGGCGCAAGGCATTCACCTGCGGCTTGCGCGCGCGGCCTTACAGTTCAACCGCGTTCCCTCACTGCTGCGTGGCACCGATGACCGACCTGCATATCGACCGATTGGACCATCTGGTCCTGACCGTGGCGGATGTCGCCGCGACCTGCGCGTTCTACCAGCGTGTGCTGGGCATGGAGGCGGAGACCTTCGGCGAAGGCCGCAAGGCGCTGCGCTTCGGGCTGCAGAAGATCAACCTGCATGCGCACGGGCGCGAGTTCGAGCCCAAGGCCGAGCGGCCCACACCGGGCTCGGCGGACCTGTGTCTGATCACCTACGCAACCATGGACGAGATCCTGGCGCATCTGCAGGCGCAGGGCGTGACTGTGGAAGAAGGGCCGGTGCAGCGGACTGGTGCGACCGGACCGATCCTGTCGGTGTATCTCCGCGATCTGGACCGGAATCTGATCGAGGTGTCGCGCTACCTGGCATAGCGCACCCGCACCAGCGGCAGCCCTGCGTGGCTTAGCGCTGCACGGCGGACCGGCTCCCTTGGCTAAAAACTGGTTCTTCTCCCATCTGAGGGGAGAAGGCGCACGGCCGACCAGCTAGATTTGCAGTTGTCGAGAAAACAAGATGAAGCGGACTCCTTCCTGAATATCCGGACGGCCTTCCCCGGAGTTGGTTAAAGAACCTCACATACCCTGCCCCTGAACAAGACGCTTCAGTAGGAATGCACCGAGGCTTTCGGAAACACGTCGCACAATGCCGCCGTTGGGCATCGCCCAAAGCACGATGTCCTTGGCAGTGGTGTCGTAAAGATAGTAGTGGCCATCCCCTTCATCAACCAGGGGCAACGCGCCCAGCGGGTAGCTCGCATCCTGGGCGAGATCAGCGTAGGCCGCCAGGATATTCAAGTAGTAGCCGTCAGGCACACCCAGGCCATAGACCTCGGTGCTGCCGTGAACAATCACGCCAAAGCGGCGCAGGTATTCACGGTAGGCCGCGCCAAAGTCCAGCCCCAACTGCTGCTCGGCCTGGATAATCGCTTCGGCCGGCACAGGACGGGTGGTGGCCTGGCCTGCATTGAGCGCGGCTTCAAGCTGGTCGAAAGTCTCGGTCATGCTCATTCTCCTGCCTTGAAGTCGGCTGCGCGCGCCTTCCAGTGCTCAGCGCGTTCCTTAGCGAAACCATCGCGATTAATCGTAGACTCCTGCCGTTTGTTGTGGAGCACGTTATCGTTTCCGCTGCCACAGTGCTCAGCTTTGGTGAGTTCCGCTAGGGAGGAGTCCTGCCTCTGACCAATATGATGCAGCTCGATGGGCTTGCCGTTCTGGTCAAGCGGTGGCAATCCGGCCGTCATTCGCTCCAGGTTGGTTGCGCCAAAAATGTCCTGCTTTTCCAAATCTATGTCCGTGCGCACAAGTGCCGGCTTGCCATTGACTTCCTTTGCCTCAAGCCCCGCACCCTTGTAAATGTTGGCTTCTGCCTCACTCCCAAGGTCATCTACCAGCGATTCCGGCCACCCGTTGTCCTTCAGCTCATTCCGGGTGTCCTCAGAGACGGGGGGAAGCTCCCCACGGGTTTCCTGGGTGACATGCACCGTGGCGTCCAACCGACAAATGTCGATCTGCACCTCGGTGCGCTCCATCGGGCCCTTGCCCCAGGGAATTTCGTTCCTGCCGCCTCCGTCGCGACCCACCACGCTCTGATCCATCATGCTGTCTCTTCCTTCATACAACGGTGCCATTCGGCATAGAGTGATTTGTTTGACGCGTCCATGGAATAAATCTCCCGCACCATGCACTGTTCCACCGCCACTTGTATCTGCGGCAGGGTATCTGGCGCCAGCCCGGTGATAACACGTCGCAGGTGGTCGCGCGCAGCCTGCAACTCCACCACACCACGTCCTGCCGCCGCCACCTCCCGGCGGCAGCCCCACGCGTCCACCAACAGCGCTGCCAACTGGTCAAAGCCCTCTGCTGCATCGCCCGGCATTGGAGCGCCTTCCATGCGTGCCTGCAGCATTTTCTCCAACGCCAACCGTACCCGGCTGGGCATTGGCATGTCAGCCAACCCCTGCCGGAGGAGGCGAATGTCTACTCTCGGTGCCCGTGGCACTCGCCGGCCCAACAAGAGATTAGCAACCTGGGCGCGCCACTGCGCCGCATCCACCGCAGTGTGAGAAGCCACTACCGGCACGAACGGCATTGCTTCTGTTACCAAGTAGTCCATCTGGCACAAAACCGGTTCCAGCCAGTCATTTTGGTGGATCACCGCGGCCCCACAGGGCAGGCGTGCGATCTCTGCAACCTGGCCCTCGCTCAGGCCCATGGAACCGCCAACCAGGCGACGATCAGCTTCTTCCGGCAGGCGCAGCACTACCTTGATGTTGGTATTACGGATGGCGGCCATGTCCACGGCATGCGGGGACTGGTCGGCAATGATGAAACCCTCGCCATAGGTGCGCATTTCGGCAATGGCGGCGGCCAGCATTTCTACCGACTTCCCCGCCATGCTTCCACCTTCCGGCCCGCTGGCAACGCTGCGAGGTAGCAGGTTGTGGGCCTCTTCCAGCACTGTGAGATGACGCAGCGACTGATTCATGCCGCCTGTGGCCATTCGGTACTCACTGAGCCGCATGACCAGCATGCCCATGACGAGCGCCCGGGTTTCGCTGGAACCCACCCGGCTCAGGTCCACTACCACCGACGAATCAAACAGCGCGCTGTCATCTAGTTCATCCATGCCGAACAGGCGCGCGTTGAGCCCGTTGCACAACGACTGCACGCGGGTACCGAGCGCGCCCTTGTAGTTGGACTTGGCTTCCTCGGCATAGTCCGATGAAGTGATCACCCGCTGCAACGATTCCAGAAGATCGCCAAAGCCAGGAAAGACGCGTGGCGCACGCGTGTTGCATGATGCCTCCAAGTCCCAGCCGCAGTGCGTGTAGGCTTGCAGGATGGCCTCCTTCAGAACTGCGGGCATGGCCGCATACAGGGGCCAGCAGACGTTGAATATCTCCACCATACGGTCCACATGTTCCAGCACATGGATCTGGTCGGGAAACGCAAACGGGTTGATACGCAGCAACTCAGCCTGCATGGGATTGGTCCCCAGCACCCGCACGCCTGGCCAGTGCCCCAGTACATGCTTGTACTCGCCCTTGGCAGGCTCGATGACCAGGAAGGGCACACCGGCGGCGTGGGTCTGCTTGAGCAGGCTGTAAATCGCGTTGCTCTTGCCAGAGCCGGTGGAGCCGCAAATGAACATGTGGCGGCACAGCTGGTCCATATCCAGTGCCACCGGCTGCGCCAGGTTC
Source organism: Stenotrophomonas sp. TWI273 (assembly GCF_039674765.1). Classification (NCBI taxonomy): domain Bacteria; kingdom Pseudomonadati; phylum Pseudomonadota; class Gammaproteobacteria; order Lysobacterales; family Lysobacteraceae; genus Stenotrophomonas; species Stenotrophomonas sp. TWI273. Next base: position 183,000 of record NZ_JBDJOA010000003.1, read on the forward strand.
TCCCACAGGTGACGCATCTTTCCCAGAACAACGGTGCGTGCCTGCGGCGGACGGTTTGCGGTGCCGTCCACATGCTGGATACGGCGGCCAAAGCCCTGGGTTTCCACCACGCTGACCGTGGATGTGGAACGGCGCGGCAGACTCAATTGCAACGCGACCTCACGCCCGGACAGCAGAGTGGCCGGCGTGGTCAGGTGCGCGGCGCCACTGCCAAAAAGCTGCCGCCGCAGCTTGGGGTGGGTGAGCTGGCCAAGCCACGCCAGTACCCGGGTGCGCGCGTCATCGCACCACGTGGTTACAGCGAAGTCTTCCTGGCTGCTGTTCTTGCCGCGCACCAAGCCAAGGAAGATGCTGGAAAGCGCTTCCGTGCCGGCCTTACTGTCCGCCACGAAGTACGCCGAAGCGCTCCAGCCACCGTAGATGCGCGCTTCCTCTACCCGGGCTAGGTGCTGGTCAACGCGGAGCAGCAACTGCTCAATGCCCTTGTCGTTGAACTCCACCGTCAACTGGCGGGAAGACCCCTCCGTATTGGTGTCCGAGCGCCCATCGGTAACGGTATCGCTGGCCGTGCGCGAGGTGGTTCTGGACTTGGACTTTCCGCTGGACGTGCTAACGCTGTTGCTGGTGCCGGTGGAATCAGAGGTGCTGGTTCCCTGCGACTCGCTGCCGGCGAATGTCTCCCGCACCACCGATCCCAGCATCATGGCGGCGGGCATGACGACTGGTGCTGCGACCCCGCCCGTGGCAACCGACACGGCCATGCCCGCAGCATTGATGCCCGTGGCCACCACACCGGCCACCTTCCCGCCCGTCGTTGGCGACTGCGTGCCACTGCTGGTGCCGGTGGTATGCGTGGTGCTGCTGCCAACGGTATCGCTTCGCCCGGTCGTTTCAGTCAGGCCCATGCTGTGGCCCAGCGTTTCGCCCACGCTTCGGCTCAGCGTGGTGCCAACGCTGTAGCTGTCCTGGTCACCAAAGCTCCAGCTCATCTTCTGCAGCGGCGCCAACTGGGTGGCCACCTGTTCGTAACCGGTGCGGATGCTTTCCAGCTGACGGCTTTCCAGCGGCTCGGCCAGAATCAGCGCGCGGTAGGGGCGCCGCTCGGCCGCATCCAGAAAGCGCTCCAGGCCCTGCGCGAAACGCTGCACGTCTTCGGTCGCCAGCGAAGGTACGCCGGTCACCGCAGAGACATAACCGCTGCGGCTTGTGCGCGACGACACCAAATCCTGCAGCGTTTGACCCACTTCTCCGGCGCTCAGCGATTCCATGGCGCTGCCAGCAAAATGGCCCCGGAATGCCTCCTGCAACAGCGTACCAGCACTTTCACCTTGGAAACGGGCGGGCGCCCCACGTGTGCCGATGAACACATCGGTCTTTTCACCATCCGAATCCAGATACAGCAGCACCGCGTAGCCCGAAGCCCCCAGCGCGGTGTAGGCCGCCGTGAGGCTCTCAAGCACCGATTGCCGGTTCTCATGCACCAGCCGGCAAAGCCGGTACAGGCGCACATCGGTGGCGGCGCTGAGTTGCGCTTGGTCCTGCGGCAGCGGCAGCACCACGTACTGGTCAAGCTCGGAAAGGTAGGTGCGGTTGATCTGCATGCGGGCGCTTTCGAGTGCTGCCGCCGCGCGCTCGCGCAGTGCCACGCCGGCGTTCTCAACGGTTCCGGTAACAGGCAGGTTCATCGGCGCCCCCCACGGAAATACGCCGCAAGTGCGGCAATCCCGGCGGCCAGCAGCATGGCAATGCGTCCCGCCCAGGCAGGCCTGTTGCCTTTGGAAGTGTCTCCCTCGGGAGCAACGCCATGCCGGGGTGCCGACGCATCGCCGGTACTACCCGCTTTAGCTGACAGGGTGGCCGCCACAGGAGCCGGGGCCAGGGGCGCAAAGCCTGCCGCGCCCTTCAAGCGCAGGTGCTCGCGAACATCCACCACGTGCAGGAAGCGTTCGATGCTGAAGTTCGCGTCCAGGTACACCATTTGGTCATCGTGGTATTGGGAAGACCAAGCGGCCCGGTCGCCGTTCAATGGCGCCATGAAGCGCCCTTCCTCGAACGGGACAAACACCGTTTCCTTCTGGTCTGCTGCCAGTGCCATAGCCGCCTGCAGGTAAGCACCACTGAGCCGGGCATCGGCCAGCTCCAGCACAAGCGCCGAGCGGATGATTTCTGCATCGCCCGTACCAAGCGCACGCGCTAGGCTGGACGTAGGTGAAAAGGCCGCGGCTACTGCGGTCGCGTCCACTTCATCCTTCGCCAGCGGCGTGCTATCCGCCAACTTCACAAAGCCAGCGGCGCCAAGCTGCTCCAAGTAAGCACGAACCCGCAACAAGTGCTCGGCGCGTTCAGCGGAAAAGTTGTGTTTGGCATGGGTGACTTGGCGGAAGAAGTACTGCGCCGTCCAATGGGCTCTGTCCGGCTTGGTCGCCGGGACCATTTCAGTCACGGCGTAAGGCATCAACACCGTTCCTTTCGCCTGCCATGCATGAAGTGCCACTTCCAGTGATTCCACGGGCATGGCCACATCAGGCACTGCCCTCAACCAGTCCTCGCCCGTGCGTAGATCCGTGGTATTCATCCGTGTACCTCCTGTACGGCCAAGGTTGTGCCCAGCCGCTGGCGAATTGTCTCGCTCCAGCGGCGCAGTTCGGTTGCCTCTGCGAGTGCAGCTACGCGCAGGTCACGGTCTTCGATGCGGGCCTGGGCTTGGTCAAACAACTCGGCCACGCGTGGCTGGAATACGGTACGCACGTGTTCAACGAACACCTCGCGCAGCTTCTGCCCCTCACGCACCATGGCAGCGCGCGCCGTCTCTTCAAGCGCCTTGAAATGTGCCTTAGGCCCCTGATGTTCAATTTTGTAGAACTCGACCAAGTCCACGTACTTCTCTTCGCCGTACACGGTCTCAACCTTTGGCTTGAACCAGGAGATCGGGTTGAACAGCTTGCGGTCCATCACTTCGCGCGTGCCCTTTCGGATGGATCGTGTTTCTACATGCTCGCTTGTCACCGCCGGAGCAAACGATAGGTTGCTCGCACTGCGCATAAGGCGCGCGAGCGCCGGGAACTGAACCGCGTCAATCTGGCCCACGCTGCTCGAAACCAGCGCGTGGTAGCGGCTCTGCAGATCTTTCTTAAGCGTTTCCTGCTCGGCTTCGAACGCAAGTTGGTATGCACCAAGGACTTCCTTGTGACGGGAGTTCATGTGCTCGCCCCATTCCTTGACCAACTGCCTCGCCTGCGCGGGGGTTACGTCGCCTTGGAACTTAGCCATGTCCTCACGCGCATAGGCGTGGAGCCTCCCTGCAACAGTCACCAACGCCGCTTCAGCATCCTTGGTCAGCTCGTGGTGATCACGGCTCAGCTGTTCTGCCAGCGCCTGACCATCCACGCCCCGTTCGTAGCGCGCCCGTAGCTTTTCAACCTCGGCGGCCAGGGCCTGCACATTGCCGGCTTCCAGGTCTTCAATGGCCTTGTGCCGGTTGATGGCCTCGTCCACGAGGCGAGCAACGGCATCATGGCTTCGCTTGAACCGGTCCGGAAGATGGTATTTCTCGATGTACGCGCCTACCGTTGACTCCAACGCCGGCAGCCCGCTGCGACGTTCCAACGCCGCGGCATCGCCTGCTCCAGCCAGGGTGCGCTCACGCACGCGCAGCGGGGCGTACTGGGCCAGATCCATGCTGGGCTCACCCTGGAACCAGTCTAGGAACGACGCTTTGCCGCAGCGTTCCTTGCTGGACAACACCGCCTCCGGGAAGCGGATCAACCGCGATGCATAGGCAGACACCGGGAAGATCTGGGGGTTATGGATACCATGCTCCTGCAGGTACTGGCGCGTGCGCGCCAGCATCCCAGCCACATCATCACCGGCCTCGTCATCCAGCGCGTCCATCTTGTTGAGCACAAAGATGAAACGGTCACTGGCTTGGCGCCCGCCTTGCGCAATAGTCTGCGCCACCAGCTTCAACAGACGGGAGTCATCGGTGATGCCACGTTGGGTTGCGTTCAACACATACAGAATCAAGGGGTTGCGGGTTGTGTCCTGGATGTAGCGCATGGTGGTGACGCCATGCGCCTGGTCGCTTCCATTGTTCGGACCCGGGGTATCGGTAAGCACCAGACGTGCATGGCCGCCACCACGGGCAGCCTGAATTGGCCCGTGCACTTCCACCAGGCTGGTTTCCGGGTCCTTGTTCCAGGCCCGCATGGTCGCCAGATCCAGATTTTCGGACTCGTCAAGCAACTCACTGGAGGCATCAAAGCGCCTTCCCATGAACTGTCCGGGCGCCACGCTCTCGTCGTGGTAGATGCGGGTAATGGTGGCGGTGGTGGCTTCATTGCCCGCCGGCAACAGGTCACGCCCAAGCATTGCGTTGATCAATGTGGATTTGCCAGAGGACATTGTGGCCACGATGTACACATCGAAATCGTTGTTGCCCAGATCGTGCAACGCCGCGCGCGACACGGCATCATCTTTCAGCACCGACGCATAACCAGGGTGCTCGAGCACCTGCGCGCGCAAGCTTTCAACTTCGGCCTGTCTTGCCTCTGCGGACTCTGCCGCCACCCACTGCAGGTTGACCTTCATGTTTGCGTCGCGCGCGGCCTGCGCGGCTACTTCCAAGTCGCGGAAGTCCGGCTCCACCCCGGTGAAGATCACGTTGAATGTATCGTGCCCATTGAACATGGTCTTGAGGTCGTGGAACAGCTGGTCCACCCAAAGCTGCATGCGCAGCTTAGTGCAGCGGTGCAGGCGAGCACCGTCGGTCAGCTCTACTCCATCAATCAGGAAAGTGGTTTCAACAGTGAATGGGTTGTGGATGATGCTTACTTGGGTCATGGCACTCACGAGAAGGCAAGGCAGTGGTGAATGATGTCTTCCACGCCACTGATGCCGCTGGCAACGACCGAAGCGGCAAGTAGGGAACGGGGAAGTTGCCGAAGCGGCGGGTTATCAAGAAATGCGTTCCAGTGCGGGGCATGTGCCTGCTGGAGCAGGCGCCCGCGCACCCGCGCCGGCACGTTGGCAGTCGCAACCAATGCCTGTGCACTGGCGGGAAGGAGCGGCACCATCGCCTGGTAGTGCATGGCCTGGCGTGCCGATATGGCACCGCCGGCCATCTGCATCCGAGCCACCAGCGCAACCTGCGCCATGGTGGGCACCACCCACGGCTCATGAAACCCCAGCCGTGACAGCCGCTCCACGGCGTGGCGCACCATGGTTTCCAGCGGCTCTTCCCTGTCGGGGTCTACTTCATCAACTTTGTTGAGGACGAACAACAGCCTGCCCTGCGGACGCGCAGCGGCAATCGCGCACACCTGCTGTAGAAGTGCATGTTCGTCAGTGGTGCCTGGCGCAGTGGCATCCAGCACGAAGCACAGCAGATGCCACGGCACGCTGGACAGCGTGCTAGTGGCAAGGTGCCAGTGCTCGCTGTCCAAGCTGTTGTTTGCGCCGGGGAGATCGTGAAGGTCCAGCTTCCCGCGCGCACCGGCCACATACCCCAGGTTGCCGGAAACATGGATGCGCGCCACCTGGGCGCGTGCATTCCATTGACGGTAAGTCGCGGCATTCATGCCACGGCGGAAGTCCACCAGTGCGCCATTGCGGCTGTAACCACCGCAGACCACGCGCGATGCGTGGGGCCGGTGACGAAGAACGGTGTGAGTGGCCGTTGCCGGCTCGTTGCTTGAGTACAGCAGCTGGCGGCCCAGCAGTGCGTTGAGCACTGTTGTCTTGCCTGCACTGACCGTACCGGCTACCGCCAGCGTGAATACGTCCTTCGCCGGTGCCCCGGCGTTTGCACCGATTCTGTTACGCATGCACACACCACATCCTTGTTATTGTCCAACCCTGCGCCAAAACACGGGCCTAATCCTGTTCCCGCTGGTCGTATTATCGGCCAACAAGTGGAAACCTTTAGAAGGCAACCCGGGCACTTGCTACATCCTTGCAGTACCCCGTCTCACCAGAAGAGATGGCGAAGCGGCTCCGACTTTGAAGCCAGTGCCCCTAAAACGGCCCGGGCCACTTCCCTTCGGCCCGGCGCTTCAACTTCATGAGCTGCTTACACTCCCGCGCGGGATGCAGCCCCAAGACAAGCTGCCTGACTTCCGGGCATCCTGGCACACTGCCGTCGGCCTCTCAGAACGAACTTGGTGGAAGGCATCAACAACAAGTTCAAGGTCACCAAGCGCGTTGCTTACGGATACCGGGACGATACCCATTTCTTCCTGAAGATCCGGGCAGCCTTCCCCGGAGTTGGGTGAAAATTCAAAAAAAAAAGCGGGCCGAAGCCCGCTTTTTCTTGTCTGCGTAGGCGTGAGGAACGACGATCCTCACCTACCGCGAGATCGGCGTTGGCCGATTACTCGGCGGCGGGGGCGCCCTCGCCTTCTTCGACGGCCTTCATCGACAGGCGGATACGGCCCTGCTTGTCGACTTCCAGCACCTTGACCTTGACCACATCGCCTTCCTTCAGCACATCGCCGACCTTCTCGACGCGATCGCTGGAGATCTGCGACACGTGGACCAGACCGTCCTTGCCCGGCAGGATCGTGACGAACGCACCGAAGTCCATGATCTTGGCGACCTTGCCTTCGTAGATGCGGCCCGGCTCGACGTCCGAGGTGATCTGCTCGATGCGGGCCTTGGCAGCCTGCGCAGCGATGGCGTTGACCGACGCGATGACGATGGTGCCGTCATCCTGGATGTCGATCTGGGTGCCGGTTTCCTTGGTGATGGCCTGGATGGTGGAACCACCCTTGCCGATCACTTCGCGGATCTTGTCCGGGTGGATCTTGATGGTCAGCAGGCGCGGCGCGTAGTCCGACAGCTCTTCGCGCGGGGCGGTCAGGCCGTGGGCCATTTCACCCAGGATGTGCAGACGGCCAGCCTTGGCCTGCTGCAGTGCCTGCTTCATGATCTCTTCGGTGATGCCTTCGATCTTGATGTCCATCTGCAGGGCGGAGATGCCCTCAGCGGTACCGGCGACCTTGAAGTCCATGTCGCCCAGGTGATCTTCGTCACCCAGGATGTCGGACAGGACGACGAAGCGCTCGCCTTCCTTGACCAGACCCATGGCGATACCGGCCACCGGCGACTTCACCGGCACGCCGGCGTCCATCAGGGCCAGCGAGGAACCGCAGACCGAGGCCATCGACGAGGAGCCGTTGGATTCGGTGATTTCGGAGACCACGCGGATGGTGTACGGGAAGGCTTCCAGCGACGGCATCACTGCCAGCACGCCGCGCTTGGCGAGACGGCCGTGGCCGATTTCGCGACGCTTCGGGCCCATCATGCGGCCGGTCTCACCCACCGAGTAGGGGGGGAAGTTGTAATGGAAGAGGAAGTTTTCCTTGTACTCACCGGCGACGGCATCGATGACCTGGCCATCACGGGCGGTGCCCAGGGTGATGGTCACGATGGCCTGCGTTTCACCGCGGGTGAACAGCGAGGAGCCGTGGGTACGCGGCAGGATGCCGGTCTTCACCGAGATCGGGCGGACGGTGTCCAGCGCACGGCCGTCGATGCGGACCTTGGTGTCGAGCACCGAGTTGCGCATGGTGCTGTATTCCAGCTCGCCGAATTCCTTCGACAGCTCGGCCGGGTTCCAGCCTTCGGCGGCCACACGGCCAGCCAGCGACTCGACCACGTCCTTCTTGATCGCCGAGATGGCGTCACGGCGCTGCAGCTTGTCGCGCACCTGGAAGGCTTCGCCCAGACGCGGGCCGATGGCTTCCTGCAGGGCGCTGATCAGCACGTCGTTCTTGGCCGGGGCTTCCCAGGTAGACGGCTTGGTGCCGGCTTCCACGGTCAGCTCGTTGATCGCGTTGATGACCTTCTGCATTTCGCGGTGACCGAAGGTCACAGCGCCCAGCATCACGTCTTCGGACAGCAGCGCGGCTTCGGATTCCACCATCAGCACGGCGTTGGCGGTACCGGCGACAACCAGTTCCAGCTCCGAATCCTTCAGTTCGGTCACGGTCGGGTTGAGGATGTACTCACCGTTCTTGTAACCCACCTTGGCGGCGGCGATCGGACCCTTGAACGGGGTACCGGCCAGCGACAGCGCAGCCGAGGCGCCGATCAGCGCGGCGATGTCGCCGTCGATGTCCGGGTTCAGCGACATCACGGTAGCGATGATCTGAACTTCGTTCTTGTAGTCTTCCGGGAACAGCGGACGGATCGGGCGATCGATCAGGCGCGAAATCAGCGTCTCTTTTTCGGTCGCGCGGCCTTCGCGCTTGAAGAAACCGCCCGGGATACGGCCACCTGCGTAGAACTTCTCCTGATAGTCGCAGGTCAGGGGGAAGAAGTCCTGGCCCTCACGCGCGCTCTTGGCGGCAACGGCGGAGACCAGCAGCACGGTGTCGTCGAACTTGACGATGACGGCACCGCCGGCCTGACGGGCGATTTCGCCGGTTTCAAGCGTGACGGTGTGCTTGCCGTACTGGAAGGTTTTGGTGATTTTTGCCACGGGGGTTTCCTTGGATGATGCTTTCTTCAATGGACCGCTGGCGACCCTTGCCGCCGACGGGTGACCGGTTGTCCGGCCCATACGTTTGATGCGGTACTGCCAAAACAAAACCGCGGCGCATTCCTGCGCCGCGGTGGGGGTTCGTGCTTAGCGACGCAGGCCGAGCTTTTCGATCAGGGCCTTGTAACGCGGAGCGTCTTTCTTCTTCAGGTAGTCGAGCAGGCTGCGGCGGCGGTTGACCATCTGCAGCAGACCACGACGGCTGTGGTGATCCTTCTTGTGGGTCTTGAAGTGGCCGGTCAGCAGTTCGATGCGGGCGGTCAGCAGAGCGACCTGGACTTCCGGGGAGCCGGTGTCAGCCGCGCTGCGCTTGTTGTCTTCAATGACTTTCTGGGTGTCGATCGACATATCTGTTTTCTCTTGGATGCGTGGCCCGCAGAAACGTCCCATTGACGTACCGCGCGACTCGCCGTTAACGAAAGGATGAACCCGCAGAACGCGGGAAGCCTGAAAAGGCCGCGGAATTGTAACGTCCGCGGGCGTCCGGAACAAGGACCAGGGTGGCGCCCGGCCCGCTCGCTCAGAGGTTGAACAGGCGCTGCGGGGCCAGCAGACCGGTCTCGTCGACCTGGCCCAGGCCCTGGATCGCCTCGACCGGGCCGAAGACCACCACCCCACCCTGCGGCCAGCTGGCGTCGCGGATGCGCTGCCCCACCCGGAACCGACGGGCCTGCTCGTCGTCCAGCGTGACCCGCGGGTAATGGGCCAGACCCGCGTCCAGCGGCAGCAGCAGGGCCTCCATGCCGGCCTCATCGCCCTGCTCGGCCAAGGCGCGCAGGGTGTCCAGGGTGACCATCGGCGCCTCACGGAAGGGATCCACCCACAGCCGACGCAGGCCGGCGATATGGGCGCCGCAGCCCAGCGTCTCGCCAAGGTCGCGGGCCAGGCTGCGGATGTACGTGCCTGAACCGCAGGTCACCCGCAGCGACAGCCGGGTCGGCTGCTGGTCCAGCACCTCCAGGGCGTGGACCTCCACATCGCGCTCCGGCGCTTCGATCGCCTCGCCACGGCGGGCCTTCAGGTACAGCGGCTCGCCGCCCTGCTTGAGCGCGGAGTAGATCGGGGCGCGCTGGCGGATGCGACCGCGCAGCGGTGCCAGCGCCGTCTCCAGTTCGGCCGCAGTGATGGCCGGGACCGGCCGCTCGCGCAGCACGGTGCCATCGGCATCATCGGTATCGGTGGTCTGGCCCAGCACCACCTCGGCGTCATAGGCCTTGGCGGAGCCGAGCAACAGGCCGGCAATCTTGGTGGCCTCACCGAAGCACAGTGGCAGCAGCCCGGTGGCCAGCGGATCCAGGCTGCCGGTGTGGCCGCCCTTCCCGGCGCGGTACAGGCGGCGAGCCACCTGCAGGGCCGCGTTGGAGCTCATGCCGGTCGGCTTGTCGAGCAGCAGGATGCCATCCAGGCGGCGGAATGAAATTCGGGGTGCCATGCATTCAATTCAAAACGGCGCCGTGTGGCGCTGCCGGTCAATCCGGCCTCCGGCGGAGCGGTCGCACTGCGACAGGCCCCGCCCCATAAGACAACAGCCCTTTCGGGCTGTTGGTCCATCAGGCTTTCTTGTCGCCTTCGTCGGCGTCTTCGCCTTCGTCCGCGTCATCTTCGCCGCCGTCATCGCCCTGCCGACTTTTTTCTGCCGCCAGCGTATCGGGCAGATCGCGCAGGATGTTGTCGATGCGCTCGCCGCGATCCACCGAATCATCGTAGTGGAAGTGCAGCTCGGGCACGTGGCGCAGCTTCATCGCACGCGCCAGCTCCATCCGCAGCTCCCAGGCCAGTTCCTTCAGGCCTTTCATGGCTTCTACCGAACGTTCGGGCATCAGCGCGGTGACGAAGATCTTGGCATGCGCCATGTCACGGGTGATTTCCACGTCGGAGACGCTCACCGAAGGCAGGCCGTGTACACGCACGGCGTTGTGCACGAGCGTCCCCAGTTCGCGGCGGATCTGGGCGGAAACACGGTCGGTTCGATGGAAGGTCTTTGGCACGAGGCACTCTTGATTCGGTGGTCGCCCGACCAACGGTCGGGCGCTACAGGTATACGGGACCCGACCAACGGTCGGGCGCTACATCACGGTAGGACCCGACCAGCGGTCGGGCGCTACATCACGGTAGGGCCCGACCGTTGGTCGGGCCACCGCGACATTACAGGGTGCGCGGCACTTCGATACGCTCGAAGCACTCGATCTGATCACCCGGCTTGACGTCGTTGTAAGCCTTCACGCCGATACCGCATTCGGTACCGTTGCGGACTTCTTCGACGTTCTCCTTGAAGCGACGCAGCGATTCCAGCTCGCCTTCGAAGACCACGACGCTGTCGCGCAGGACGCGGATCGGCTTGCTGCGCTTCACCGTACCTTCGATGATCATGCAGCCTGCGACCGCACCGAACTTCGAGCTGCGGAACACATCGCGGACCTGGGCGATACCGATGATCTCTTCGCGGATTTCCACGCCGAGCAGACCGGAGGCCACCTGCTTCACCTGATCGATCACGTCATAGATGATCGAGAAGTAACGCAGGTCAACGCCGTTGGATTCAATGATGCGACGGGCCGAAGCATCCGCACGCACGTTGAAGCCGATCACGGTGGCCTTGGAGGCAACCGCCGAGTTGGCGTCCGATTCGGTGATGCCGCCCACGCCGGAGTGGATCACGTTGATGCGGATGTCGTCGTTGGACAGCGCGACCAGTGCTTGGCTCAGCGCCTGCACCGAACCCTGCACGTCAGCCTTGATCACCAGGTTCAGCACCTGCTGGCCATCGCCCTTGCCCAGGGTCGCCATGATGTCTTCCATGCGGCTGCCGGCGGACTGCACCAGGCGCGATTCACGGCGCTTGGTTTCGCGCTGCTGCGCGACATCCTTGGCCAGACGCTCGTCTTCAACCACGACGAAGTCATCACCGGCATCCGGCACGCCGGACAGACCCAGCACCTGCACCGGAATCGACGGGCCAGCCTGGTCGGGCTGTGCGCCGGTTTCATCGAACAGCGCGCGCACGCGGCCGTACTGGATACCGCAGACCAGGTAATCGCCCTTCTTCAGCGAACCCTGCTGCACCAGCACGGTAGCGATCGGGCCACGGCCCTTGTCCAGCGAGGACTCGATGACCACGCCGCTGGCGCGACCGTCGGCCACGGCCTTCAGTTCCAGCAGTTCGGCCTGGATCGAGATCGCGTCCAGCAGGTCGTCGATGCCCAGACCGGCCTTGGCCGAGATCTCGACCATCTGCACGTCACCACCGAAATCTTCGGAGACGACCTGCTCGGTGAGCAGTTCGTTCTTGACGCGCATCGGATCGGCGCCGGACTTGTCGATCTTGTTGATCGCCACGATCAGCGGCACACCCGCCGAACGGGCGTGCTGGATGGCTTCCTTGGTCTGCGGCATGACGCCGTCATCGGCCGCCACCACCAGCACCACGATGTCGGTCAGCTTGGCACCGCGGGCACGCATGGACGTAAACGCCGCGTGGCCCGGGGTATCCAGGAAGCTGATCACGCCCTTCGGCGTTTCAACGTGGTACGCACCGATGTGCTGGGTGATGCCACCGGCTTCGCCCGTGGCGACCTTGGTGCGGCGGATGTAATCCAGCAGCGAGGTCTTGCCGTGATCGACGTGGCCCATGATGGTGACCACCGGCGGACGTGCCACCGGCTCGCCCTGGTTGCCACCAGCCAGCGCCAGCAGCGCGTCTTCGGCGTCGTTGGTGTTGGCACGGATCACGTTGTGGCCGAGTTCTTCGGTCACCAGCGCAGCAGTGTCATGGTCGATGGTCTGGGTGATGGTCGCCATGACGCCCATCTTGAACAGCGCCTTGACCACATCGCCGCCCTTGACGGCCAGCTTCTGGGCCAGATCGGCGACGGTGATGGTGTCGCCGATGGTGACGTCACGCACGATCGGCGCGACCGGACGTTCGAACCCATGGGCACCACCGCCGCTGCGCGACTGGTTGCTGTCACGGCGGCTGCCGTGCTGCACGCGCCCGGTCGGACGACCGCGCGAGTTGCTGTTGTTGCCGCGGCGGGCACGATCGGCGGCCGACAGATGCAGCTGACCGGCGAAGCGGTTGCCACCATCGTCGTCGCGCTTGGCGCCCGGACGGTTGTTGTTGTTGTTCGAGTTGCGATCGTCCGAACGCGGTGCCGGACGGGCAGCCGACGGTGCAGCCGGACGCGCATTGCGGGCCGGTGCATCGGCAGCAGCCGGCTTGGCGGCAACCGGGGCCGGGGCCGGCGGTGCGTTCTTGGCCGCTTCTGCAGCGGCTTCGGCCGCCTTGCGCTCGGCTTCGGCACGTTCCTTGGCGTCGATCTCTTCCTGACGCTTGCGGGCGATTTCTTCGTCGCGCGCACGGTCCTTCTCGGCCAGTGCGCGCTGCTCGTCCAGATTGCGCTGGCGGGATTCCTCCAGCTTGCGCAGGATGTCGGCGCGCTCCTCATCCGCGGTCATCGGCTTGCCGCTGGCGTCCTTCATGTAGGTACGCTTCTGGCGCACTTCCACGTTGACGGTGGTCTTGCTGCGGCCGGCGCTGACGGTCACTTCCTGCAACTTGCGACGGTTCAGGGTGATCTTCTTGGCGGCCTCGTCATTGCTCTCGACGGGCTGCTCGGTCTTGCCGTGCGAACGACGAAGGAAGCCCAGGAGCTTCACCTTCTCGGTACTGGTCACGACCTGGTCGGGACCGCTGAACTTCATGCCGGCTTCGGCAAGTTGTACGAGCAGTTTATCGACCGGGGTGTTGACCAGTTCGGCAAGCTTGCGGATGGTGGTTTGCTGCGACATTCGGATCCTATGATCTGGTTGGCGCTCCCTCGAAACGTGCGAAGGCAGCGCGGAGTCTAAGCCCTGAGCGGGTCAGGGCACTGTTCATCGCTGGCTCATTCGCCGCGCTCCAGGCGGGCGATCTCCTCGGCTCGGGCGGCAAGGATCAGGGCGGCGGCGCGCTCCTGGTCCATGTCCTCGATGCCGAACTCGAGGATCTCGTCGGCGGCCAGGTCCGACAGGTCCTCACTGGTACGCACGCCGTGACCGGCCAGGGCGTAGGCAGTTGCCTCGTCCATGCCTTCCAGGGCGAGCAGGTCTTCCGACGGCGAACCGTCCTCCAGACCTTCTTCCACCGCCAGCGCTTCGTTGAGCAGCGCATCGCGGGCACGGGCACGCAGCTCTTCGACGATGTCTTCGTCGAAGCCTTCCACGGCCAGCAGTTCGCCGACCGGGACGTAGGCGATTTCTTCCACGGTGTTGAAGCCTTCGGTCACCAGGATGGCGGCGATTTCTTCATCCACTTCCAGCTTGTCCATGAACAGCTGACGGGCAACGCCCTGCTCTGCCTCGGACTTGGCGGTCACCTGGTCCTGGGTCATCACATTGAGCTGCCAACCGGTCAGGCGGCTGGCAAGACGGACGTTCTGGCCGCCCTTGCCGATCGCCTGGGCCAGGCGCTCTTCCGCCACGGCCAGGTCCATCGAGTGCTTTTCTTCATCGACGATGATCGACTGCACTTCCGCCGGCGCCATCGCATTGATGACGAAGTTGGCGGGGTTCTCGTTCCAGAGCACGATGTCCACGCGCTCGCCATTGAGCTCGTTGGACACGGCCTGCACGCGCGAACCGCGCATGCCGATGCAGGCACCGATCGGATCGGTACGCGAATCGTGGGCCAGCACGGCGATCTTGGCGCGGTCGCCCGGATCACGTGCACAGGCCTTGATCTCGACCAGGCCCTGGCCGACTTCCGGCACTTCGAGCTTGAACAGTTCGATCATGAATTCCGGGGCGGCGCGGCTGATGAACAGCTGCGGGCCACGCGGTTCCGAACGGACTTCGGCCAGGTAACCGCGCACGCGGTCGCCAGCGCGCAGTACGTCGCGCGGAATGCCCTTGTCCTTCGGAATGAAGGCCTCGGCGTTGCCGCCCAGGTCCACATAGATGTTGCCGCGCTCGGCGCGCTTGACCACACCGGTGACCAGTTCGCCGACACGATCCTTCCACGCATCGACCACCTGCTGACGCTCGGCCTCGCGCACGCGCTGGACGATCACCTGCTTGGCGGCCTGTGCGGCGATACGGCCGAAGTCCGGGTTCTCGATCTGCTCTTCGATGAAATCGCCGACTTCCACGCCGTCGGCTTCATCGATGGCGTCCATCAGACGGATCTGGCGGTCCGGGGACTCCATGACCACGTCATCGGCCACCACTTCCCAGCGGCGGAAGGTTTCGTAGTTGCCGTCCTTGTGGTCGATCGACACACGGGCCAGCACTTCTTCTTCCGGGTAACGCTTTTTGGCAGCCGAAGCCAACGCTGCCTCGATGGCATCGAAGATGACTTCGCGCGGGACGCCTTTTTCGTTGGCGACCGCATCCACTACCAGCAAAAGTTCCTTGCTCATTGGCTCACTCCGCGCGCGGCTTTTTGGCCGCCGGCTCGTTGGATGGTTTCTTGTTCGCCTTGCCACCCTGTTTGGGTGCCGGGCCAGTCGGTTTGGTCGGAGCCAGGCCGAGGGCGGCCCAGTCCGGCATGATGCGCGCCTTGTCGATGTTCTCGATGTCGGCGGTAAACGGGGCATTGTCGACCTTGAAGGTGACCGTGCCTTGTTCGATATCCACGGCGAGGATCTCGCCCTGCAGACGGCGGCGGCCATCCTGCGGCAGGCTCAGCGTCACCTTGGCGGATTCGCCGATGGCGCGCTCGAACTGGTCGCCGGTGAACAGCGGGCGGTCCACGCCCGGCGAAGACACTTCCAGCGTGTAGTTCGCCGTGATCGGGTCTTCGACGTCCAGCTGGGCAGACACTTCGCGGCTGACACGTTCGCAGTCGTCGATGTTGACGATGCGCTCGGGCTGTTCGGCCAGCGGCACGTCGATGTACAGGCGCAGCGTGGCACCACCCGGGGCGGTGAGATATTCCACGCCCAGCAGCTCGAGACCCAGCGACTGAACGGTGGGGGCGAGCAGATTCGCGATTTCGGTTGCCTTGTCGCTCACAGTCGGCCTTGATTCGTTGAAAAGAAATACGGGTCTGGTCCGTTGCATGGACCACCTTCCGGAAACAACAAAGGGCCCGTTGGGCCCCTGTCCGGTACAACTCCGGTCATGCTGGATTCCGGTGCAGAGACGCACGTGGTGCGTTCCTGCGAGCCCAGCGTTCCGGGGGTCACGGCGGCCTGGGTACAGGTTGCCGTTCCTGGAAGCCGGTTGCGGGGCCTGTTCATATCCGTTGAGAGGAGATGAGTAGACAGTCCGCTAAGCCACTGATGATAGCCGTTGCACCGCGCTGGTGCAATGGCCGGGGTGGCTGCTGGCGCCTCTATTCGGAAAGCTGAACGGCCAGAGCGGGCTGTTTGGGCGTTCGTCCAAGCCATCGGTGCGGGCAGGTCCGCGGGACGCGCCGTGACCCCCGCTCCGCGGCCCGGCCCAGCCGCTGGCGGCTGTGCGTTCGAACGCATGCGAGGCAGCGCCTCGCAAGCAATGCGCCCTCACCCTTGGGGGCTCATGGGCGACATCCATGTCGCCTCAATGGTCCCGCCAACCCGCCCACACCGCTGCCTACGGACATGGCTGGGCAGTCACTGAAGTTGCAAGCAAAGGCGGGGCAACATGTCACGCGACGACGTGTCATTGACGCTGACTGGCTGTCGAGCATCGTCGCCGCAGCCGCCATCGCCCCACCCCGCTCCGCCGACCTTTCCACTGTCATGCCGCGTCGCCGTCCACGTCGCCGATGCCACAACGAAAAAAACGACCTCGTTGCCGAGATCGCCTTTTCGTCTACTGCATCTGCACTGCAGATTTTCTGTGGTAGCGGGGGCAGGATTTGAACCTGCGACCTTCGGGTTATGAGCCCGACGAGCTGCCAGACTGCTCCACCCCGCAGCAGAAGCGGAATTGTAAGGGAGTTTTCACCACCGTGCAACCCCCTTGTGAAACATATCGTTCGACGTCCAGGAAAGGCAGCCGACCAACGGTCGGCTCTACCGAAAGGTCCGAAGCAGCCGGAGCAGCCGGAGCAGCCGGAGCAGCCGGAGCAGCCGGAGCAGCTGGAGCAGCTGGAGCAGCCGACCAACGGTCGGCTCTACAACGAAAAAAGCGACACCGTTTCCGGTATCGCTTGATTCGTCCACTGCCTCCGGTTTGCACCGGAGCTATATGGTAGCGGGGGCAGGATTTGAACCTGCGACCTTCGGGTTATGAGCCCGACGAGCTGCCAGACTGCTCCACCCCGCAGCAGAAGCGGATGAGTTGTGTGCCAACCAACGGCTGGCACCTACCGCAACGATGTTCTGGCGAAACCGCTGCATCAACAACTCAGGAGATGAATATTACACGAGTTGCGCACGTTTGTATCGTTTTTTACGAAATATGTGCAAATGCCTGCTGGCACCACACCATGATCGGGTTCCACGCCACGCCCAGGGCCAGCAGCGCCAAGGCATTCACGCCCAGCACAACGCCCAGCACGCGATCGTTGTTGGCCGGCAGCGGCTCGCCCACCGGCTCATCGAAGTACATGACCTTGATCACGCGCAAGTAGTAGAAGCAGCCGATCACGGCGCAGATCACGCCGACCATGGCCAGCCACAGCATGTCGCCCTGGATCGCCGCGCCAAGCACGGCCAGTTTGGTCCAGAAGCCCAGGAACGGCGGGATGCCTGCCAGCGACGCCATGATGCACAGCACCAGGCCGGCCATCCACGGGTTGCGGGCATTGAGGCCCTTGAAGTCTTCGATCTTCTCGGCTTCAAAGCCGTTGCGCGACAGCGCGATGATCGCGCCGAACGCGGCCGTGGACATGATCGCGTAGCTCAGGGCGTAGAACAGTGCCGCCGAGTAACCCCGCTCGCCACCCCCGGCCATGCCCATCAGCAGGAAGCCGATGTGCGAGACGGTCGAGAACGCCAGCATGCGCTTGAGGTTGGTCTGCGCGATCGCCATCAGGTTGCCGATCACCAACGACAGTGCGGCCAGGCCACCGATCAGGTACTTCCATTCGTCGGCCAGCGGACCCACGCCCATTTCCAGCAGACGGTAGGCCATGCCGAACGCGGCAAGCTTCGGGGCCGAGCTGATGAACAGCGCGACCGGTGCCGGGGCACCCTGGTACACATCGGGCAGCCACATGTGGAACGGGGCCGCACCCAGCTTGAAGGCCACGCCGGCGATCATGAACACCGCGCCGGTCAGCAGCAGTATCTTCTCTTCGGTATGCGGGATGGCGGCGTTGATGGCGTCCAGGTGCAGCGAACCGGTGGCGCCGTAGATCAGCGACATGCCGTACAGCAGCAGGCCCGATGCCAGCGAGCCGAGCACGATGTACTTCATCGCCGCTTCCGAGGCCAGACCGTTTTCACGGTTGCTGGCCACCAGGGCGTAGGAGCACAGCGCCAGCAGTTCCAGGCCCAGATAGACCATCAGCAGGCTGCCGGCCGAGACCAGGATCATCATGCCCGCGGTGGCGAACAGGATCAGCACCGGGATCTCGCCCTGGTAGAGCTTGCGCTCGCGCAGGTAGCTCCAGCCGTAGATCAGGGTCAGGCCGCTGCACAGCACGATCACGGTCTTCATCACGTCGGCCGCGTTGTCGCGGACGAACATGCCGTGGAAGACCTCGCCCTGCCCGCCCACTCCGGTGGCGAGCATGAAGAAGACGACCGCCAGCGCAGCGATCGAGAACAGGTGGGTCCAGATCTTGTTCTTCTCACTGATGAAAAGATCAAGCATCAACAGGGCGAACGCACTGCCAACCAGCACCAGCTCGGGAGCGAGCGGCGGGAGGTCAGCGGCGGTCAGTGGCAACAGCGGCGAGGTGGTCATCATCAAATCCTGGAATCAATACTCTCGACGGCCCGATTACAGCAGCTTGCTGGATGCGATCTGCATCGCCAGCTTCGCGATCGAGGGCTCCATCAGGTCGGTCAGCGGCTTGGGGTACAGGCCCAGGGCAAGGGTGCCCACGGCGAATACACCCAACACCAGCCACTCGCGACCGTTGATGTCCTTCAGTTCGGCGACATGGGCGTTGGCCACTTCACCGAAGAACACGCGCTTGTACAGCCACAGCGTATACGCCGCGGTGATCACCAGGGTGCTCGCCGCGCCGAGTGCCAGCCACGGATTGCGCTGGAAGCTGGCCATGATGATCATGAATTCACCGACGAAACCGCTGGTACCCGGTAGGCCGGCATTGGCCATGAAGAACAGCATGGCGAAGGTGGCGAACCAGGGCATCACGTTGACCACGCCGCCGTAATCGGCGATGCGGCGGCTGTGCATGCGGTCGTACAGCACACCCACGCAGGAGAACATCGCGCCGGACACGAAACCGTGCGAGACCATCTGCACCATAGCGCCCTGCAGGCCCAGGCGGGCTGCGTCCGGGTTGCCGGCGTCACGCACCAGCCACAGAGCGATGAAGGTGCCCAGGGTGACGAAGCCCATGTGGGCGATCGACGAATAGGCGATCAGCTTCTTCATGTCGTCCTGCACCAGGGCGACCAGGCCGACGTAGATCACCGCAATGAGCGACAGCGCGATCACCAGCCAGGCCCATTCATGCGAGGCGTCCGGCACGATCGGCAGGTTGAAGCGCAGGAAGCCGTAGCCACCGATCTTCAGGGCGATGGCGGCCAGGATCACCGAACCGGCGGTCGGCGCTTCCACGTGGGCGTCCGGCAGCCAGGTGTGGACCGGGAACATCGGCACCTTGACCGCGAAGGCGATCAGGAACGCGAAGAAGATCCAGGTCTGTTCCTTGCCCGACAGCTGCAGCTGGTACAGGTCGGCCAGCTGGAAGCTGCCGCCCTTCAGGTACAGGTAGATCAGCGCAACCAGCATCAGCACCGAGCCGAGGAAGGTGTACAGGAAGAACTTCAGCGCGGCGTAGATGCGGCGCGGGCCGCCCCAGACACCGATGATCAGGAACATCGGGATCAGCATCGCTTCGAAGAACACGTAGAACAGCATCGCGTCCGTCGCAGAGAAGATACCCACCGTGACACCTTCCAGGATCAGGAAGGCGGCCACGTACTGGTTCACGCGCTTGTCGATCGCGCTCCAGGCACCGATCAGGGCCAGCACCGAGACCAGCGTGGTCAGCAGGATCAGCGCGATCGCGATGCCGTCGACGCCGAGGTTGTAGCCGATGTCGTAGGCGGGAATCCAGGCGCGGGTCTCGACGAACTGCAGCGCGTCGATTCCCGTGTCATAGCCGCTGAGCAGCGACAGGCTGGCCACGAAGGTCAGCACCGCGACGCCCAGGGACGCCCACCGGGCGGTTTGGGCATCACGGATGGCAAGGATCAAGGCACCGCCGATGATCGGCAGCCAGATGAGAACACTAAGTAGGGGCCAGTTCGACACGTCTTCTTATTCCGTACAGGTCATCAACGCAGGTAATGCATCAGGACGCCCAGAAGGGCAATCAGGCCGATGATCATCGCGAAGGCGTAGTGATAGAGGAAACCGGATTGGGTGCGACGCAGCAGGTTGGCCGCCAGATCGATCAGGCGCGCCGAACCGTTGACCACCACACCATCGACCACATTCGTGTCGATCGCGCGCGAAACCTTGCCGAGCTTGATACCGCCGCCGGCGAACCCGCCGATCCAGAGCTTGTCGAAGCCGTACTTGTTCTCCAGCACCGACACGATCGGCGCGAAGGTCTTGCGGGCCTTGCCGGCCAGTTCCGGCTTCCACAGGTAGAACAGCGCCGCCAGCAGGAAACCGACCACCGTCAGGATGAAGGCCGGGGCCATCATGCCGTGAATGGCGAAGGCCACCGGGCCGTGGAACTCTTCGGCCAGCGCACCAATGGTGTTGCGCGCCGGGTCGTAGAAATCAACGATACCGGTGAAGAACGAATGCACCTGGCCCGCGATGGCAGCGTCGGCATGGTGGCCGGCCCAGTCGGTGCCGTACAGCATCGGACCGATGCTGAAGAAACCGATGACCATCGAGGGGATCGCCAGCAGGATCAGCGGCAGCGTCACCACCCACGGGGTCTCGTGCGGCTCATGCGCGCCATGGCCGTGGCCATGATCGTCATGATGCGCGTCGCCATGGTGGGCATCGGCTGCATGCGCGTCAGCGGCGTGGTGACCGTCATGGCCATGGCCGTGATCGTCATGCGCATCGCGGAAGCGTTCCTTGCCATGGAAGGTCAGGAACAGCAGACGGAAGCTGTAGAAGCTGGTCACGACCACGCCACCCAGCACCGCCCAGTACCCGTAGGTTGCCACCCAGCTCGAGGACACATGCGCGTGGTGCTGCGCGGCCTCGATGATGGTGTCCTTGGAGTAGAAGCCGGAGAAGAACGGGGTACCGACCAGGGCCAGCGTACCGATCCACATGGTGACGAAGGTGATCGGCATGTACTTGCGCAGGCCGCCCATCTTGCGCATGTCCTGCTCGTGGTGCATCGCGATGATCACCGAGCCCGCGCCGAGGAAGAGCAGCGCCTTGAAGAAGGCGTGGGTCATCAGGTGGAACACGGCGGCCGAATAGGCCGACACACCCAGCGCCACGGTCATGTAACCCAGCTGGGACAGCGTGGAGTACGCGACGACGCGCTTGATGTCGTTCTGCACGATGCCGATCAGGCCGGTGAAGAACGCGGTGGTGGCGCCGATGAACAGCACGAAGTTCAGCGCGGTCTGCGACAGCTCGAACAGCGGCGACATGCGGGTGACCATGAAGATGCCCGCGGTGACCATGGTCGCGGCGTGGATCAGGGCCGAGATCGGGGTCGGGCCTTCCATCGAGTCCGGCAGCCAGACGTGCAGCGGCACCTGGGCCGACTTGCCCATCGCACCGATGAACAGGCAGATGCAGATCACCGTGGCAACCGACCAGATCACCGGCTCGCTCATCACCGGGATGGAGGTGCCGAACAGGTCGATCGTGCCCGACCAGATCTGGATCAGCGCGTCCGGATGGCCCAGCACCTGGGCATTGGCGAACACGGTGGCGTAATCGAGGGTGCCGAACACCCACAGCACGCCGGCGATGCCGAGGATGAAGCCGAAGTCACCGACACGGTTGACCAGGAAGGCCTTCATGTTGGCGAAGATGGCGGTCGGGCGCTTGAACCAGAAGCCGATCAGCAGGTACGAGACGAGGCCCACCGCTTCCCAGCCGAAGAACAGCTGCAGGAAGTTGTTGCTCATCACCAGGGTGAGCATCGAGAAGGTGAACAGCGAGATGTAGCTGAAGAACCGCTGGTAGCCCGGGTCATCCTGCATGTAGCCGATGGTGTACACGTGCACCAGGAACGACACGAAGGTCACCACGACCATCATCATCGCGGTGAGCTTGTCGACCATGAAGCCGACGTGCGCCGAGTACTGGCCCACTTCGAAGAACGTATAGAGGTTCTGGTTGAACGGCTGGGCGCCGCCCCACAGCAGCATGTACAGCACGTAGCTGGACAGCACGCAGCTGACCGCCACGCCGAGGATGGTGACCGCCTGCGCGCCAGCGCGACCGACCTGACGACCGAACAGGCCGGCGATGATGCTGCCGAACAGCGGTGCAAGCACCACTGCGATCAACAGACTCTTGGAGAGAGTGATTTCCATCTACGGATCAGCCCTTCAGCGAATCGACTTCGCCGACATTGATGGTGCGGCGAGTACGGAACAGGGTTACCAGGATCGCGAGGCCGATGGCGGCCTCGGCCGCGGCCACGGTCAGGATGAAGAAGACGAACAGCTGTCCGGCCGTATCACCCATCTCACGCGAGAACCCGACGAAATTGATGTTGACCGACAGCAGCATCAACTCGATGGACATCAACAGCACGATGATGTTCTTGCGGTTGAGGAAGATGCCGGCAAGGCTGATGCAGAACAGCACCGCACCCAGCGCCAGAATATGGCCAAGCGTGATCATGGCTGCGCCTCCTCGTTGCTGGACGGCTTGATGTTGGTGTGCACGACCGGCTTCTCCACATCCATCTTGACGATGCGCAGGCGATCGCTGCCCTTGACCATGGTCTGCTCGGACGGGTTCTGTGTCTTCAGGCCGGTGCGGCGACGCAGGGTCAGCATCACGGCGGCAACCACGGCCACGGTCAGGATGACGGCGGCGAACTCGAACGGCAGCAGGTACTCGGTGAACAGGCTGCGGGCCAGCCAGGTGATGTTGGAGGTGTCGGCGGCCAGCGCGGCAGCGTTGTCGGCCGGGAACGGATTGACCGCCCTGCCCTTCACGCCGATCAGCACCAGCATCTGCACCAGCATCGTCACCGCCACCACCAGGCCGAGCGGCAGGTAACGCACCCAGCCCTCACGCAGGTTGGAGGGATCGATGTCCAGCATCATCACCACGAACAGGAACAGCACCATCACCGCGCCGACGTAGACCAGCACCAGCGCGACACCGAGGAACTCGGCCCCGACCAGGATCCAGATGCAGGCCACGGAGAAGAAGGTCAGGATCAGGCACAACACGGCGTAGACCGGATTGCGCACGCTGATCACCGCCGCAGCGGAAATGCCCGCCACGATGGAGAAGACCCAGAAACTGATATTTACCCAATCCATCATTCGACCTCAGCGGAAAGCGGCATCGGCGGCGCGACGCTCGGCGATCTCGGCTTCAAGCCGATCACCGATGGCCAGCAGCTGCGGCTTGGTAACGATGTTCTCGCCACGGTTCTCGAAGTGGTACTCGAGAATGTGGGTCTCGACGATCGAGTCCACCGGGCAGCTTTCTTCACAGAAGCCGCAGAAGATGCACTTGAACAGATCGATGTCGTAACGGGTGGTACGGCGGGTGCCGTCCTCGCGCTTGGCCGAATCGATGGTGATCGCCAGCGCCGGGCACACCGCTTCGCACAATTTGCATGCGATGCAGCGTTCCTCACCGTTGGGGTAGCGGCGAAGTGCATGCAGACCGCGGAAACGCGGCGACTGCGGGAACTTCTCCATCGGGTACATCATCGTGTACTTCGGCTTGAAGGCGTACTTCAGGGTCAGCCACAGACCACCGAGCAGCTCAAGGAGCAGCAGGCTTTTGAAGTAATGAGTAATTCGGTTCATCGCTTAGACGCCCTTCTGGATCACGCCGTAAAACACCATCAACGCCGTCACTGCAATCCAGAAGATGGTGAGCGGGATGAAGACCTTCCAGCCCAGACGCATGATCTGGTCGTAGCGGAAGCGCGGGAAGCTGGCACGGAACCAGATGTAGGAGCTGGCGAAGAAGAAGACCTTCAGCAGCAGCCACGGCCAGCCGCCCTTCCAGATCCAGTCGATCCACGGCGAGATGTCTGCCGTGATCCAACCCTGGAGCGGGCTCAGCCAACCACCGAGGAAGAAGATCGAGATCAGGAAGCTGATCAGGATCATGTTGGCGTATTCGGCCAGGAAGAACAGCGCGAAGGCACCACCGGAGTATTCGACCATGTGGCCGGCCACGATTTCCGATTCACCTTCCACCACGTCGAACGGCGCGCGGTTGGTTTCGGCGACGCCGGACACCCAGTACACGATGAACAACGGGAACAGCGGCAGCAGGAACCAGTCGAACAGACCGGAGTTGCCCGCCTGCGCCATCACGATGTTGCTCAGGTTGAGGCTGCCCGAGGCGATCATCACGCCGACCAGGGCAAAGCCCATCGCGATTTCGTAGCTGATCATCTGCGCCGAGGCGCGCATGGCACCCAGGAACGCGTACTTCGAGTTGGAGGCCCAACCTGCCAGGATGATGCCGTACACGCCCAGCGAGGTCATCGCCAGCAGATACAGCAGGCCGGCGTTGGCGTTGGACAGCACGATCTTGGCGTCGAAGGGAATCACCGACCAGGCCGCGAAGGCCGGGCCCAGCGTGATCAGCGGCGCAAGGATGAACATCGCCTTGTGCGAGCTGCTCGGCTGGATGATTTCCTTGAACAGCAGTTTGAAGACGTCGGCGAAGGCCTGGAAGATGCCCATGCCGACATACATCGGGCCATGACGCACGTGCATCCAGCCGATCAGCTTGCGCTCCCAGACCACGTAGAAGGCCACCGAGATGATCACCGGCATGGCGATCACCAGGATCTTCAGGATGATCCAGAGCAGCGCGCCGATGTCGCCCAGTGACAGCAGCCACTGGTGCAGCGGGTCGACCGCGTTCAACAGCAATTCGTTCATGCAGCCACCACCGTTACGCGTGCGGCACCCAGCGGTGCGGTTGCACCGTGGCCCGATTCAATCCAGACCGACCCCGCGGCGACGCGGGCGTCGACCACCACCGGCAGGGTGGCGCGACCGGCATCGGTGCCGACCTTGGCCATCTGCCCTTCGGCCAACTGCAGGCGGGCGGCATCGGCGGTGTTGAGCACGATGCGCGGCGCGGTGTTGAGCGGATGCGACTGCAGTGCCTGGGCGCGACGGACCACCGCATCGGTTCGGTAGATCGCGGCGGTCGAGGTCACTTCCAGGCCCTCACCTGCCACCGGCGTTGCCGCCGAGGACGAGACGGTGACGCTGACCGGTGCCAGGCTGGCGCGCAGGCCGGCCAGATCGGTGAACTCGAAACCGGCCAGCGACAGTTCGCCGCCCAGTGCACGCAACACACGCCAGCCTTCACGCGCCTCACCCGGCAGCTTGCCGCCGGCACGGGCCGACTGCTCGCGACCATCAAGGTTGGTCAGGGTGGCATCCACTTCCGGCAGCGCGCCGATCGGCAGGATCACGTCGGCGACGTCGCGGGTGGAGGCACAGGCGAACTGGCTGAAAGCCACCACCTGGGCACCGGCCAGTGCCTTGCGGGCAGCGGCGGCGTCGGCGAAGTCCAGGCCCGGCTCGATGCCGTAGATGGCATAGGCCTTGCGCGGCTGGGCCAGCATGGCGTTGACGTCCTTGCCGGCCGGCAGCACGCCGGCGCGGGTCAGACCCACGGCATTGGCGCCCTGCGGGATACGGCACAGCTTGGCACCGGTGGCAGCGGCGAAATCACGCGCAGCGGCGCGGATCGCGGCAGCCTGCGGGTGGTTTTCGGCGATCCCACCGACGATTAGCACGGCGTTGCTTGCGCCCTTGACGGCGTCACGCAGCTCGGCGTTGCCCAGTGCGTCGATGAAGGCTGACGGGGCGACGATCTGCTTGCTGGCCAGCTTGAACGCGAAATCGAAGTCCACCGGATTGACGGCGTGGATCTTCGCATTGCGCGTGGTCTGCGCCTTGCGCAGGCGGGCATGCAGCAGCGGCAGCTCGTGGCGGATGTTGCTGCCCAGCACGACGATGCTGTCCGCGCCTTCGATCTCGGCCAGCGGCAGGCCGAACACTTCGGCGGTGGCGGCGTCGGAGAAGTCGCGGTTGTTGATGCGGTGGTCGATGTTGGTGGTGCCCAGACCGGCAGCGAGACGGGCCAGCAGTGCGCCCTCCTCGTTCGAGGCCGACGGGTGCACCAGCACGCCGAGGTCATCGCCCTGATGGGCGGCGAAGATTTCCTTGGCAGCGGCCAGGCCTTCAGCCCAGCTCACTTCCTTCCACTCGCCATTGAGCTTGCGCAGCGGCTTGACCGCACGGTCATCGCTGTACAAGCCCTGGTGCGAATAGCGGTCGCGATCGGACAGCCAGCATTCGTTGACCGACTCGTTGTCGCGCGGCACGGCGCGCAGCACTTCGCCGCGGCGCACGTGCAGGAACAGGTTCGAGCCCATCGCGTCGTGGTAACCCAGCGACTCGCGCGCGGTCAGTTCCCACGGACGGGCGCGGAACTGGAACACCTTGTTGGTCAGCGCGCCGACCGGGCAGACGTCGACGACGTTGCCGGACAGCTCGGTGGTCAACGGCTTGCCGTCGTAGGTGCCGATCTGCAGGTTCTCACCGCGGTACATGCCACCCAGCTCGTAGGTACCGGCAACGTCGGCGGTGAAGCGGACGCAGCGGGTGCACTGGATGCAGCGGGTCATTTCGGTGGCGACCAGCGGACCGATGTCCTCGTCGGGCACCACGCGCTTGCGCTCGTTGAAGCGGCTGACCGAACGGCCATAGCCCAGCGACACGTCCTGCAACTCGCACTCGCCGCCCTGATCGCAGATCGGGCAGTCCAGCGGATGGTTGATCAGCAGGAATTCCATCACCGAGCGCTGGAACTTCAGCGCCTTTTCACTGCGGGTGGCGACCTTCATGCCATCCATGACGGGCGTGGCGCAGGCCGGTGCCGGCTTGGGCGACTTTTCCACGTCGACCAGGCACATGCGGCAGTTGGCGGCGATCGGCAGCTTCTCGTGGTAGCAGAAGCGCGGGATCGGAATGCCCGCCTTGTCGGCGGCCTGGATGATCATCGAGCCCTTGGGCACGACCAGGGACTGGCCGTCGATTTCGACGGTCACATGATCCGGTGGCACGCTCGGGTTTACGGGTTGCGCGCTCATGCGGCGGCTGCCTCCACCTTCTTGCCGTCAACCATCGAATGACCGTTGACGATGTAGTACTCGAATTCGTCCCAGAACTGGCGCAGGAAGCCCTGGATGGGCCATGCCGCCGCTTCACCGAACGCGCAGATGGTGTGGCCTTCAATCTGGCCGGCCACCGTCTTCAACTGATGCAGGTCTTCCATCGTGGCCTTGCCGGCGACGATGCGCTCCAGCACACGGTGCATCCAGCCGGTGCCTTCACGGCACGGGGTGCACTGCCCACAGGATTCCTTGTGGAAGAACTGGCTGATGCGGCAGGCGAACTTGACGCAGCAGACGCTGTCATCCAGCACCACGATGGCGCCCGACCCCAGACCGGTGCCCAGGGCACGCAGGGTGTCGTAGTCCATCTGCAGGCCCTTGAGCTCTTCGGCCTTCAGCACCGGCATCGAGACGCCGCCCGGGACCGCGCCCTTGAGCGTGCGGCCCGGCTTCAGACCACCGGCCATTTCCAGCAGGTCGTCAAAGGTGGTGCCCAGCGGCACTTCGAAGTTGCCGCCCTTCTGCACGCAACCGGAGACCGAGAAGATCTTCGGACCGCCGTTCTTGGTCAGGCTCAGGCCTGCGAACCATTCCGGGCCGTTGCGGATGATCGCCGGCACCGAGGCATACGTCTCGGTGTTGTTGATCGTCGACGGCTTGCCGTACAGGCCGAAGTTGGCCGGGAACGGCGGCTTGTAGCGCGGCTGGCCCTTCTTGCCTTCCAGCGATTCCATCAGCGCGGTTTCTTCGCCGCAGATGTAGGCGCCGGCACCCAGCGCACCGTAGATGTCGATGTCCACGCCGCTGCCGAGGATGTCCTTGCCCAGCCAGCCGTTCGCGTATGCGTCGGCCAGGGCCTGTTCGAAGTTCTCGAACGGCTCGTGGTGGAACTCGCCACGCAGGTAGTTGTAGCCCACGGTCGAGCCGGTGGCGTAGCAGGCGATCGCCATGCCTTCCACGACCGAATGCGGGTTGTAACGCAGGATGTCGCGGTCCTTGCAGGTCCCCGGCTCGGATTCATCCGAGTTGCACAGGATGTACTTCTGCATGGTGCCCTTGGGCATGAAGGACCACTTCAGGCCGGTCGGGAAACCCGCGCCGCCACGGCCGCGCAGGTTGGACTGCTTGACCATCTCGATGACCTGCTCCGGCGAGATCTTCTCTTCGAGGATCTTGCGCAGGGCAGCGTAGCCACCGGTCTTGAGGTAGCTTTCATACGACCACGGAGTGTCGTAATGCAGGGTGGTGTAGACCACCTGGTGCGGCAACGGTGCGGGACCGACCGGACCACTGGGTGCGTGATGATGTGCCATGTCTTACTCCAACCCGTCCAGCAGCTCGTCGACTTTCTCGACGGTCAGGCGCTCGTGGTAATGGCCATTGATGACCATCATCGGCGCACCGGCGCAACCGGCCAGGCATTCTTCTTCGCGCTTGAGGTAGATGCGGCCGTCGGCGGTGGACTGTCCGGTCTTGCAGCCGAGCTTCTTCTCGGCGTGCGCGACCAGGTCTTCGGCACCGTTCAACCAGCAGCTGATGTTCGTGCAGAAGGCGACGTTGTGGCGGCCGACCTTCTCCAGTTCGAACATCGAGTAGAAGCTGGCGACCTCGTAGGCCCACACCGGCGGCAGATCCAGGTACTTGGCGACGCCGGCGATCAGCTCGTCGGTCAGCCAGCCTGCATTCTGTTCCTGTGCGGCGTGCAGGCCCTGCAGGACAGCCGAGCGCTTGCGATCCGGCGGGAACTTGGCCAGCCAGTGATCGATGTGCGCACGGGTCTTGTCATTCAAGACCACCATCGGGTCGACGTCACGCGCCGCCTCGAAATTACCTGTCGCCTTCATCGGCCGACCTCAGCGAATACGAAATCGTTAAAAACCAGAACCTGCAGCGCCGGCAGCAGCCGGCGGGTGTCAGGCGTCGTGCAAGCGGATGCGATCACCGGTCCACCTCGCCGAACACCAGATCGTAGGTGCCGATCATGGCCACCACGTCGGCGAGCATGTGCCCGCGCACGATCGAGTCGATCGAGGACAGATGGGCGAAGCCCGGCGCGCGCAGATGCACGCGGAACGGCTTGTTGGCACCATCGGACATCAGGTAGCAGCCGAACTCGCCCTTGGGCGCTTCGACGGCGGCGTAGGTTTCGCCGGCCGGGACGCAGTAGCCTTCACTGAACAGCTTGAAGTGATGGATCAGCGCTTCCATGTCGTCCTTCATGTCTTCGCGGCTGGGCGGCGCGACCTTGAAGTTCTTGACCATGACCGGACCCGGGTTGGCCTTCAGCCAGGTCACGCACTGCTTGATGATGCGGTTGGATTCGCGCATCTCGGCCACGCGGCACAGGTAACGGTCGTAGCAGTCACCTTCCTTGCCGAGCGGGATGTCGAACTCGACCGCGTCGTACTTGGCATACGGCTGCTTCTTGCGCAGATCCCAGGCGATGCCCGAGCCGCGCAGCATCACGCCGGTCATGCCCCAGGCATGCGCCAGTTCCGGGGTGACCACGCCGATGCCGACCGTACGCTGCTTCCAGATACGGTTGTCGGTCAGCAGGGTTTCGTATTCGTCCACGCGCTTGGGGAACTCAACGGTGAAGTTCTCCAGGAAATCCAGCAGCGAACCTTCGCGCGAGGCGTTGAGGTTCTTCAGGGCCTTGCCCTTGTGCCAGCGCGATTCCTTGTACTTGGGCATGTGGTCCGGCAGGTCGCGGTAGACGCCGCCCGGACGGTAGTACGCCGCGTGCATGCGCGCGCCGGAGACCGCTTCATAGCAGTCCATCAGCTCTTCGCGTTCGCGGAAGGCGTACAGCATGACCGCCATCGCGCCCAGATCGAGCGCGTTGGACCCCAGCCACATCAGGTGATTCAGGATGCGGGTGATTTCGTCGAACATGGTGCGGATGTATTGCGCACGCTCCGGCGCCTCGATCCCCATCAGGGTCTCGATCGCGCGCACGTAGGCGTGCTCGTTGCACATCATCGACACGTAATCCAGGCGATCCATGTAGCCGATCGACTGGTTGAACGGCTTGGACTCGGCCAGCTTTTCGGTACCACGGTGCAGCAGGCCCACGTGGGGGTCGGCACGCATGATGGTTTCGCCGTCCATTTCCAGGATCAGGCGCAGCACACCGTGCGCGGCCGGATGCTGCGGACCGAAGTTCATCGTGTAGTTGCGGATTTCCTGGCGCAGTTCGGCCGGGTTGCTCGCAAAGGCCTGGCTGGCCTGGGTGAATTCACTCACTTGCTTGCCTCCGACTGCGCGGATTCACCGGCAGCGGTCTGGAAACGGGCGTCGTCACGGATCACGCGCGGCACGCCGACACGCGGTTCGACCGAGGTCACCGGTTCATAGATGACGCGCTGTTTTTCTTCGTCGTAGCGCACTTCGACGTTGCCGATCAGCGGGAAATCCTTGCGGAACGGATGGCCGACGAAGCCGTAGTCGGTCAGGATCCGGCGCAGGTCCGGGTGACCTTCGAAGATCACGCCGAACAGATCGAACGCTTCACGTTCGAACCAGTTCAGGCCCGGCCAGATATTGGTCAGCGAGGCGACCACCGGCAGCTCCTCGTTCGGCGCAAAGCAACGGATGCGCATCGTGAGGTTGTGCTGGTAGGAACGCAGCTGGGTAACCACGGCGAAACGCTGCAGCGGGATCGGCTGCGGCTGGGCGCCATCGCTGGTTTCGCGGGTGGGGAATTCACCCCAGGCGAAACGACCGACGGACTTGCCCTCTACGCCACGGCTGAAGCCCTGGGACGACACATCGGCCGTATCCCATTCGTCGCTGCCATAGCCGAGGTAGTCCAGGCCGCACAGGTCAACCGCCTGCTCGAAACCGAATTCGTCGCGCAGCGCCAGAGCGGTGGCATGCCAGTCAGCGGCGGGCACTTCCAGCGTCACTTCGCCGCGGGGTTCGACCACGAAGACCTGCGCACCTGCGAAACGTGCGGAAAGTCGGTCGATGAAGGAATGTGCTTGCTCTGCCATGGGGGCTTGGCGTGCTCTTGTCAGGAGGGATGTCAGCGGGCGATGGTCTGCGTACGCCAGATCTTCTTCTGCAACTGCAGGATCCCGTACACCAGCGCTTCGGCGGTAGGTGGGCAGCCGGGGACATAGATGTCCACCGGCACCACGCGGTCACAGCCACGCACTACTGCATAGGAGTAGTGGTAATAGCCGCCACCGTTGGCGCAGCTGCCCATCGAGATGACCCACTTCGGGTCCGGCATCTGGTCATAGACCTTGCGCAGGGCCGGAGCCATCTTGTTGACCAGGGTGCCGGCCACGATCATCACGTCGGACTGACGCGGCGACGGGCGGAACACCACGCCGTAACGGTCAAGATCCAGACGCGCCGCACCGGCGTGCATCATTTCCACTGCGCAGCAGGCCAGACCAAAGGTCATCGGCCACATCGAACCGGTACGCGCCCAATTCAACAGCGCATCGACGCTGGTGGTCACGTAACCCTTTTCGAGCAGGGGGTTGTCGCCTTCGGGGCGCAGGATGTCATCGACCCGCCCTTCCGGGACCGGGTTGTTCATCAGGCCGTCGAGCGTCTGAATTACTCCCATTCCAGCGCTCCCTTCTTCCAGACGTAAATGAAACCGAGGAAAAGCATGCCTACGAAGAGGCCCATCGTGACCAGCGAACGTGCGCCCAGTTCCATGAAGACCTGGGTCCACGGCACGATGAAGATGATTTCCAGATCAAATACGATGAACTGAATCGCGATCAGGTAGTAGCGCACATCGAACTTCATGCGCGCGTCCTCGAAAGCCTCGAAGCCGCATTCGTACGGCGAGAGCTTTTTAAGATCAGGACGTCGGGGACCGAGGAATCGGCCAACCAGCATCAGCGCAACGCCGAT
Organism: Stenotrophomonas sp. TWI273; assembly: GCF_039674765.1. Lineage (NCBI taxonomy): Bacteria > Pseudomonadati > Pseudomonadota > Gammaproteobacteria > Lysobacterales > Lysobacteraceae > Stenotrophomonas > Stenotrophomonas sp. TWI273. The sequence goes on from NZ_JBDJOA010000003.1 coordinate 214,808, forward strand.
ACCGGTGGCAACGATCAGAAACAGCAGAGACGGCAAATATTCGGCCAGCACAGCGATTCTCTCTTGCCTCTGCCGCTGCGCCTGCAGGCGCTTTGGCATGGGGGAGTGGACGGATACCGCTACCTGGCGCTTTGCGCGCCAGACGAACCCGCTTACAAACAAATGGTGCCCAAGAGGGGACTCGAACCCCTACGACTCTCGTCGCTACCACCTCAAGGTAGTGCGTCTACCAATTCCGCCACCTGGGCTTACGATCGCACCGGTTGTTCTCCAGTGCGCCGCATATTGTAACCGTCTTCAGCGAGTCTGGGTGCCTTCCGAAGGCTTTTCTTCACCAGATTTCGGCGTTTCCGCCTGAGCCGGCACAGTGGCCGACGGAACAGGCTGCTGCGACGGGGTTTCCGGGGCCTTCGGCACGGCCGGAAGCTCGCCTGCCGGGGCGGCCGGCGCAGTTGCGGCTGGCGCCGACATCAGACCCAGATCCTGCTGCGCCGCCGGGCGCGAGCCATGGCTGGCATACCAGGCCATGAAGAGGCTGATGCCGAAGAACACCACGGCCAGCCACTTGGTCGACTTGGACAGGAAGTTGGACGCGCCACGCGCGCCGAACACAGTGCCCGAGGCGCCGGCACCGAAACCCGACCCTGCGGCCGCGCCGGAACCACGCTGCATCAGGATGAGCGCGATCATGGCCACTGCGACCAGCACGTAGACCACATTGAGGATCAACATCAGCATTTCGAATCCGTCCTCGGACATGTCGTGCCGGCGGTTGAGCCGACAACGTAACTAATTAGCGCCCCGCCGCCGCGGCAGCGATGGCAAGGAAGTCCGCGGCCACCAGGGAGGCGCCGCCCACCAGCCCACCATCGACATCGGGCTGTGCGAACAGTTCCGCGGCGTTGTCGGGCTTCACGCTGCCGCCATAGAGGATCGACAGTGAATCCGCAATTCTAACATCGAGCTTGGCCACTTCGCCACGGATGAACGCGTGGACCTGCTGGGCCTGTTCCTTGGAGGCAGTCCGGCCGGTACCGATGGCCCAGACCGGCTCATAGGCGACCACGGCCTGGGCGAAGCCGGCGGCGCCGACCAGCTCCAGCACCGGGGCGAGCTGGGCGGCGATGACCGCCTCGGTCTGATGGGCCTCACGCTGCTCGAGGGTTTCGCCCACGCACAGGATGGGGGTCAGGCCGGCATGCAGGGCGGCGGCGAACTTGCGGGCGACCAGCTCACTGCTTTCGGCGTGGTACTGGCGGCGTTCGGAGTGACCGACCAGGCCGTAACGTGCGCCGACTTCAGCCAGCATGGTGGCCGAGACTTCGCCGGTGTAGGCGCCCTTTTCGTTGCTGCTGACATCCTGGGAGCCAAAGGCGACGGCGCGCCCTTCGAAGGCCTCGACCAGTTCGCCCAGGTACGGGAGCGGCGGCAGGACCACGACTTCGACGCCCTGCAGTGGGAGGTCGGCAACCAGGTCACTGACCAGGTCGGTGGCGAATTGGCGGCTGCCGTGCAGCTTCCAGTTACCGGCGACGATCTTGCGGCGCATGGCGGGGGCTCCTTTGGGTATCAGCCGGCCATGATAACGGATGCAACGAAATGGCGTTGGCGGGAAAACGCTTACATTTCAATTGGATATTTATTTTTTGTTGCGGCCCCAAGTCAAAAGCAAGGGCGACGGGGCCGGTGGACGTGCCCGGACTGGGCGGGCGTGGGTGGGACGGCTAAGACGCGGTGGGTCGGCGTTGAATCTGCCTTGCTCTCCGGCGAGGCAATCTGTCGGGGCGAGCGCTGCCATGCCCAGCCGGGACCGTCGTGCGCCATGGATGGCGCACGTCGAGCCCCCATGGACGGGTTTACGGCGCGTCCCGGCTGGGCATGGCAGCGCTCGCCCAACACGGGGCAGCAAATAGCCGAATGCAACCAGGGCAGCAATGTTTGGAGCCAGCCAGAGGCAGGCAATACACCGAATGAAGAAGGCCGCCTTTCGGCGGCCTTCGTTCTTGTCCCAGCGGGATCGCTTACTTCAGCTTGATCTCGCGCAGGCGCTCTTCCAGGAAGCCGTGGGCGGTGATCGGCTCCGGGTAGCGGCTCGGGTTTTCCGGGGTGATGCAGGTCGGCAGCACGTCGATAAGGAAATCCGGGTTCGGGTGCAGGAAGAACGGCACCGAATAACGCGGCTGGCGCGCCTGCTCGCCCGGGGGATTGACCACGCGGTGGATCGTCGAGGGATACACATGGTTGGTCAGGCGCTGCAGCATGTCGCCGATGTTGACCACGATGGTGTCCGCGTCCGAGGTGAACGGCACCCACTTGCCTTCGTGCGACTGGACTTCCAGGCCGGCCGCGCTGGCGCCGACCAGCAGCGTGATGAAGTTGATGTCGCCATGGGCACCGGCGCGCACGTTCGGGATGTTCTCGGCGGTGATCGGCGGGTAATGGATCGGACGCAGGATCGAGTTGCCGTTGTTGGTCTTGTCCGCGAAGAAATCCTCCGGCAAGCCAATGTGCAGCGCCAGGGCCGACAGGACGCGCGAACCCAGCTTGTCCAGGGCCTGGTAGATGCCGTAGCCACGCTCGCGGAAGCCCGGGACCTCGCTCGGCCACAGGTTCGGGGCCATCACGTCACGGTACGGGGAGTCGTCCGGGATCTCCCGACCGATGTGCCAGAACTCTTTCAGATCAAAGTGCTGCGAGCCCTTGGCGGTCTCCACGCCGAAGGCGGTGTAGCCGCGCGCGCCGCCGCTGCCGGGCACGTGGTACTGGCGCTTGGTCTCTTCCGGCAGCGCAAAGAAGGCCTTGAAGACCTCATACGCCGCGTCGATATCGGCCTGCGGAATGCCGTGGTTGCGGATGCCAGCAAAGCCCCATTCGCGGTAGGCCGCACCCAGCTCGGCCACGAACGCGTCGCGGTCGGTGTCAAAACGGGTGATGTCGAGGGTGGGGATCTGGCTCACAGCGATTCCTGCTTGTTCATGGTGGTCGGTGGGCCAGCTGTGGCCCGGCTGAACATTGTGCCAGATCGGGCCAACCCCGCCACCGATACATTGATACAAACCGATACAATGCGCGCGCCCAGACGGCCAGAACGGGCCAACGGCGACGCTCACGCGCCGCCCCCTTTACTCCCAGCGTCGCCCGGTCCGCCTCATGGATGCCCTGCCCTCTTCCTCATCGCCAATGGCGTTGCGCTGGCTCGCGCCGGCAGGGCCCAGCCTGTGGCCGATGGACCCGCATGACCTTCCACCCACGGCACCGCACAGCGCATGGGATGCGCTGGTGCGATCCCGCAGGCAATGACGATGGCCGCCCGCGCAGGCCGCGGGCGCTTTTCCACACATGGACTGTCCACCGATGAACGTGCCACTGAAAATTCTCCATACCGAGGCTGCCAAGGGATTTGGCGGGCAGGAGATCTACATCTATCGCCACATGCTGGCCATGCGCGAGCGCGGCCATGACGTCTCCCTGCTCTGCCAGCCCGGCGCCCGCCTGGGCGAGATGGCGCGCGAAGCCGGCTTCACCGTCCACGCGCTGAAAATGGGCGGTCTGCTGCGCATGCTGCGGGGGATCTGGTCAGTCTCGCGCCTGGTGCGCCGCCAAGGCTACGACGTGGTCAACACCACCAGCCGCCGCGACAGTCTGATCGCCGCTGCCGGTGCACGCCTGGGCGGCACGCCCCTGGTGGTGCGCTCGCGCCACCTGATGAGCCCGATCAACTCGCTGCTGACCTACACCGGCCTGCCCCATCGGGTGATGACGGTGAGCAGTTTCGTGAAGAAGCTGATGGTCAGCCGCGGCATCGAGGACGCGCACGTCGGCATCGTCCCGCCGATCGCGGTACCGCCGCAGTGGTCGCAGATCGCCAAGCGCGATCCCTGGCAGTGCCTGCAGGACACCCGCGCGGACGTGCGCGCGGAGCTGGGCTTCAACGACGAACAGATCGTGGTCGGCTGCGTCGCGGTGCTGCGCGAACCCAAGGGCCACCTGGAGCTGCTGCAGGCCATGGCACCGCTGTGCCGCGCCGATGCGCGGGTGCAACTGGTGATCGTCGGCGACGGCCAGCCGGTGATGGACCGCCTGATCGCCCTGCGCGAGCAGCTCGGCATCGCCGCCCAGGTGCACTTGCTGGGCTACCGCCAGGGCGCTTGCCGGCTGATGACCGGTTTCGATATCTTCGCCCTCGCCACCCACAAGGAGGCAGCCGGCACGGTGTTTCTCGAAGCGGCGTACGTCGGCGTGCCGATCGTCGCCACGCGCGTGGGCGGTGTGCCGGAGATGGTGGTGGAAGGCAGTAACGCCCTGCTCGCGCCACTGGGCGACCAGACTGCGTTGACCAACGCACTGCGCACCCTGATCGAGCAGCCCGACCGCCGCCAGCAGATGGGCCTGGCGGGCTGGGAGTGGATGCGCAGCGCCCACCGTTTCACCCCGACCGGTCACACCGAAGCGACCGAACACTATTACCACCAGTGGTTGAAGGAACTGGGCCATGGCCAACGCTAGATCCGTCCCGGTGCTGATGCACCACCATGTCTCCCCCTCCCCGGGGATGATCACGGTGTCGCCGGAGAACTTCGAAAGCCAGATCGCCTGGCTGGCGGCCAACGGCTGGACCTCGCTGACGCTGGACCAGTACGCCGACTTCCTCGCCGGCAAGCCGACCCCCGCCAAATCGATCGTGATCACCTTCGATGACGGCTACCTGGACAACTGGGTGTACGCGCACCCGATCCTGGCCAAGTACGGGATGCACGCCGTGGTGTTCGTGGTCACCGGCTGGATGGGCGAAGGCGATGTCCGCCCGCACGCCGGCCAGCCCGGCGCCACCGTGCCCGCAACGCCGGACCATCGCGGCTGCGAGGCAGCGATCCTGCGCGAGAACCGTCCGGACGAGGTGATGATGCGCTGGAGCGAAGCGCGCGCGATGATCGCCGCCGGCACGTTCGAGGTGCACTGCCACACCCACACGCACACGCGCTGGCTCAAGCAGGATATCTCCCGCGAGCACAAGCGGCAGGGCATCAGCGGCGACCTCTCGGTGGCACGCGAAGTACTGCAGCAGCAGTTGGGCACCGTCTCGGACACGCTGTGCTGGCCGTACGGCGATTTCGACGAGGACTACGTGCAGATCGCACGGGCACAGGGCTTCAAGTACCTGCACACCACTCATCCGTTCGGCCGCAACGTGGTCGGCGGCGATCCGGGACACATCTACCGGTTCGCGATCCGCAACCGGCCGGCGAGCTGGCTGCGCAAGCGCATCGCCTACAGTTACCACCCGTTGATCGCCCCCCTGTTCAACCGCTTCAAGGCGAAGAAAAAGAAGATGGTGGCGGGGCCGTAACGCGCCACCGCGCTGCAACGAAAACGCCCCGGTCTCCCGGGGCGTTTTCAGTTTCCGGCATCACTGCACGGCTCAGGCCGCGGCCGCCGCCTTCACCGCTGCCGAGAGATTGTCCAGCGTGGACTGCATCAGCTCGGCGCTGTCTGCCTCGACGGTGACGCGCACCACCGGCTCGGTGCCCGACGGGCGCAGGAACGCACGGCCGCGCCCCTTCACTGCCTGCTGCGCAGCCGCCAGCGCGACCTGCACGCTCTCGGCCTGCACGGTGGCCTTGGCCGCGCCCTGCAGACGCACGTTGACGGTCTTCTGCGGCACCTTGTTGAGCACCGACAGCACCTGGCGCAGCGAGGTCCGGTCACGGCGCAGCACTTCCAGCACCTGCAGCGCGCTGACGATCGCATCACCGGTGGTGGCGCGATCCAGGCACAACAGGTGACCGGAGGCTTCGCCGCCGAGCACGCCGTTGTTTTCGACCAGGGCCTGATGCACGTAGCGGTCGCCGACGTTGCTGCGCTGGAACGGGATGTTCAGCCGTTCCAGTGCCTGCTCCAGGCCGAAGTTGGTCATCAGCGTACCGACCACCGGGCCATGCAGGCGACCGCTGCGCTGCCAGGCCTGGGCCAGCACGAACAGCAGGTCATCGCCATCGACCGGGTTGCCCTGGTCGTCGGCCATCAGCACGCGGTCGCCATCGCCATCGAAGGCGATACCGAAATCGGCGCCGACCTCGCGTACTTTCGCCGCGAGATTGTCGATGTGCATCGAGCCGACGCCATCGTTGATGTTCAGACCGTTGGGCGCATCGCCGATGCTGACCACCTCCGCGCCCATCTCGCGGAACAGCAGCGGGGCGACGTGATACGTAGCACCGTGCGCGCAGTCGAGCACGATCTTCAGCCCACGCAGATCGAACCCGCGCGGCACGCTGGCCTTGCAGAATTCGATGTAGCGACCGACCGCATCGCGCGCACGCATGGCCTTGCCCAGCCGCTCGGACTCCACCGTGGTGAACGGCGCATCGAGCGCGGCTTCCAGCGCCAGCTCGGTGGCGTCATCGAGCTTCTCGCCATCGGCGGAGAAGAACTTGATGCCGTTGTCGTAGTGCGGATTGTGCGAGGCGCTGATGACGATGCCCGCATCCGCACCGAGGGTGCGGGTGAGGAAGGCCACCGCCGGCGTCGGCATCGGGCCGAGCAGCTGCACATCGGCGCCGGCGGCGACCAGCCCGGCTTCCAGTGCGGCTTCGAACATGTAGCCGGAGATACGGGTGTCCTTGCCGATCACCACCACCGGGCGGTGCCCGTTGCGCTCGGTCAGCGCACGCCCGAGCGCATTGCCCAGGCGCAGTACGAAATCGGCGGAGATGACGCCCTCACCGACCTTGCCGCGGATGCCATCGGTGCCGAAATACTTGCGCGACGCCATCAGGCCGCCGCATCCGGTGCCGGTGCGGGCTGACGCGCCAGCATGGCCAGGAGCTCCGACAGGCGGTCGCGCATCTCGCGGCGGTCGCAGATCTGATCGATCGCACCGTGCTCGAGCAGGAACTCCGAGCGCTGGAACCCTTCCGGCAGCTTTTCGCGCACGGTCTGCTCGATCACGCGCGGGCCGGCGAAGCCGATCAGTGCCTGCGGCTCGGCGATGTTGATATCGCCCAGCATCGCGAACGAAGCCGACACGCCACCGGTGGTCGGATGGGTCAGCACCGAGATGTACGGCAGGCCGGCATCGCGCAGGCGACCCAGCGCGGCCGAGGTCTTGGCCATCTGCATCAGCGAGAACAGGCCTTCCTGCATGCGCGCGCCGCCACTGGCGGAGAAGCACACGTAGGGGGCGCCGATCTCCAGCGCCTTTTCCGCGGCCAGCGAGAAACGCTCACCGACCACCGAGCCCATCGAGCCGCCCATGAAGGCGAAATCGAAGGCCGAGGCAACCAGCGGGCGACCCTTCATCAGGCCCTGCATGGCGATCAGTGCGTCGTACTCGCCGGTGTTCTTCTGCGAGGCCTTGATGCGCTCGCTGTACTTCTTCTGGTCCTTGAACTTGAGCAGGTCCGTCGGCCCCAGGCGCGCACCGATCTCGGTGGTGCTGTCCGCATCGAACAGCGCGGCCAGGCGCGCACGCGCGCGGATGGCCATGTGGTGGCCACACTTGGGGCAGACTTCCAGGTTCTCTTCCAGCTCAGGACGGTAGAGCGCGCTGCCGCAGCTGCTGCACTTCTCCCACAGGCCCTCGGGGACGCTGCGCTTCTTGCTGGGGACGTTGTCGGTGCGGATGCCAGACGGCATCAACTTGCTGAGCCAACTCATGCGGGATGCTACTTCCGTTCAGGGCGGCCCGGGGGCCGCAAAGGCGGACAGTCTAGCTCACCGTTTCCATGCTCGGGCACCCCCCGGCGGTTGCCGGGGGGCTGACGCAAACCATTCTGGTACGTACGTTTACGTGCTTCAGGCAGCGTCGAGGGCGCGTCGCAGCGGCGTGAGGAATGCCTGCGCGGTTGCCGCCGCGGCCGTGGCGTCGGGCGCCTCACCCAGCGCAGCCACCAGCGCACTGCCCACCACCACGCCATCGGCCTCCACGGCCATGGCGGCGGCACTGGCCGCATCCTTGATCCCGAAGCCGGCCACCACCGGCACGCTGGAGCGGCGGCGCAGGTCGCGCAGGCGGGCACTGGCGGCGCCGCTGTCCAGGCGCTCGGACGCACCCGTCACGCCGGCGAAGCTCACGTAATACAGGTAGCCCTGGGCCATCGCGGACAACGTATCCAGACGGGTATCTGCGGTCGTCGGCGACGCCAGCAGGATCAGTGCCAGGCCGGCCGCGGTGAAGATCTCGCGGGTTTCAGCCGCTTCTTCCGGCGGCAGATCGACCAGCAGGATGCCGTCCACGCCCGCGGCGATGGCGGACTGCGCGAAGCGGGCCGTGCCGTGGATCTCGATCGGGTTGAGATAGCCCATCAGCACCACCGGCGTAGTGGCATCGTCCCTGCGGAACGCGGCGACGGTCTCCAGCACATAGCGCAGCCCTGCCCCACGGGCCAGCGCACGCTCGGAGCTGCGCTGGATGGTCGGGCCGTCGGCCATCGGGTCGGAGAACGGTACCCCCAGCTCGATCACGTCCGCACCGGCGGCGGCCAGTGCATGCATCACCGGCACGGTGGCCTCCAGGCCCGGATCACCGGCGGTGATGAAGGGGATCAGCGCCTTGCGGCGCTCATCGCGCAGGCGGGCAAAACAGGCATCGATACGGTCCACGGACATCTCAGGCACATCCTTCAATCAGTTCAACGGCGCCACTGGCGCCCCAGTACAGCTTCGATATCACCCCGTCGAAGATCTCCAGCCGGATCGCCAGATCCGAACCGGGGTCCTGCCAGGTCAGGTACTCGCCCGTTTCCGGGTCATAGGCATGCGGTGCGCGGGTAGTGCCGGGAGGGAGGCGCTTGAGCGCGTCATCCAACGTCATGCCCAGCCGCAGCCCGAACGGCCCCGGCTGGGTAATGGCCTCGTAGGACTCCTCGATCGGGGCCAGCTCGAAGCGCTGCACGTGGTCATCCTCGACCATCATCGAGACGCCTTCGGGCAGGTTGCCACGTTCGTAGTACTCGCAGGCGCCGTTGGGCTCGCCTTCGCTCAGGCCGGCCGAATGCCACGGGCCATCGGCGGCGAGCTCGGTGAAGCGCTGCCCGATGAGCACATCGCCGGCATGATCCAGCGCGACCGAGACCACCGACGGCGCAGCGTCATCCACAACAGGCGCATCGACAGCCCTGGGCGCTTCCGGCGCGTCCTCGATGGGGCGGTTGGCAATGTCATCATCATTGCTCGCCAGCTGCCGCGCCGGCGCCACCGCGCCCACAGGCGCGGCAGGGGCCGGCAACACCGGCGGATCCGGGGGCGCGCAGCCGGTCAGGCCGACCACCATCAGCAGCGCACTTCCCTGGCGCAGCAGCGGATTCACAGAACGAGACCCTCGCGGGCAGCAATGGTATGTACGTCCTTGTCGCCACGGCCGGACAGGTTGCACAGCACCAGCTTGTCGCGCGGCAGCTCGCGCGCGATCTTGATCGCCTGGGCCACTGCATGACTGGATTCCAGCGCGGCCAGGATGCCTTCGCTGTGGGCCAACTGGTGGAATGCAGCCAGCGCTTCGTCATCGGTGATACCGACATACTCGGCGCGGCCGGCATCGGCCAGGAACGCGTGCTCCGGGCCGACGCCCGGATAATCCAGGCCGGCCGAGACCGAATGGGTCTCGGTGATCTGGCCGTCGTCGTCGCAGATCACATAGGTGCGGTTGCCGTGCAGCACGCCCGGGCGGCCGGCCGCGATGGAGGCAGCATGGCGACCGGTCTCGATGCCGTCGCCGGCGGCTTCGGCACCGACGATGCGCACGTCGCGATCATTGAGGAAGGCATGGAACAGACCGATCGCATTGCTGCCACCGCCAACGCAGGCGGTGATCGCATCGGGCAGGCGGCCGTAGTCGGTCAGCATCTGCGCGCGCGCTTCGCGGCCGACGATGGCATTGAAGTCACGCACCATGCGCGGGTACGGGTCCGGGCCGGCCACGGTGCCGATGATATAGAAGGTGTCGCGCACGTTGGTGACCCAGTCGCGCATCGCTTCGTTGAGCGCGTCCTTGAGCGTGGCCGAGCCGGAGGTCACCGGTACGACGGTCGCCCCGAGCAGCTTCATGCGGTAGACGTTGATCTTCTGCCGTTCGATGTCGGTGGCGCCCATGTAGACCACGCATTCCAGGCCCAGCCGGGCGGCCACGGTGGCACTGGCCACGCCGTGCTGGCCGGCGCCGGTCTCGGCGATGATGCGCGTCTTGCCCATCCGCGCGGCGAGCAGCGCCTGGCCGATGGTGTTGTTGATCTTGTGCGCGCCGGTGTGGTTCAGGTCCTCGCGCTTGAGCAGGATCTGCGCGCCGCCGACCTGCTGGCTGAGGCGCTCGGCGTGATAGATCGGGCTGGGACGGCCCACATAGTGGGTCAGATCCTTGTCGTAGGCGGCGATGAAGGCCGGATCGCGACGCGCTTGGTCATAGGCGGCCGCCAGCTCCTGCAACGGCCCGATCAGGGTCTCGGCGACGAAACTCCCGCCGTAGCGGCCGAAATGACCGTTGGCATCGGGGTAGGCGTGGAAATCGGCGATGGGGGAGATGGGGGAAGCAGACATAGCGCGACAGCCGGTGGAGACAGGCTGCCAATTTAACGCACCTGTCATGACAGGAATATCGATAATATCTGCCACAACCTGTCAGGAAAACTCACATGACCGACGGACCGTTGCCCCCGCTCAATGCCCTGCGCAGCTTTGAAGCGGCCGCCCGGCTGGGCGGGGTTGGCCGTGCGGCGGAGGCACTGCATGTCACCCATGGCGCGATCAGCCGCCAACTGCGCCTGCTGGAGGAGCACCTGGGTGTCGTGCTGTTCCAGCGCGAAGGGCGTGGGCTGCGCCTGACCCGCGCCGGCGAGGATCTGCAGGCCGCCTGCGAAGGCGCCTTCGACCAGATCCGCGAGGCGGTGGTGGCCCTCAAGCGCCAACAGCGGCCCGAAGCGTTGGTGCTCGGCTGCAGCGGCAGCATCCTGGCGCGCTGGATGATTCCCCGCCTGCAGGCGCTGCAGAGCGCCCTGCCCCAGCTGCCGCTGCATTGGTCCGCGCAGGACGGGAGCTTCACCGCCGAACAGCAGGGCCTGGATGCGGTCCTGCTGCTCGCCCAGCCGCCGTGGCCGCGCGGCTGGCGGGTGCGGGAACTGGCGCCGGAGCGGGTGGGCGTGGTGGTCAGCCCGCAGCACCCGGCCGCGGCGCGGCTGGCACATCAGCCGCCCTCCTCCTTGTTGGGCGAATCGCTGTTGCATACGACCTCACGCCCGCAGGCGTGGCCGGCCTGGGCCCTGTCGCATGGGCTGGCGCCGGCACAGCTGCAGCTGGGCAGCGGCTTCGAGCATCTGTATTACCTGCTGGAGGCGGCGGTTGCCGGACTGGGCGTGGCGATCGCGCCGGAGCCGCTCGTGGCCGATGAGCTGGCCGCCGGCCGGCTGCTGGCACCCTGGGGATTCGGCGCGACCGGGGGGTTCTGGGTACTGGCCACGCCGGAGGGCGCGGCGGACCCACGGGTGGATGCGCTGGCCGGGTGGCTGCAGGAGCAGCTGGCGGGATGACGCCGCCACGACCAACGGTCGTGGCCTACACGTGGGGCGGGCGGATCAATCCGCCTCGTGGCAATCGGCGCGACGCACTTCTTCGACGAACTTGCGCATCTTGTAGCCGTCCTTGATGCCCGGTTCGGATTCGATGCCACTGGACACATCCACACCCCACGGCAGCGTGGCCACGATCGCGTCGAACACGTTGTCCGGGGTGATCCCGCCGGCCAGCAGGAACGGCCGGTGCAGGCCGGTGGGGAGGCGGGTCCAGTCGAAGGCGACGCCGGTGCCACCGCCGCCACCGGGGGCGTGGCTGTCGAACAGGAAGCCGGCCGCGCTGGGATAACGCAGTTGCAGCTGGCGGGCGTTGACCTCGTCCTTGCCCCCCATCGCCACGGCCTTCAGGTACGGCATGTTGAAGCTGCGGCAGAACGATTCGTCTTCGTCACCGTGGAACTGCAGCAGGGTCGGCCGCACGGTGCGCAGCACTTCGCGCACCTCTTCCTTGGTGTTGTCGCGGAACAGGGCCACCACGTCCACCATCGGTGCGATCGCCTGGCGCATCGCGCGCGCCTCGGCCGGGGCGACCCGGCGCTTGCTCTCGCGGGCGAAGATGAAACCGACGGCGTCCACGCCGAGCTCGCCGGCCAGGCGTACATCGCCGGCACGGGTCATGCCGCAGAACTTGATACGGGTGCGGTAGAAGGAGCGGCTCATAAGGTGACCTCGGCAGGCAGCTGCCAGTTGTCGGGGTACAGGGGACCAACGAAGACCAATCCCTGCGGCGGAGCGGTCGGGCCGGCCACGGTGCGGTCGCGCCCGGCCAGCAGTTGCCCCATCCACGCGACCGGCTGCTCACCACAACCGACCAGGATCAATGAACCGACGATATTGCGCACCATGTGATGAAGGAATGCATTGGCCTGAACGGCGACCTCCACCACCTCGCCCTGACGGGTCACCGAGAGCGATTGCATGTGCCGGCGCGCATGCAGGGCCTCGCACTGCACGCTGCGGAAGGCGCTGAAGTCGTTCTCGCCCAGCAGGGCCTGCCCGGCCGCATGCATCCGTTCGGCATCCAGCGGCCGGCGCTCCCAGCTCAGGGTCTGCCGGTACAGCGCCGGGCGGACCTGGCGGTTGAGCAGACGATAGCGGTAGCGGCGCGCGCGCGCGGCGAAACGTGCGTGGAACTCGTCGGCCACCGGTACGCACCAGCGCACAGCGATGGAGCGCGGCAGGCGGGTGGTGGTGCCCAGCATCCAGCTGCGCGGATCGCGCACGACCTCCGTATCGAAATGCACGACCTGGCATTCGCCGTGCACGCCGGCATCGGTGCGCCCGGCACACACCACCTGGATCGGCGCATTGGCCACCGAGGACAGCGCGTCCTGCAGGCTGGCCTGCACGCTCGGGCAGCCACTCTCGCCCAACTGCTGCCAGCCCTTGAATTCGCTGCCGTCGTATTCCACGCCCAGTGCGTAGCGCATGGTGAACCTCTATGTTTTGGGGGGCCGGCGCAGGCGCCGGTATTGCATCAGACGGCGTCGCGCTCGGACCACACGGCCAGCTCGTTGCCGCCGGGCTCCAGGAACTGGAACCGGCTGCCGCCGGGGAAGGCGAACACCGGCTTGATGATCTGCCCGCCCTGGGCCAGCACGGCCTCGAGCATGGGCTGCAGATCATCGGCGTAGATCACCAGCAATGGCGCGCCCGCACCCGCCGCCGTCTGCGGCTCAGCGCGGAAGAAGCCGCCCTGGCAACGGCCATCGTCGAAGGCGGTGTAGTCCGGGCCGTAATCCACGAACGACCAGCCGAACACCTGCTCGAAGAAGTGGCGACTGGTTGCGGGATCGCGCGAGGCGAACTCGACATAGTCCAGGCGGCGCTCACGGGCGGCCAGCGGGCGGGCGTCGCTCATCCCAGTCGCGCCAGCAGTTCCCGCGCCTCGGCCTGGCTGTGCGGGTCGGCGCCGACGGCCACTTCGTGCAGCAGCGTCCGCGCGGTCTCGGCATCGCCGAGGTCCAGGTAGGCGATGGCCAGTTCCAGTCGATCACGACCGGGGCTGCCGATCGGCGCGACCGGCGCGTTGTCGGCGACCGGGTCTGCACCCTCGGTGGTGTCGTCATGGGTGGCCATCACCGGCGCAACGTCGGCACCGAGGGTGTGATCGTCTTCGTCTGCCGGACGTTCGGCCGTCGCCGTTTCATCGGGGAATTCGAACACGCCCCGGAACGAAGGCTGCGCGGCGGCTTCCAGCGCATGGGCCGGCGGCTCGATCAGCGGGGCCGGCGCGCGGAACAGCGCCTCATCCACGTTCACGTGCTGCGCATCGGCCTCGATACTGTACGCAGACGCCGCCGTCGCCTCGACCTCCGGCAACACGGGTGCCTCGTCGGTCGCGGTGTCGCTCCAGCGAGGATCATCGAGGGGATCACGCGGATCGGCGTCGTGCGCGGAAGGCGCGAGCGGGAAGACCGGCTCGCGGCGCAGCCCGGCGTAGACGTCGGCCTCTGCAACGGCCTCTTCGTCAGGCACGCGCTGCACGTCCTCCTGCTGCGCTGCCAGTTCGTCCACATCGTCGGCCGCGGGGACGGCAGCAGCCAATGCCATGCCATCGAGCCCATCGCGCGACAGCGGCGGCAGCGGCGACGGCTTGCGGCGGCGTACCAGCGCCCATCCCCCAACTACCAGCAGCAGCACGACCAGGCCCAGCCAGTACCAGCCACCGCCGGCGCTGTCACGCGGGCCGGGTGCCTGCTCCAGGCCCTGTTGCGCAGCGGCCAGTTCGTTGTCCTTCAACGTGATCAGGGACTGCTGCTGGGCCTTGAGCTTCTCCAGCTCGGCCACGCGTTCGCGCAGTTCCTGGATCTCGGCATCGCGCGTGGCGACGTCTTCCTTGGCCTGTCGCAGTTGTTCGTTAGCCAGCATGTCGCCCTCGGTGCCGGCAGCGGTGCCGGTGGTTGTGCCTGCGGTGGTGCCGGCGGCGGCGACGGCCGGCGCGATTTCCAGGCGTGCGCCCTGGCCAGCAGCGGTCGGTGCGGCCGGTGCAGGAGACGGCACGGCGGCCACCCCGCTGTCGGCCGGCTGCGGGATCGCCGCGCGCGACTGCCGCCACTGCGCGGTGTGCTCGCGCACGATCGCCGCGGCCTGCTGGGCATCGATCCCGGCCAGGCCCTCGGCGCCCGGCGTACGCAGTACCGCGCCCTGCTTGAGCAGGTTCACGTTGCCACGGATGAAGGCCTCGGGATTGGCCCGCAGCAGCGCGATCATCGCCTGGTCGCGGTTGACGCCCTGCTCGCGCGCCAGCGAACCGGCGATCTGCGAGAGGGTCTGGCCACGCTGCACGGTGACGCTGCCATCGGCGGCGACGGGTGCGGCCGATGCTGCGCGTGGCGCGGCCGGGCGCGGCGTGGTCGCCGGTTCCGTACGGCGCGGCGGCGTGGCGGCGACCGGCGCCGCCTGCGGTTCGGGCTCGCGGATGATGGCATTGGACATCGCGCCTGCCGGAGCCACGATCTCCGGCTCGGCCACGGCGGCGGCGCTGTTGGGCGCATCCACCAGGGCGGAGTATTCGCGGACCAGACGGCCCTGCCCCCAATCGGCTTCGATCAGGAAATTCAACGAGGGCGTCGCCACGGGCGCATGACTGCTGACGCGCACCACAGCGCGGCCCTGCGCATTGCGGGTCAACTCAAACTGCAGTTCGCTGACCAGTCCGGATGGCGGTTCCAGCCCGACCCGGGCGAAGGTCGCCGGCGAGGCCAGCGCAACGCGGAGGTTTTCCAGCTCGGACGGATCGGCGGAAATGACCGGGATTTCGGCCAGCAGGGGTTGGCCCGGTTTGGACAGCACCCGGATATCGCCCAGGCCCAGGGCCATGGCGGAACTGCTGGCCAGGGCCAGCAGCAGCGTCGACACATACTTGAGCGGACGCACTGCGCCCGGAGCCCGGTTCTTCATGGCGGCCAATATAACGGCTCCCCCCGTGATCGGCGATGTTTCAATGCGGGTAGTAGGCGGCATCCCCATGCCGCCGACCACCACGCGATCAGCCTTCGGCGGCGACCAGTTCGGCCAGCTGCACGGCATTGAGGGCAGCGCCCTTGCGGATGTTGTCCGAGACGATCCACAGGTTCAGGCCGCGCGGGTGGGACAGATCCTCGCGGATGCGGCCGACGTACACCGCATCGGTACCTGAGGCATGGGTGACCGGCGTCGGATAGCCACCCGCTTCATGCTTGTCGACCACTTCCACGCCCGGCGAACGTGACAACAGCTCACGCGCGGCATCCGGGGTGACCTTGTCGCGGGTTTCGATGGTGACCGCTTCGGAGTGGCCATAGAACACGGGCACGCGCACGGCGGTCGGGTTCACCAGGATGCTGTCATCGCCGAGGATCTTGCGGGTTTCCCAGACCAGCTTCATTTCTTCCTTGGTGAAGCCGTTGTCCTGGAAATCATCGATGTGCGGGATCAGGTTGAACGCGATCTGCACCGGGAAGCGCTGCGGATCGATTTCCTGGAAGCTGAGCAGCTGGCCGGTCTGCTTGCCGAGTTCTTCCAGCGCCGAGCGACCGCCGCCGGACACCGACTGGTAGGTGGCCACGTTGATGCGCTCGATGCCGTACTGGCGGTGCAGCGGCGCGAGTGCGACCAGCATCTGCATGGTCGAGCAGTTCGGGTTGGCGATGATGCCGCGCGGGCGGTTCTTGAGCGCTTCCGGGTTCACTTCGGAGACAACCAGCGGCACGTCATCGTCGTAACGGAAGGCCGAGGAGTTGTCGATCACCACCGCACCGGCGGCCGCGAACTTGGGGCCGAACTCCTTGGAGACACTGCCACCGGCGGAGAACAGCGCGATGTCCACGCCGTTCGGATCGAAGGTGCTCAGGTCCTGGACCTTGATCTTCTCGCCCTGGTACTCGATCTCGCCACCGGCCGAACGCGAGGACGCGAGCAGGCTCAGCGTGGCGATCGGGAAGTTGCGCTCGGCCAGGATGGCCAGCATGGTTTCGCCGACAGCACCGGTGGCACCGACGACGGCGACGTGGAAACGACGATCTGGATTGCTCATGAGAACCTCTGTTGGGTGTACCGACCCGTGGCCGATACGTAACGTGCGTTGGGGATGTGTACCGACCAACGATCGGTACCTGCCGTGCCTTGGAGATATGTGCCGACCATCGGTCGGTACCTACCGGTTCGGGAACCTCGCCTGTTGGCCAGCGCGGTTCCCTATCGTTTTGCGTCGTCGATTTTTTTGCCGCCCACGGTCGCACCGCCGGTTTTCACGGCAGCGACAGCGTCGGCGTTGATCGCGCTTGGCGGGTGGCCGGCATCCGGGCCCTGCCCCAGTGCGGCGGTCAGGTTGTCCACGGCCAGCTGCACCATCGCCCGGCGGGTGGCCTGGCTGGCGCTGCCGATATGCGGGGTCAGCACGATGTTGTGCAGGGCGAGCAGTTCCGGGCGCACCGTCGGCTCACCTTCGAACACATCCAGCCCGGCCGCGGCCAGGCGCCCGTTGGCCAGGGCATCGGCGAGCGCCAGCTCATCCACGATACCGCCGCGGGCGATGTTGATCAGCGTGGCGGTCGGCTTCATCTTCGCCAGTGCATCGGCATCGATGATGTGGTGCGAGGCGGCGTTGTAAGGCAGCACGAGCACGAGGTGATCGGCCTGCGCCAGCAGCGTATCCAGATCCACATACTGCGCGCCAACCTCGGCCTCGGTGGCCTCGGGCAGCTGCGAACGGTTGTGGTACAGCACGCGCATGCCGAAGCCGTGTGCGCCGCGGCGGGCGATGCCCTGACCGATGCGGCCCATGCCGAGGATGCCCAGCGTGCTGCCGTGGATGTCCGCACCGAGCATGGTCTGGAACGACCATTGCCCCCACTGCCCGTCACGCAGCCAGCGCTCGGATTCGGTGATGCGGCGCGCGGTGGCCATCAGCAGCGCGAAGCCGAGGTCGGCCGTGGTTTCGGTCAACACATCCGGGGTATTGCTGGCCAGGATACCGGCGGCGCTGAGCGCGTCGATATCCAGGTTGTTGTAGCCCACACCGACGTTGGCGATCGCGCGCAGCTGGGGCGCGTTGGCGATCTCGGCCGCACCGATCCGTTCGTTGAGGGTGATCAGCGCGCCGTCGACGTGGGCCAGCTGTTCGGCCAGTTTCTGCGGCGTATAGCGGGTGACGTCGCCGGTCATGGTCAGGTCGAAATGCTGCCCGAGCTGTTCGACGACATCGTCGAACAGGGGCTGGCTGACCCAGACCTTGGGGCGCCGATCAGCCATCGATCGTGCCCGGAATACGCGGCGTGATCTCGCCGACATCGCCGCACTGGGCGCGGTGGCGCAGCGCCTGGTCCATCAGCACCAGCGCCATCATCGCCTCGGCGATCGGAGTGGCGCGGATGCCCACGCACGGATCGTGACGGCCGGTGGTGATCACCTCGACCGAGGCACCGCTGGCGTCCACCGTGGCACCGGGCAGGCGCAGGCTGGAGGTCGGCTTGAGCACGATCGAGGCGGTGACCTGCTGGCCGGTGGAGATGCCACCGAGGATGCCGCCGGCATGGTTGCTGGCAAACCCCTGCGGGGTGAGCAGGTCACGGTGTTCGGTGCCCTTCTGCGCGGCGCTGGCAAAGCCGTCGCCGATCTCCACGCCCTTGACTGCATTGATGCTCATCAGCGCGGCCGCCAGATCGCCATCGAGCTTGCCGTAGATCGGCTCGCCCCAGCCCGGCGGTACGCCGTCAGCCACCACGTTGACCCGCGCACCGACCGAATCGCCGGACTTGCGCAGCGCATCCATGTAGCTCTCCAGCGCGGGCACCTGATCGGCGACCGGCCAGAAGAACGGGTTGTCTTCCACCGCCGACCAGTCGAACCCGGTCGGGGTGATCTCGCCCAACTGCGAGAGATAGCCACGCACGGTGACGCCATGCCGCTGCAGCAGCCACTTCTTGGCGATCACGCCGGCAGCGACGCGCATGGTGGTTTCGCGCGCGGAGGAACGACCGCCACCGCGCGGATCGCGGATGCCGTACTTCTGCCAGTAGCTGTAGTCGGCATGACCCGGACGGAACTGCTGGGCGATGTTGGTGTAATCCTTGCTGCGCTGGTCCGTATTGCGGATCAGCAGCCCGATCGGGGTGCCGGTGGTACGGCCTTCGTACACCCCGGACAGGATCTCGATCTCATCGGCTTCACGCCGCGCGGAGGTGTGCCGGCTCTTGCCGGTCGCCCGCCGCTGCAGATCATGGGCGAATTCGTCGGCGCTGATCTCCAGCCCCGGCGGACAGCCGTCCACCACGCAGCCGATCGCCGGACCGTGCGATTCGCCGAAGGTGGTGACGGTCAGCAGTTTGCCGAAGCTGTTGGAACTCACGGCCGCTGCGCTGCCAGTTCGGTGATGCGGGCGCTGTGCGCGATCAGTTCGCGGCACTCCACGGCGAAGATGCCCATCTGGCCGACCTTGAACTCGACCCAGCGGAAATCCACTTCCGGCAGCAGCTTGTACAGGTGCTGCTCGGACTCACCCACTTCACAGATCAGCAGGCCATCCTCGCTCAGGTGCAGCGGGGCATCGCGCAGGATCTTCAGCACCAGGTCCAGGCCGTCGTCGCCGGCACGCAGGCCCATCTCCGGCTCGTAGGCATATTCCCGCGGCAGGGCATCGGTCTCGTCGTTGGTGACGTACGGGGGATTGGTGACGATCAGGTCGTAGTGACGGCCGGTCAGGCCGTTGAACAGGTCGGACTTGAGCAGGGTGACGTTGGACGTCTGCAGACGTTCCTTGTTCTCTTCGGCCAGCGAGAGTGCTTCGTCGCTGAGGTCGACGCCGTCCACTTCCCAGTTGGGGTAGTAGTGGCCCATGGCGATGGCGATGCAGCCCGAGCCGGTGCACAGGTCGAGGGCGCGATGGACATCGCGGCCGGCCAGCCACGGCTCGAAGCCGCACTCGATCAGTTCGGCGATCGGGGAGCGCGGCACCAGGGCACGCCTGTCGCTCTTGAAGCTCAGGCCGGCGAACCAGGCCTCACCGGTGAGGTAGGCAGCCGGGATGCGCTCGTCGATGCGGCGCTGGAACAGCTCCAGCACGCGGACCTTTTCGTCCTGCAGCAGGCGGGCCTGGCCGTAGGCCGGGCCGAGGTCATGCGGAAGGTGCAGGCTGTGCAGGACGAGCTGGGTGGCTTCGTCCAGGGCGTTGTCGTAGCTGTGCCCGAAGGTCAGCCCGGCGGCGTTGAAACGGCTGGTGCCGTAGCGGATCAGGTCGATGATCGTGTGGAGTTCGGCGGCCGTTTCGGCGGTCATGGCGGGGCAACAGGCAATGTGGCCCCCGATTATAGGCGCTGGGGCGGGCCGGGGCATCCGTTGCAGTCGAAACGAGCCGGAACCCGGGCCACGGCGAGGATCAAGACAGAAGCCAATGCGGCGGTTGCCAGTCCGTGGGCTGGCGTGCCGACGCCCCTCCCGACAATCCGGCGTGGCTCCCTCTATCATGGTGGCCACTTCCGGGACGGGGCCCTTATGTTCAATCGCAATGTCGGCATCATCCTGCTGATCGCCCTGGCCGCCGGGCTGGGCCTGGTCGTGGCACAGAAGGTCTTCGCGCCCAAGCCAAGCGGTGACCGCCCTGCCACCGAATCGATCACGTTCTATCCGCAGCCGCGTCCGCTGCCCGATTTCAACCTGGGTCAGTCCGATGGCACCCGCCTGATTCCGGGTGAGCTGAAGGGCCACTGGACCCTGGTGTTCCTGGGCTTCACCTTCTGCCCGGATGTGTGCCCGACCACGTTGGCCGATCTGGCCCAGGCCCAGAAACAGTGGGAAGCCCTGCCCGAGACGCTGCGCCCGCGGCTGGTCTTCATTTCGGTCGATCCCGAGCGCGATACGCCGGCACGGCTGGGCGAGTACGTGCATGCGTTCCATAAGGACACCCTGGCCGCGACGGCCGATGTGCCCTCGCTGGAGCGTTTCGCCACCTCGCTGGGCTTTGTGTTCCAGAAGGTGCCGGGCAAGCACTTCGACGAGAACCCCGAGGATTACACCCTCGAACACTCGGCCAGCCTGGCCGTGCTGGACCCGGAAGGCCGCCTGGCCGGTCTGATCCGCCCTCCTTTCCAAGCGCAGGCCATTGCCCGCGACCTGCAACTGCTGACCGAGAAATCCGCCCCATGAGTTTGATGACCACGCTGAGCTACGCCCTGCCCCATCGCCTGCTGTCGTCCATGGCGCGCAGACTGGCGTACTCCAGCAACCCGCGGGTCTCGCGCTGGCTGATCGATACGGTCACCGCCAAGTTCGGCGTGAATCTGGCCGAAGCCGCCAACCCGGACCCGCGCAGCTACCCGACCTTCAACCAGTTCTTCACCCGGGCGCTGAAGCCGGGCGCGCGCGTGGCCGACGCCGATCCGCGCACGCTGGTGATGCCGGCCGATGGCCGGATCAGCCAGCTGGGCAAGATCGAGGACGGCCGCATCTTCCAGGCCAAGGGCCAGTCCTTCACCGCCGCCGAGCTGCTGGGCGATGCCAAGGATGCCGAGGTCTTCCACCACGGCCTGTTCGCCACGGTGTATCTGTCGCCGAAGGATTACCACCGCGTGCACATGCCGTGGACCGGCACGCTGCGCGAGACCGTGCACGTGCCGGGGCGGTTGTTCAGCGTCGGCCCGGCCGCGGTGAACAGGGTGCCGGGGCTGTTCGCCCGCAACGAACGCCTGGTCTGTCACTTCGATACGGACTTCGGCCCGATGGTCTCGGTGATGGTCGGCGCGCTGCTGGTCTCCGGCGTGGAGACGGTGTGGGGCGGCGAGGAAATTCCGGCCTACGGCGATACGATCACGCGCAAGGATTACCGCGGCAAGGGCATCACCCTGGAGCGCTTCGCGGAGATGGCGCGCTTCAACTACGGCTCCACCGTGATCGTGCTGCTGCCGCCGGGGGTGGCCGAGTTCGCGCCACACCTGGATGCCGAGCATGCGGTTCAGTTGGGACAGGCGCTGGCCACCCTGAAATAAAGGTGGTGCCGGCCGCTGGCCGGCACTACCTGGGGCTCACGCCCATAAAAAACGCCCCGGGAAACCGGGGCGTTTTTTTGTGTGAGATGTTCCGCTGCGATCAGATCTCGACCGGGCCGACGTCCATGCCGTCGTAGTCTTCCACGCCGTTCGCTTCGGCCAGGGCCTGCAGCTCATGGTTGCGGGCATCCAGCGAGGCTTCGGTGTGCACCTCGGCGCGCTCCACGTGCAGCACGTGGTACGGGTCTTCGCCTTCTTCAAGGTCCGGTTCGAACACTTCCACCAGGGTGTACCCCAGTTCGACCAGCTTCTCGCCCAGGCCGTGCAACGGCTCCGGGGTGGTGTTGACGAAGAAGTAGCCCCACAGCATCGGGCCGTTGAGGTCCCAATCGGTGTTTTCACGGATGTTGGCGAACATCTCGTTGATTGCGGTGATATCCATCTGGGTGTCCTGTATGCGTGTTGCGGTGAGCGCCGGCACGTGGCCGACGCTGCGATGGATGTGCTGGGCCGGGCGGCCACAGGCGTGATGCCGGCGAGCCTACCCGGTTATGGCTTACTTGTCGCAGCCCTGCAGCTTGATGCTCTGGCCCTGCCTGAGCGAATAGGCCGGCGCCTTGAGGCCATTGGCCCGTGCCAGGGTCGGCACATCGCACTGGAACTTGGCCGCGATCCTGCCCAGCGTCTCGCCCTTGCCCACCTTGTAGCTGCGGGCCGGCTTGGCCTTGGGCTTGGCGGCCGGGACGGCTACCGGCGCGGCCGGGGTCACCGCGGGCATGGCCTGCGCCTGGGCGACCGGGACCACGCTGCCCACCGCCACGTTGCCGGTGTAGCTGACCGCCGTAGGCCGCACGATCGCCGCATTGAGGTCGGCGGTGATGAGGGTGCGGGCCAGATCGGCGCGCGGGCCGCTGACGCAGAACCGGTTGTACAGGCCCGCGATGCGGGTGGTCGCGTTGATGATGGTGCCGGCCGGAATCCAGCCGTCGGCCTCATAGCGCGGGTTGAGGTTGCGCAGCGCGCGCATGTAGCCGTCACGGGTACCGGTGCTGCCCAGGCAGATGGTCAGCTCGTAGATCGTGGTCGACTTGGCCAGGCGGATGGTCGCCGGCTGCGCGCTGATCTTCGGGAATTCCACGCCGTACTGCTGCGGGTGCAGATAGATCCACGCCGCGGCGATCACCATCGGCACGTAGTCCTTTGTCTCGCCCGGGAACTGGTTGTAGACGCTGTCGGTCCAGAAGCCCTGCCCCGGGTACTGGCGGAACACGCGGATGGCACGGCCCTCACCGCCGTTGTAACCGGCCAGCGACAGCTCGACACTGTTGTTGAGCTCACGCATACGTTCGTTGAGGTAGGTCGCGCTGGCCTCGGCCGCGCTGCGGGCATCAAAGCGCGTATCAAAGCCGGTGCCGTCCGGGCCGAGACCAAAGCGACGCCCGGTGGCGGGCATGAACTGCATCAGCCCGGCGGCGCCGGCACGCGAAGAGGCGTGCACGCGGCCGTTGGATTCCTTGGCCATGATCCCGAACAGCAGCGCTTCGGGCAGGCCGCGCTTTTCCCACTCCGGCCACATCACCGCACGCAGGTTCTGGTAGTTCTCGTAACTGGTGAGCAGCGCCGGGCGCATGTCGGTCAACCAGCGGCGGATGCCGGCCTGCACGGCCGGGTTGTACTCGACCATGGTGTCGAAGGCGTGCCGCTTGTCGTTGAGCAGCGCTGCAGCGCGGGCGGCTTCCGGCACATCGGCGGCCAGCGGGCCGACATGGTCCGGGTCGGCCTCCAGCAAGGTGCCGTCGGCGATGGCCGTGCCGTCCTCGCTGTCCTGCTGGCTGTCGGCGTTGCTCTTGAGCAGGCGCTTGTAGGTCGGCAG
This sequence comes from Stenotrophomonas sp. TWI273, assembly GCF_039674765.1. Classification (NCBI taxonomy): domain Bacteria; kingdom Pseudomonadati; phylum Pseudomonadota; class Gammaproteobacteria; order Lysobacterales; family Lysobacteraceae; genus Stenotrophomonas; species Stenotrophomonas sp. TWI273. Next base: position 238,201 of record NZ_JBDJOA010000003.1, read on the forward strand.
CAGGTTGCTGACCTGGCAGCCCTTCTGGGCCACACAGGCGCTGATCACATCCTCCATGTCCTCCAGCGCGGCGTCGGCCTCGTTGGTGCCTTTCGGGTCGGCATTGTTCACCAGCACCAGCGCCGCGTTGTAGCGCTTTTCGGCGGCTGTCATGCGCTGGTCGAGCGCCTCCACCTTGGCCTTGTCGCGGGCGGAGACGCGCTGGGCATGGGCCTCGGGGACGATCGACAGCATCGCGGCAACGGCCAACAGCGGCCAACCACGGACAAGCAAGACAGGAACGGGCATTTTTGGCACTGTGTGCGAACGATGGGGCAGAGTAGCCGCGCCGCTTGCATCCGGGCAACCCGTCTGCCGGCCGGCCAACGCCGACGTTTAGAATCCCGCCTATTCACACTGCGAGTTGACCATGGATCCGATTCTGCTCGGCAAAGGCATCACCGACGATATCCCCGTGACCCTGTTGCCGCGGCTGGGCAACCGCCACGGCCTGGTGGCCGGCGCGACCGGCACCGGCAAGACCGTCACCCTGATGACGCTGGCCGAGGGCTTCTCGCGGATCGGCGTACCGGTGTTCCTGGCTGATGTGAAGGGTGACGTGTCGGGCTTGGCCGTGCCCGGTGCCGGGACCGAGGCGCTGCTGCAGCGCGCGACCGATCTCGGCGTGGCCGATTACGCGCCCGCCGCCAGCCCGACCATCTTCTGGGACCTGTACGGCAAGCTCGGCCACCCCGTGCGCACCACAGTGAGCGAGATGGGCCCGACCCTGCTCGCGCGCATCCTGGAACTCAACGACACCCAGGCCGGCGTGCTGGACATCGTGTTCAAGCTCGCCGACGACCGCGGCCTGCTGCTGCTCGACCTGGACGATCTGCGCGCCCTGCTCGGCCTGGTCGCCGAGGAGCGCAAGGACATCTCCACCGAATACGGCCTGGTCAGTGCGCAGACGGTGGCGGCGATCCAGCGCTCGCTGCTGCGCCTGTCACAGGACGGTGGCGAAGCGTTCTTCGGCGAGCCTGCACTGGAGCTGGCCGACCTGATGCGCGTCAACCACGATGGCCGCGGCGTGATCGGCATCCTCGCCGCCGACCAGCTTGTGCTCAAGCCGCGGCTGTATTCCACCTTCCTGCTGTGGCTGCTCTCGGAGCTGTTCGAAACGCTGCCGGAAGTGGGCGATCTGGAGAAGCCGAAGCTGGTCTTCATCTTCGATGAGGCGCACCTGCTGTTCGATGACGCACCGCCGGCGCTGGTGCAGCGCATCGAGCAGGTGGTCCGGCTGATCCGCTCCAAGGGCGTGGGCGTCTACTTCTGCTCACAGTTCCCGGATGACGTGCCGGCCAACATTCTCGGCCAGCTCGGCAACCGCGTGCAGCATGCGCTGCGTGCGTTCACGCCGCGCGACCAGAAAGCAGTGAAGGTCGCCGCCGAAACCTTCGTGCCCAACCCGAAGCTGGATGTGGCCGCCACGCTGGCCAAGCTGGGTACCGGTGAAGCGCTGGTGTCCACGCTGCAGGACAAGGGTATCCCCTCGCCTGTGCAGCAGACCCAGATCGCGCCACCGCGTTGCCGGATGGGCGCGATCACCGAGGCCGAACGTGCGCAGGTGCGCGCCGGCAGCCCGGTCGGCACCCGCTACGACACCGCGATCAATCGCGAATCGGCGGCGGAACGGCTGGCGCAGCGCGCGCAGAAGGCGGTCGAGCAGGCCGATGCGCCCAAAGCCCGCACCCGCCAGCAGGATGAAGCGCAGGAGGGCGGCTTTGGCCAGAGCATCAAGGACGCGATCTTCGGCACCAAGCGCCGCCAGGGCATGATCGAAACCATGGCCAAGCAGACCACCCGTACCGTCGGCACCAAGCTGGGCAACCAGATCGTGCGTGGCCTGCTGGGCGGTATTTTCGGCGGAAAGCGCTGATACTTCGTGTCGCGCCCTGTGGCGCGGCACCTTTTGACGAGCACAAGCAGACCTGATGTCGCGTTGGCGTCCCCCCGCGGAAAAAAGCACGGCCCTGATCACCGCACAGGGCCACCAGCGGTTGAAGACCGAACTGGATGAGCTGTGGCGGCACAAGCGCCCGGAAGTGGTGAAGGCACTGGCCGCCGCTGCTGCGGAAGGCGACCGGTCCGAGAATGCCGAGTACACCTACCGCAAGAAGCAGCTCGGTGAGATCGATCGGCGCGTACGCTACCTGACCAAGCGACTGGAGGCGCTGCGCATTGTCGATACCGCGCCGACCGATCCGAACGCGGTGTTCTTCGGCGCGACGATCGAGCTGGAGAACGTCGACTCGGGCGACATCCACGTGTATCGCATCGTCGGCCCGGACGAGACCGACGCCGGTGCGGGCTGGATCAGCATCGATTCGCCGTTGGCGCGCGCGCTGCTGAAAAAACGCGTGGACGATGAGTTCGAGGTGGAGCTGCCCAGCGGCCGCCATGGGTTCGCGATTCTGTCCGTGGCGTACCCCGGCTGACAGGGTGCATCCACGCATGGCGTGGATCTACACGTGACGCCGGCAACCCGCGGGGATGGCGCCACTGCCGGATCACCCCAGCGTTGCGGGATACACGCGCCCCGGGCGCAACGGTCGGAAGTAGTCGGCCCGCGCATAGAAGGCCGCCTCCTGCCGCGCGTGCCACCCGGGAATCCCCGCCAACGGCAATGGCCGCAACTCCAGGGGGTCATTGAGCAGCGCGCCGTCCGTGATGGCCTGCGCCACTGCCGCGACCGCAGTGGCATCATCATCACTCTGTACCACCACGCACTTGCCGACCAGCAGGCGCTCCGGCACCAAGGCCTGCTCCAGCAGCGCATGCCCGATCACCGCCGCGACGGCAATGTCGCCCCGTCGCCACCGCCCTGCCCCATCCCAGAGCAGCGCCTGCCAATCATGCTGGTCCCACGCGCGCAGCAGCGCCGGTTCGCGCACACGCACGATCACGCCGCTCTCGTCGAATTGGGTCAACGCGGCCTGCGCGCGGTTGCGCTGCCCTGGCGCCATCGCCGCGATGTGCCGGCATTGCTGCCGGTTGAGCGCGCGCTTGATGGTGGGGTAACGCGCCCAGACCAGGGCATTGAACAGGTCATGCCAGTTGTCCGCACGCGTGGCGATCTGGCCGCGCCCGGCGATGCGCGTTTCATAGTGCAGGCCGTCGGCCAGCAATGCCTCGTCCTGCTCGGCCAGATGCTTGTCTGGCAACGCGAGGCGTGCATCGAGCGCTGCGATGGTGGGCCAGCTCGGCGCCACCATCAGGTCCTGCATGTCGCTCAGCCCGGCGTAGATCGGCTGCGCGAAGCAGGCCGCATCCACCGCCTCACGCGGCGGCGCGATGAAACGGCGACGACCACCGATATCGGCAGCCGTCACCACTGCGATCACAGCACCTGCAGATCGAAGGGCTTGCGCGCTTCGGTGGCGAGGATCGCGTCACCGAACAGATCGTGGTCGTCGCTCTCGGTGATCTCCACATCGACGAACTGACCCACGCGCAGCTTGGCTTCTTCCGCGTTCTGGATATGCACCAGACCGTCGATCTCCGGCGCATCGGCCTTGGAACGGGCCACCGCGATGCCGTCTTCGATGGCATCGACCAGGCACTGCTGCACGGTGCCGATCTTGGCTTCCAGGCGCGCGGCGGAGATCTCCGCCTGGCGCTCCATGAAGCGTGCCAGACGTTCCTGCTTCACTTCTTCGGGCACCGCACCGGGCAGATCGTTGGCGGTCGCGCCGGTGACCGGCGAATAGGCGAACGCGCCCACGCGGTCCAGCTGCGCCTCGTCCAGGAAGCTCAGCAGCTCCTCGAACTCGGCATCGGTCTCGCCCGGGAAGCCGACGATGAAGGTCGAGCGCACGGTGATATCCGGGCACAGCTGACGCCAGCGCTGCACGCGCTCCAGGGTCTTGTCGACCGCCCCCGGGCGCTTCATCAGCTTCAGGATGCGCGGGCTGGCGTGCTGGAACGGAATATCCAGGTACGGCAGGATCCGGTTTTCGGCCATCAGCGGCACGATCTCGTCCACGTGCGGGTACGGGTACACGTAGTGCATGCGGGTCCACGCATCCAGCTCGGACAGGCCTTCGCACAGCGCCTTCAAGCGGGTCTGGTAGGCCTTGTCGCGCCACATGCGCTCGGCGTACTTCACATCCACGCCATAGGCCGAGGTGTCCTGGGAGACCACCAGCAGTTCCTTGACGCCCCCCCGCACCAGCCGCTCTGCTTCGCGCAGCACCTCATCGACCGGGCGCGAGACCAGCTTCCCGCGCATCGAGGGGATGATGCAGAAGCTGCACTTGTGGTTGCAGCCTTCGGAAATCTTCAGATACGCGTAATGGCGGGGGGTCAGCTTGATGCCGTAATCAGGCACCAGATCCACGAAGGGATCGTGCTTGGGCGGCAGCGCGGCGTGCACGGCCTCCATCACGCTCATGTAGTCCTGCGGGCCCGACACCGCCAGCACGTTCGGGTAGGCCTCGCGGATCTGCTCCGGGCGCTTGCCCAGACAGCCGGTGACGATCACCTTGCCGTTCGCGTTCATCGCCTCGCCGATCGCATCCAGCGACTCGGTCACGGCCGAATCGATGAAGCCGCAGGTGTTGACCACCACCACGTCGGCCGCGTCGTAGGAGGGAACGATGTCGTAGCCCTCGGACCGCAGCTGGGTGAGGATGCGCTCGGAATCGACAAGGGCCTTCGGGCAGCCAAGGCTGACGAAGCCGACTTTGGGGTTCAGCTGGGACATGGATCGCAAGGACTCTGGGGGCCTGGGCCCATGCCGGAATGGCGTGGGGGACCTGGGGCCGGAAACGGCGGCAAGTATACCGGCGTTCAGCCCACGCCCCTGAACCGGATCGGGTTGATCCCGCCAGATCCGGCATGCCCCCTGACATCGCGCTAACCGGCGCGGGGCCGATAATGAATGCCTGAACCAACGGGAGTCTCGCACCATGGGTGAGTGGATCACACTCGATACGCATTACGGACCGGTCCGCGCCTGGCAGGCGACGCCGGAAGGCAAGCCGCGCGGGGGCCTGGTAGTGATCCAGGAGATCTTCGGCGCCAACCCGCACATCCGCGCAGTGGCCGACGATTACGCCGCCAAGGGCTATGCCGTACTGGCCCCGTCGTTCTTCGATCTGGCCGAGTCGGCCCCGGACAGCACCGAACCGCCGGAGCTGCCTTACGACAGCGATGGCGTGGCCGCCGGCCTGGCCATGGTCGACGAGCTCGGGGTCGAAAAGGCGCTGGAGATCGTGCGGGCGGCCGCCTCGCGGCTGGCTCCGGCCGGCAAGGTCGGCACCGTCGGCTACTGCTGGGGCGGCAGCATCGCCCTGCTCTCCGCGCTACGCCTGGGCCTGCCCTCGGTCAGCTATTACGGGGCCCGCAACGTGAAATACCTGGACGAGACGCCCAAGGCGCCGGTCATGTTCCACTTCGGCGCGCAGGACAAGAGCATCCCCCCGGAGGCGATCAAAGCCCACCGCGAGAAGCTGCCGCAGATGGCCACCTTCGTCTACCCGGCCGATCACGCCTTCAACCGCAGCGTCGGACATGCGTATGATCCAGACAGCGCCCACCTGGCGCTGGAACGCACCCTGGACTTCTTTGCGGAGCATCTTGGATGAGCGAGTTCGAACTGGATTCACGCCTGGCCACCGACAGCGTACTGGTAGCAGAAGGGCCGTTATCGCAAGTGCGATTGATGAACGATGAAAGGTATCCCTGGCTGATCCTGGTGCCACGCCTGAGTGGCGTGACCGAATGGATCGACCTGGATGGCGAGCAGCAGGACAAGCTGCGGACCGAGTTGAACCGGGCGTGCAAGGCGCTCAAAGGCACCGATGGGGTCGAGAAGATCAACATCGGCTCGCTGGGCAACATCGTGCGCCAGCTGCATTTCCATGTGATCGGGCGCCATGTCGGCGATCCGGCATGGCCGGGCCCGGTCTGGGGCCAGGGGCAGGCACACCATTTTGATCCACAGGTGCTGGCCGAGCGTGTCGCACTCTGGAAGGAACGGCTAGGATATTCGCCCCAGCCCTAGCGGACCCTGCCCCTGATGCGCTCCAACCTTGTCGCCGCCATCGTCCTGATCCTCGTCGGCCTGTTCCTGCTGGCCAGCAATCTGGGCTGGACCAACATGAACATGGGGAAGCTGATCCTCACCTGGTGGCCGGTCGTGCTGGTAGCGGTGGGCATCGGCCTGCTGTTCGGCCGCGGCAAGTAGAGCGGACCGTTGGTCCGCTGCTGTTCGGTCCGCTGCTTTTCGGTCCGCTGCTTTTCGGTCCGCTGCTTTTGGTCACCACGCCGCACGTCGGACCAAGCCACAAAAAAAGCGCGGAGTACTCCGCGCTTTTTCTGTGGTCGCCCCTTGATGGGTAACGGTAACCACAGAAGCAGCCGACCAACGGTCGGCTCTACCAGGCGCGGACGCGGCAGCACGCCCGGGGATCGATCAGGTGCGCCGCGCCACCCGCGTGATCATCAGGTACGCGGCAGGGTGACGCCGGTCTGGCCCTGGTACTTGCCGCCGCGATCCTTGTACGAGGTCTCGCAGATGTCGTCCTTGTCGGCCTGGAAGAACAGCATCTGCGCCACGCCTTCGTTGGCGTAGATGCGCGCCGGCAGCGGCGTCGTGTTGCTGAACTCCAGCGTGACGTGGCCTTCCCATTCCGGCTCCAGCGGGGTCACGTTGACGATGATGCCGCAGCGCGCGTAGGTGCTCTTGCCCAGGCAGACCACGAGCGTGTCGCGCGGGATGCGGAAGTACTCCACGGTGCGCGCCAGCGCGAAGCTGTTGGGCGGGATGATGCACTCATCACCCACGATGTCCACGAAGCTGCCCGGGTCGAAGTGCTTCGGGTCCACGATGGTGGAGTTGATGTTGGTGAACACCTTGAACTCGCGCGAGCAACGGACGTCGTAGCCGTAGCTGGAGGTGCCGTAGCTGACGATGCGCTGGCCGTTGGCCTGCTTGACCTGGCCAGCTTCGAACGGCTCGATCATGCCGTGCTGCTCGGCCATCTGACGGATCCAGCGGTCACTCTTGATGCTCATGGGGGGTCCTGGGTGCGGAAGGAACAACGGCACCGCCAATGGGCGCCCGGGTGTCGATTCTAAACAGCGGCCCCGGCCGCGACCAGCGTCGACGCCGTCGCGGCAACTGCCTGGCCATTGGGGCCTGGAAACGAACAGGCCCGGCGGGGGCCGGGCCTGGAGGATAGGGGGGGGCGCGCTCAGATCAGCGACGACAGGATCGGAATGCTGGCCCGCGGCCGCTTGGCCACTTCCTCGATCAGCCGCTCGGCCGCGCGCAGATAGGCCTGGGCCGCAGAAGACGCCGGCGCGGCGGCGGTGATCGGCGTACCGGCATCGCCCTGCTCGCGGATGCCGATCTCCAGCGGCAGCGACCCCAGCAGCGGCACCCCGTACTGGGCGGCCATGCGCTCGCCGCCGCCCTCGCCGAACAGATGCTCGACCTGGCCGCAGTTGCTGCAGGTATGCACGGCCATGTTCTCGACGATACCCAGCACCGGCACTTCCACCTTCTCGAACATCTTCAGCGCCTTCTTCGCATCCAGCGTGGCGATGTCCTGCGGGGTGGTGACGATCACCGCCCCGGCCAGCGGGATCTTCTGGGTCAACGTCAGCTGGATGTCGCCCGTGCCCGGCGGCAGATCGATCAGCAGGTAGTCCAGGTCGTCCCACAACGTATCGTTGAAGAACTGCGTCATCGCCGAGGTCGCCATCGGGCCGCGCCAGATCATCGGCGTCTCGTCCTCGATCAGGTAACCGATCGACATGGTCTCAACCCCGAACGCGCGCATCGGTTCGATCGACTTGTTGTCCGGGCTCTCCGGGCGACCGCTCAGGCCGAGCATTGCCGGTACGCTGGGGCCGTAGATATCGGCATCCAGCAGGCCCACGCGCGCGCCGAGCGCGGCAAGTGCGACAGCCAGGTTGACCGCGGTGGTGGACTTGCCGACCCCGCCTTTGCCTGACCCCACCGCGATCACGTTGCGCACGCGCGGATGCGGTGACAACCCCTTCTGCACTTGGCTGGCGTGGGGACGACGCGTCTGGCTGGCACTCACTGCGGGCACTCCGGAAACACAACAAGGGGACGCAACACTATACAACCTTGACTGCACCTGACTGAGAATCCCAGTTGCTACGAAACCATGCAATTTTCGTTAAGTTCATGTTACGGTCGAAACGCACTACGTTGAGCGTTTTCCGCGCGTTTCGGGAGGGAATCATTGGCGTCAGTGCTTTTCTGTTTTGTTCTATGGACTATCAATGAATTACAGCACCACCGCACGTCGCAACACGCTCGCCGCTGCATTGTTCTCCGCCCTGATCGCCACTGCAGCCGCTCCGGCCATGGCACAGGATAAAGCCACGACGCTGGACAAAGTCACCGTCACCGGCTCGCTGATTCCGCAGACCGATATCGAAACCCAGACCCCGGTGATGTCCATCACCGCGCAGGACATCCAGACCCGCGGCTTCACCAGCGTGGCCGAAGTCCTGCAGCAGTCCTCGCTGACCACCGGCGGCCTCCAGGGCGGCCAGACCTCGGCGTCCTTCACCCAGGGCGCGGAAGCCTCGGGCATGTTCGGCCTGAATCCGGGCTACACCAAGTACCTGATCAACGGCCGTCCGATGATGTCGTACCCGGCGCTGTACAACGGCGGCGATACGTTCAACAACATCAGCGGCATTCCGATCGACATCGTCGAGCGCATTGAAGTCCTGCCGGGCGGCCAGTCGTCGCTGTACGGTTCGGACGCCATCGCCGGCGTGGTCAACATCATCCTCAAGGAACGCATGGACGGCGGCAGCATCTCCGTCCGTGGTGGCACCTACACCGAAGGCGGCGGCAACAGCGTGCGCTTCAGCGGCGCGCATGGTTTCAGCGCGTTCGATGACCGCTTCAACGCACTGGTCAACGTGCAGATCGAGTCGAGCAACCCGATCTGGGGCTACCAGCGCGACCTGACCCGCACCACCAATGCCAACGGCTACACCGCGCAGCTGCCGAGCAATGATTTCGCCGTCATCGACGCCGATACCAACCGCCTGTACATGATGGACCCGAACAACTGCGCCAACGTGGCCGGCCAGTTCGGTGGCACCACGGTGCTGGGCAATCGCCCGACCGGCCAGTCGTGCGGCACCTACTTCGGCGCCGGCTACAAGACGCTGAAGAACGGCAAGGACAGCGGCCAGTTCTATTCGGCGATGACCTTCGACGTCAACGACAACCTGCAGCTGTTCGCCGACGTGCTCTACAGCAAGGAAAAGACCGAGTACACCTCCGGCTCGAGCTACCTGTGGTGGGGCACCAAGAGCGGGATGGGCGGCTTCTACGACCAGTCCTCGGGCAAGGTGGTGAACCTGCAGCGCGCGTTCGCCCCGGAAGACATCGGTGGCCAGGGCTACAACGACGTGCTCAACAGTGACGAGAGCCGCTCCTACCAGGTGACCCTGGGCGCGAAGGGCATGGCCGGCAACTGGGACTACAGCGCCAGCTTCACCCGCGGTGAGTACAAGCTCACCGAGAACAAGTTCATGCGTTGGAAGGACCCGATCAACAACTACTTCGCCGAACACGTGCTGGGCCCGCAGCTGGGCACCACGGCCGACGGCTGGGGCATCTACAACCCGAACTACGACGCGTTCTACTCGCCGATCTCGCCGGAAGATTTCGCCAGCTTCACCGGCTACGCGACCAACCGCAGCCGTACCTGGCAGAACCTGGGCCGCGTGCAGATCACCAATGGCTCGCTGTTCTCGCTGCCGGGCGGTGACGCCGGCTTCGCGGTCGTGGTCGAAGGTGGCAGCGAAGGCTGGGATTACTCGCCCGACCAGCGCCTGCTGGACGGCCAGGTGTGGGGCTCCTCGGCCGTGGCCGGCAATGGCCACCGCAGCAATTATGCGGTGACCTCCGAACTGCGCATGCCGGTGCTGGAGCAGGTCACGGTGACCGCTTCGGGTCGCTATGACGCGTTCAAGATCGCCGACAACACCGTCGACAAGGCCACCTACAGCCTGGGTCTGGAATACCGCCCGATCGACAGCCTGCTGTTCCGCGGCAAGTACGGCACGGCGTTCCGCGCACCGACCCTGTCCGATGCCTTCCAGGGCAAGAGCGGGTACTACGCGGCCAACTCGACCGACTACTACCGTTGCGGCACCCTGGGCTATGCACCGGGCAACACCGCCGACTGCCGTTACCACGACAACGTCTCGGTGTACTCCGAGCGCGCGGGCAACCCGGACCTGGAGCCGATCACGGCCGACGTCTGGAATGCAGGCGTGGTCTGGGCACCGATGCCGAACCTCTCCATCTCGGCCGACTACTACAACTGGAAGATCGAGAACGAAGTCGATACGGCCAGCACCGACCAGCTGCTGCTGGCCGAGTACTACTGCCGCAACGGCCTGCCCAACGGCTCTTCGGCCAGCTGCCAGAACGTGGCCGACTGGGTCGTGCGCGACGCCGCCGGCAACCTGAGCAGCCTGTACACCCCGAAGATGAACGTGGCTCGCCAGAACCTGCAGGCCGTGACGGTCGGCTTCAAGTATCTGCAGGACATCGGCCGCTTCGGCTCGCTGCAGTTCTCGGCCAACTACACCAACATGCTCAAGCGTGAAGTGCAGTCGCAGCCGGGCGAGGAGTTCCAGGATCTGCTGGGCAACCCGATCGCGATGTGGAACTACGACAACTTCGCCAAGGTCCGCAGCGATGCGTCCGTGGGCTGGTCGGTCGACAAGTTCACCACCACGCTGTACGCGAACTACATCGGCAAGACCCCGAACTACCTGGCCGGCATCAATGGCTATGACTACGTCCACCCGGCATCGGGCAAGGCCGCAGGCAAGTGGGGCTCGTACACCACGTACAACCTGAGCGTGAACTATCGCGCACAGGACGACCTGACGCTTTCGCTGATGGTCAACAACGTGTTCAACAAGATGCCCGACGGCCAGGCCTACAGCTACCTGGGCACCTCGGGTGCGCCGTACAACACCGGCCTGTACAACGCGTACGGCCGTGCCGTGTACGTCCAGGCCAAGTACGACTTCGGCAAGTAATCGCCGCAGGCAGCACCGGCGACCGTGCAGGGCCCTGCCCTGCCGGTTCGCCAACCGGAACGCCCCGAAAGGGGCGTTTCGCGTTTGTGCCCTTGCAACCGGCGTGATGCCCGTCCGCCGCCCTGAATGCAACGACACGCGTCGCCGCGAGAGAGGCATGTGCATGTCCGACATTCTGATGGTGCGATGCGTCTATGGGACAGGCATACGCACACCGATCTCAGTTGTTAATTCCGCGCCATATTCAGCATTCACTCATTGACGAAACATAAATAAAATTTCATTTAGGCCCAGGCAATTGTTTTTCAAAGCCTTTCAGTTTGCGTCAATGCACCGCCCTTATCGGCGATGACCATTCAGCGTATTTCACGTTAAGCGTGTGTTACGTTCGCCGCACGCCGGTTTCAACTGAACGCAGAATGAAACTACCAAGGATGGCCGCCCAGGCCTGATACCGGCTCGCTGTTGAACGCAGTCAAGAAGTCCCACGGAAGGGAAAGCCACGACATCACCACTACATGGGGTTGCACATGTCTCGCCAAGGTAATTCGATCTCGCGTCATCCGCTTGCCGCCGCCGTCCTCACCGGCCTGCTGCTCACCAGCGCCACCGTCTTCGCACAGGACAACGCCGCCACCAATCTCGATCGTGTCACTGTCACCGGGTCCTTGATCCCGCAGACCGAGATCGAGAACCACACGCCGGTCCTGACTGTCACCGCCGAAGACATCCAGACGCGCGGCTTCACCAGCATCTCCGAAGTCCTGCAGCAGTCTTCGCTGACCACCGGCGGCCTGCAGGGCGGCCAGACCGCCGCCTCGTTCACCCAGGGCGCCGAAGCGGCCGGCATGTTCGGCCTGGATCCGGGCTACACCAAGTACCTGATCAATGGCCGGCCGATGCTGCAGTACCCGGCGCTTTACAACGGCAGCGACGCGTTCAACAACCTCAGCGGCATTCCGATCGACATCGTCGAGCGCATCGAGATCCTGCCCGGCGGCCAGTCCTCGCTGTACGGCTCGGATGCGATCGCCGGCGTGGTCAACATCATCCTGAAAGAACGCATGGACGGCGGCGTGCTCAACGTCCGCGGGGGCGCCACCACCGAAGGCGGCGGCAACAACATCCGCGTCAGCGGCGCCAGGGGCTTCAACAGCGCCGATGACCGCTTCAACGCACTGGTCAATGTGCAGTACGAAAAGAGCAACCCGATCTGGGGCTACCAGCGCGACCTGACCCGCACCAACAACCGCGTCGGTTACAGCGCGCAGGTGCCGGCCAATGATTTCCTGGTCTACCTGCCGGCGGACAACAACGCGTTCGTGATGATGGATCCGACCCGCTGCGCCAGCGTCGCCGGCCAGTTCGGCGGCACCACCGTGCTGGGCACCCGCGCGGCCGGCGAGTCCTGCGGTTCGGCCTACGGCGCCGGCTACCGCACCCTGAAGAACGACAAGGAGAGCAGCCAGTTCTACAGCTCGATGACGTTCGATGTGAACGACAACTTCACCCTGTTCGCCGATGCGCTGTACAGCCTGGAAGAGGTCAAGTACACCCCGGGTTCGGGCTATACGTTCTGGGGCAGCGACCTGAGTTTCGGCGCGTTCTATGACCAGGACACCGATCAGTACATGAACCTGCAGCGCGCGTTCGCGCCTGAAGACATCGGGCCGAACGGCTACAAGGACATCCTCAACACCGACCGCAACAAGGCCTACCAGGTCACCCTCGGCGGGCGTGGCACGTTCGGCAACTGGGACTATAGCGCCAGCTTCAGCCGCGGCGAGTACAAGCTCACCGAGCGCGGCTTCGTGCGCTGGGCCGATGACATCGACAGCTACTTCGAAGACCGCGTGCTCGGCCCGGTGCTGGGCACCACCGATGACGGCTACAACATCTACAGCCCGAACTGGGGCGCGTTCTATTCGCAGCTGCCGGCCGGTGATTTCCAGAGCTTCACCGGATACACCTACAACCAGAGCAAGACCTGGCAGAACCTGGGCCGCTTCCAGATCACCAACGGCTCGTTGTTCACCCTGCCCGGTGGCGATGCAGGTTTCGCCGTGGTCGCCGAAGCCGGCAGCGAAGGCTGGGATTACCGCCCGGACGAGCGCTTGATGGATGGCAGCGTGTGGGGCACCACCTCGGTAGCCGGCAATGGCCATCGCAGCAACTACGCCGTCACCTCCGAGCTGCGCCTGCCGCTGATCGACTCGTTGACCGTCACCGGTTCGGGTCGCTATGACGCCTACAAGATCGCCGACAACACCATCGACAAGGCCACCTACAGCGTCGGCGTGGAGTTCCGTCCGATCGAAAGCCTGCTGTTCCGCGGCAAGTACGGCACTGCGTTCCGTGCACCGACCCTGCCCGATGCCTTCCAGGGCGAGAGCGGCTACTACGCCAACGGCGCAGTCGATTATTACCGTTGCGGCCAGCTCGGCTATGCTCCGGCCGATACCCTCGCCTGCCCCTACGGCAACGAATCGGTGTTCGGCGTGCAGGCCGGCAACACCGAGCTGGAACCGATCACCGCCGATGTCTGGAATGCCGGCGTGGTCTGGGCACCGATGAACAATCTGTCGATCTCGGTGGACTACTACAACTGGAAGATCGACAACGAAGTCGACACCCTGAGCTCGGACCAGCTGCTGCGCGCGGAATACTACTGCCGCAATGGCCAGGGCAACCCGACCTCGGCCAGCTGCGAGAACGTTGCGGACTGGATCACCCGCGATGCCGCCGGCAACATCGAGCAGATCTTCACGCCCAAGCTCAACGTCGCGCGCCAGAACCTGCAGGCACTGACGGCCAGCTTCAAGTACGTGCAGGACATCGGCCGCTTCGGCTCGCTGCAGTTCGCCAGCAACTACACCAACATCCTCAAGCGCGAGCTGCAGCCGCAACCGGGCGATGACTACCTGGATCTGCTGCGCGACCCGTATGCGATGTGGTACTACGATGCCTACGCCAAGGTCCGTACCGATGGTTCGGTGGGCTGGGCCAAGGACCGCTGGACCACCACGCTGTACTTCAACTACATCGGCAAGACGCCGAACTACATGTCCTACCTGGGCGAGAGCTTCGACTACGTCCACCCGTCCGGTTACAAGGCCGGCAAGTGGGGCTCGTACACCACCTACAACCTGAGCGTGAACTACCGGGCGTTGGACAACCTCACCCTCTCGGTGATGGTCAACAACGTGTTCAACAAGATGCCCGACGGCCAGGCCCACAGCTACGCCGGCAACATCGCCTCGCCGTACAACAGCAGCATCTACAACCCGTACGGCCGCGCGGTGTACGTGCAGGCCAAGTACGATTTCGGCACCAAGACCAACTAAGCCGCACCCGGGATGACACCCCCCAAGCCCCGCCGCAAGGCGGGGCTTTTCCTTGGCCGCCCCGGGCCAGGGCCACGTCCGGAGTTGACCGGATCGGGCCTCTTGCCATCGGCCATGACCTTCGACACCCTTGCAGGCCGGGCCGGCGGCGTATCGTCTGGCCCACAGGCTCTTCGGGGCCATTCCTGCATGACTTTCCGGCCTGGAGGCCAATCACGTGATCGCTCGTACACCCAAACTGGTACTGCTGACCCTGGCCGTTTCGGCCGCGCTGGTCGGCTGCGGCAAGAACGAAACCCCGGCGACGGACAGCGCAGCCTCCACCGCCGCGCCGGCCGCCACGGCCGCCACCGAGTACAAGCTCGACGAGAGCAAGCTGCCGGCCTACAACGCCTTCCACCCGTCCGATCTGGACACCAGCATGGACGCCTGCGGTGCGTTCGGTGACTACGTCAACAGCAAGTGGCTGGCCGCCAACGAGATCCCGGCCGACCGTACCAGTTGGGGCGCCTTCACCATCCTGGACGAGCGCTCGGTCGCCGTGCAGCACCAGCTCGCCGAGCAGGTCGCGGCGGTCAAGAATCCGGCCGGCATCGAAAAGATCGTCGGCGACTTCTGGGCCACCGGCATGGACGAGGCCAAGATCAATGCCCAGGGCATCGAGCCGATCAAGGCCGACCTGACCGCCATCGACGGCCTGCAGGACAAGGACGCGATCGCCAACTACCTGCGCAGCAGCGCGGCCAAGGGCGAAAACGTGCTGTTCGGCTTCGGTCCGGAAGCGGACTTCAAGAATTCCAGCATGAACCTGGCCTATGCCAGCCAGGGCGGCCTGGGCCTGCCGGACACCACCTATTACACCGACGCCAAGAACGCCGACAAGCTCAAGGCCTACCAGGCCCACGTGGCCAAGGTGCTGGAACTGGCCGGCGTGGCCACGGCCGATGCCGAGAAGCAGGCCGCCGACGTGGTCAAGTTCGAAACGCGCCTGGCCAAGGCCTCCAAGTCCAGCGTCGAGCTCTCGCGCGATGTCTCGCTGTTCTACAACCCGGTCACCGTGGCCGATGCGGACAAGCTGACCCCGAACTTCAGCTGGACCGAGTTCTTCAAGGCCCAGGGCATCGCCGCCCCGGAGAAGTTCTCGCTGGCCATGCCGAGCTTCCACCAGGAAGTGAGCAAGGCACTGGGCGACACCGATCCGTCGGTGTGGCGTGCCTACCTGCGCTTCCACACCGTGGACGGCGCCTCGCCGTACCTGGCTGATGCGTTCGTCAATGAGAACTACAACTTCTACGGCAAGACCCTGAACGGTCAGAAGGAGCAGAAGCCGCGTTGGAAGCGCGTGCTGGGCACCATCGAAAACGATGCCGGTGATGCGTTCGGCCAGCTGTACGTCAAGGTCGCTTTCTCGCCGGAAGCCAAGGCCAAGATGGAAGAACTGGTCAAGAACCTGGCCGCCTCGCTCAAGGAGCGCATCCAGGGCCTGACCTGGATGAGCGACGAGACCAAGGCCAAGGCGATCGCCAAGTGGGAAACCTTCACCCCGAAGATCGGCTACCCGGACAAGTGGCGTGACTGGAGCGGCCTGACCACCGGCCGCGACAGCTACCTGGGCAACGTGCGCGCGGCGAACGCGTTCAATTACAAGTTCGCGCTGTCCAAGATCGGCCAGCCGGTGGACAAGACCGAATGGGGCATGACCCCGCAGACCGTCAATGCCTACTACAACCCGCTGCAGAACGAGATCGTGTTCCCGGCCGCCATCCTGCAGCCGCCGTTCTTCGACCCGAAGGCCGATGACGCGCTGAACTACGGCGGCATCGGTGCGGTGATCGGCCACGAAATGACCCACGGTTACGACGACCAGGGCAGCCGTTTCGGGCCGACCGGCAACTTCGAGAACTGGTGGACCGAGGCCGACACCAAGAACTTCAGCGGCCTGACCGGCAAGCTGATCAAGCAGTTCGATGGCTACAAGGTGGATGGCCAGCCGGTCAACGGCAAGCTGACCCTGGGCGAGAACATCGCCGACCTGGGTGGCCTGGCCACCGCCTACGATGCCCTGCAGAAGGCCTCGGCCGGCAAGGAAGACCCGAAGGTCGACGGCTTCACCCGTGACCAGCGCTTCTTCTTCAACTGGGCCACCGTGTGGCGCACCAAGTACACCCCGGAGAACATGAAGGTCCGTCTGGCGACCGACCCGCATGCCCCGGCGCAGTTCCGCGCGATGGGTGCCCCGTCGAACCTGCCGACCTTCGCCGCGGCGTTCCAGTGCAAGGCCGGTTCGCCGATGGTGCGCGCAGGAGACCAGCAGGTGGTGATCTGGTAACGACTGCCCTTCATTGAGCGTCTGACCATTCGAAGGCCCGGGGAAACCCGGGCCTTCGTCGTTCAGTGCCCTCACTTTTCAGGAAAGCAACAACTGGATCTGTGTGTCTCTGATGTAAAAACGAAATGACGGAATTATTGCAACGCGACCATTTATTTGATATTCAGCTATCGGGGCTTCATTAAGCACCCGTTAATTCTTTCAATCAAATGGGGGAAGTTGATGATCAAGCAAGCCATGCCGCTTCGTCGGGCCACACTGACCATCGCGCTGGGCCTGTGCCTGGCCGGGGCAGCGCACGCGCAGTCCGTTACCGGCAACATCTACGGTACCGGCGAACCTGGCAGCACCATCAGCGTGCAGAACCTGGATACCGGTACCAGCCGTACCGTGACCGTCGACCGCAATGGTCGCTACCGTGCCAGCGATCTGCCGAACGGCAATTACAAGGTGACCGTGGAGAAAGAGGGCCAGGTGATCGCCGTCCGCGAACGAGTGCAGGTCGTGATCGCCAGCGGCACCGAGGTTTCCTTCTCCAGCACCGGGGTCCAGGAGCTGGACCGCATCGAGGTCAGGGCGACGGCCGTGCCCAAGATCGACGTCAGCCAGACCGACACCCGCACGGTGTTCACCTCCGAACAGTTGAAGCAGATCGCGGTCGGCCGTGATATCGCCAGCGTGGCACTGCTGGCGCCGAGCGTGATTTCCAACGCGAGCTACACCTCCGGTGGCGTCACGGTCCCCAGTTTCGGCGGTGCCGCATCGTCCGAAAACGCGTTCTACATCAATGGCTACGCGGTGACCAACCCGTTGTCGTCGATCGGCTCCACCACCCTGCCTTTCGATGCGATCTCGCAGCAGCAGATCCTGACCGGCGGCTACGGTGCCGAGTTTGGTCGCGCCACCGGTGGCGTGGTCAACATCGTCACCAAGCGCGGCACGAATGAATGGAGTGGCGGCGGCTACGCCTACTGGAGCCCGGAGGCACTGCGTGCAAACCCGCGCAACAGCTACTTTGCCGATACCGGCTTCTACGGTGCGGACAATCCTGATCCGACCAAGCGCACGGATGGCCAGCTGTACCAGCTGCGGAACAAGAACCAGAGCTGGACGCAGACCACCGGCGCGTATGTCGGCGGCCCCATCGTCAAGGACAAGCTGTTCATCTACGCCAACGTCGAGGTGACCAAGCGTGAGGGTGCCGGCGTGTCATCGACGAGCCAAGCCGCGGCAACGACCACCAACGCATGGCAGGAATACTCCTACGAGTATCCGCGTTGGGCAGCGAAGATCGATTGGAACATCACTGACAACCACCTGCTTGAGTTCACCGGCATCTCCGACGTCACCAAGTACGACAGCGCCGGCTATACCTTCAACTACGCCGATTTCACCCACGGCAACGAGCAGAACGCGGGCACGAACAACGAGGACAAGGCCAAACTGTACATCGGCAAGTACACCGGCTATCTGACCGATGACCTCACGGTGTCGGCGCTGTACGGCACCCAGAAGATCGATCACAGCCAGAATCCGTGGGGCTACGATCCGGCCTGCCCGCGCACGTCCGCCGCGGCCACCGCACGTGCACCCGGCATTCCCGCCGCCAACTATGCCGGCTGCTGGACGGCTGCCACGGTCAACGTCCCCGGCGCCTACGATGAAACCAAGGGCTGGCGCCTGGATGTCGGCTATCGCCTGGGCAACCATGACCTGCGCGCCGGCCTGGACGTCATGGAAGCGGAGTCGTTCACCGGCAGCGAGTACGGCGGCGGCTTCATCTGGGTCTACAGCCGTTCCAACAACGCCAATGCCGCCATCGATGCCTCACACGGCGTCGGTTCGCCGGCCTCGGCCGGTGGCCTGGGCAGCCAGGGCTACTACGTTCGCCAGCAGTACTACACCCAGATCGCCAAGGTGAAAACCGAGCAGTCCGCGCAGTTCCTCGAGGACCGTTGGCAGGTCAGCGACAACGTCCTGCTGACGCTGGGCCTGCGCAACGAGACCTTCAAGAACTTCACCAGCGCCGATGAGGTGTACGTCAAGCAGGACAACCAGTGGGCACCGCGCCTGGGTGGCGTATGGGATGTCCATGGCGATGCCTCGTTGAAGCTGTTCGCCAACGCGGGACGTTATCACCTGGCCCTGCCCAACAACGTGGCCGTCCGCGCCGCGTCCGGCTCGCTGTATACGATGGAGTACTTCACGTATACCGGCGTTGCTGCGGACGGCACGCCGACCGGGCTGGTCAACGTTTCGGTCGACCCGAGCCTGGGATACACCTGCCCGGGCAACCCGAATGCCATCTCCTCCAACCTGGAGTGCGGCGATGCACCCGATCCGCGCACGGTTGCCGCGGTCGACCTGAAATCGCATTACCAGGATGAGTTCATCGTCGGTATGGAACAGGCCTGGGGCGAGAACGCCATCTGGGGGGCCAAGGTGACCTACCGCGACCTCAAGAGTGCGATCGATGACACCTGCACGCCGGCACTGGGGGGCGGCTGCTTCATCTTCAATCCGGGTGAAAGCAACACGTTCTGGGAGGAGCAGGCCGACGGTACGCTGGCCAAGCACACCTACTCCGCCGCTGAACTCGATCTGCCCAAGCTCAAGCGCCGGTACTACGCGCTTGACCTGTTCCTGGAAGGCTCGATAGGTGACAGGTTCTACGGCAAGGTGAACTACACCTTCGCACGCAACTACGGCAATACCGAAGGCCAGCTGGCATCGGATCTTGATACCGGCACGGGCGGTCAGACCGACGTTTCGGTGACCCAGGACTGGGATCTGCCGCAGCTGATGGTCGGCGCCAACGGTCCGCTGCCGAACCACCGTGCGCACCAGATCAAGGCCTACGGTTCTTACAGCATCACGCCCGAGTGGCGCGTCGGTGGTTCCCTGCTGATCGACTCCGGCCGCCCGCGCTCTTGCACCAGCTATTACCCGACTGCGGACCAGGGCCTGTACAACGGCGCGTACTACCACTTCTGCGGCCTGGCCGGCAGCGGCACCGCCCCGGGGAGCGCCGGTTACATCCCGCCTTCGGCTGACTACCGGTTCTCGCCACGCGGCGACAACGGCACCACGCCGTGGGGCTTCAACCTCAACCTGTCACTGGCCTATACGCCGAACTGGGCGGACAACAAGTTGAACCTGCAGGCGGACGTGCTGAACGTGCTCAATCGCCAGATTGCCGGGTCCTACTACAGCAATTACGCGACCGACCGGGTGACCCCGGATGCACGTTACAACCAGCCGCTGAACTACAGCTCGCCGCGCCAGGTTCGCCTGAGCGCTCGATACGACTTCTGATCCACCCTGCAGGGCCCGGCCATCTGGCCGGGCCCTGGTTGGCCTGCCCGTGCTCTCTCCTGCCCCGCTCCGGCGGGGCTTTTTTGTACCGGCGCCGCCCCGTGGCCCGCAGCGCCCTCCGCCCCCCCTTCCTGCATGCCGCCATGCGTCGCGGCTTGATACACTCGCGCGATCTTCAATCCTCGATGGATTTGCTTTACATGCCCAAGTTCCGTCCGCTTGCCATCGCCCTGGGCATCAGCCTGGTCACCCTGGTCACTGCTCCCGATGCGCACGCCGCGCCGAAGAAGAAGGCCGCCGCCCGCGCGCCGGCCGTCAGCGCCCAGTGCAGCGACTTCTACGAGGCCACCAACGCGACCTGGCTGAAAGCCAATCCGGTGCCGCAGACCGGTGCCACCACCGCACTGGGCCAGCTGGCCGACCGCGCGCGCCAGCAGCAGCGTGAACTGCTGGATGGGGCGATGACCGCACCGCAGGGCAACGTGCAGAAGCTGCTCGGCGACTTCTGGGCCAGCGGCCTGGACGAGGCCGCGGTGGAAGCCGACGGTTCCAACCCGATCGCCCCGTTGCTGACCCGCATCAACGCGATCAAGAAGGCCAAGGACGTGCCGGCCTCGATCGCCGCGCTGCACCAGGTCGGCATTCCGGTGGCCTTCAACTTCGCCCCGGACGTCGACCTCAAGGCGCTGGACCGCCACATCGGCTACTTCATGCAGGGCGGCATGGGCCTGCCGGACCCGGCGTTCTATACCCGTACCGATGCCGACACCGTCGCGCTGATGGCGCGCTACCGCACTTACGTCAAGCAGGTGCTGGCGCTGACCGGTACCCCGGCTGACAAGCTCGATGCCGAATCGCAGTCGGTGATCGCGCTGGAGACCGAGCTGGCGCGCAATGCGCAGTCGCTGGCCGGCATCAACAATCCGTTCAACAACTACGCGCCGATCTCCACCAAGGAGCTCAACAGCCGTTACCGCAACCTGCAGCTGGAGGCCTTCCTGAAGGCGCAGGGCGTCAATGACGACCTGGTCTCGCTGTCCGACCCGGCGCTGTTCAAGCAGCTCGACGGCATGGTCACCCGGCTCAAGCCGGAACAGTGGAAGGTCTACCTGCGCTGGCGCGTGGGTGATGCAATGGCCCCGTACCTGTCCAAGGCCTACCGCGATGCCGAATTCGAATTCCGTGGCCGTGTGATGCGTGGCCAGACCCTGCCGCCGGCGCGCTGGGAGCAGGTGCTGGATGCGATCAACGTGGCTGCCGGCCCGATGGTCGGCCGCGAATATGCGGCCAAGCACCTCTCGGCCGACGACCGTCGCAAGGCAGCGCTGGTCGTGGACAAGATCCGCGAAGTGCAGATCGATGCGGTCAAGCGCAGCACCTGGATGAGCGATGAGGCCAAGACCGAAGCACAGGCCAAGCTGGCTGCGCTGAAGATCGAGATCGGCACCCCGCTGCGCGATCTGGACTACACGGTGCAGCCGATGGGCCGCGGCAGCTTCGGCGGCAACATGCTGATCGCCTCCACCTGGCGCCACCGCGAGGAAATGAAGCGCATCGGCAAGGGCAACGCCGACCGCCGCTGGGACGTGCTGCCGCAGCAGCCGGCACTGGCGTATGACATCGCGCAGAACCGCCTGATCGTCACTGCCGCCGTGCTGCAGGGCCCGGTGTTCAATGCCAAGGGCGATACCGCCGACCTGTTCGGCAGCTACGGCGCGCTTGTCGCGCACGAGCTGACCCGTGCGATCGACGCCAAGGGCGCGCTGGTGGATGCCAAGGGCGAACTGCGCAGTTGGTGGACCCCGGCCGACAAGACCGCCTGGACCCTGTTCGGCAACCGCGTGGCCGCCCAGTACAGCGGCTACGACTACCCGGGCGTGAAGGGGGCCAAGGTCAACGGTGAACTCACCCGCGAAGAGAATCTGGCCGACCTGGCCGGTCTGGAACTGGCGTGGGAGGCTTACAAGGCTGTCGAACCGGCGGCCAAGCCGGCCGCCCAGCAGGGCTTCTTCCGTGCGTGGGCGAGCCTGTGGCCGCAGCAGCTGTCGCCGAACGTGGCCGCGCAGCGCGTGACCTCGGACATCCTGGCCCCGGGCCGCTGGCGCACCAACGGCCCGCTGTCCAACCTGCCGGCGTTCGGTGCCACGTTCACCTGCAAGCCCGGCCAGCCGATGCAGCGCGTGGATAACGACCAGATCAAGGTCTGGCGCTGAGCCCCCTGCCGGACCTGCGCTGAGCCGCAGCGGCTGACGAAGAAGGCGCCCCAAGGGCGCCTTTTTTTTGTGTCCATAACCCGCCAACCAGGCAAAAAAGACCCCGGCAGGCGCCGGGGTCGAAGACCCGTCCACGGAGAGTGAGGGAGTACGTTAGAAGTCGTAGGACGCCGACAGCCGAACCGTGCGCGGCGCAGTAAAGTAGGTCCCGATACCATAGAGATTGGACACGGTGTCGGGCCCTGCCTGGTACGTCGCATCCGACTGCAGCGCGCGGCGCTGGTTGAACACGTTGAACACATCCAGCCCGAAGCCAAGACGTTGCTGGGCGAACGTGGGGCGATACATCACGCCCAGGTCCACGCGCGTGGTCCACGGCTGGCGGCCGGCATCGCCCGGACGCGAGGGGCTGCCATTGCAATAGTGGTAGGCCGAGCCGTAGGCGATCGGATCACTCTGGTCGGCGCCGTAATAGCCCAGGCAGCTCTTCGGCGCACCGGACATCACGCGCAGCGTGGCCGACGCCGTCCACTCCGGCGTGAACTGATAGGCCCCGTAGCCCTTCAACTGATGACGGCGATCGTTGGCGAGATAGCCACCGGCGTACTCCATCAGGTAGGAAGAATCCCAGTCCTGGGTCTTGGAGACATCATCCTGGCCGATGTCCGATTTGACCTGTCCTTCGGTGTTTCCGAAACTGCGCGACCAGGTGTAGTCGAGACGGCCATACCAGTTGTTGCTCATCGGATGTTCGACAAACAGATCGACCGCCACGTAATCACGCTTGGCCTTGTTGCTGCCCAGCCCCCAGTCCGCCCCGCTCATGCTCACTGGCACGTAGCCGGAGCCGTCGGTCTTCTTGACCAGGAAGGTATTGGTCTTGCCCGGGTTGAAGATCACGCAGCCCGGCACCTCCAGGTTGCTGGAATCCACACCCATGGCATCGAGCTTGTCGTAGATGCGGTCCGAATCGCAGGTATCGTCGATCGCGGTCTGCAGGCGACGGTAGGTGACTTTCGCGCCGCTGTTCCACGCCGTGCCGAGGGTCTTCTCGAAGCCGAGGATCAGCTCGTCCTGGTACTGCGACTTCAGATCGCTCGGCGCCACGCTGCGCGGATCCGGCGTCTGTCCATACTCATTGTTGGCCGACACCGGGCCCGGCCCCAGTTCGCCCAGTCCGGTCGGATTGCCATTCGCGTCGATTCCCGTGTACGTGAAGTACTCGCGGGTGTAGGTCGACGCCGACGCACCGCGGATGGCCACACTGTTGGGCAGCGCCAGGAAATAGCGGCCCAGGTTGGCGAACACCTTCAGCGAAGAATCACCGAATACGTCCCACGCCGCGCCCAGCCGGGGCGCCCACTGGTGGCCGGTTTCGACATACGCCACGGCGGCGCTGTTGTAATTGGTGAACGTGTCGTTGCGTACGCCCAGGGTCAGCAGCCAGTTCGGCGTCACCTGCCAGCGGTCTTCAAGGTAGTACGCCTTCTGCTTCAGCGACATGCTGGTGGTGGTGGAGTAGATGTACTTCTGCACGAAGTAACCCTCGCCACCGGGCGGGGTGATATCGAAGCCAGGCGACGGCGACGAACCCGGGGCGATGCGCGAGTAGATCCAGGCGTAGCCGGGGCCGGTCATCGCCTCGCCTTCGTTGCTGCCCTGGAAGGTCATGTTGTCGATACCACCGGTGATCTCGTGATCGCCGATGCGGTACTGCAGGTCCACGCGCAGGCCACGCGACGTGCTGCCCGCGTTGTAGGCCTTGTCGTTGGCCGCCGGCTGATCGTTGCGGATCGGGGTGCCACCGGTGATCAACGGATCCTGGTTGTTGGCGCCACTGATGAGAGGATTGCCCGAACTCAAGGGATTGGAGTCCAGGTTGTCCTGCTTGCTTCGCCCCCACAGTGCGCTGAGCGTGAGGTCGTCGGTGAGGTAGCTGGTGAACTTGAAGACGTCGTAGGTGTCCTTCACCTTCGTCGTGTTGGCAAACGTCCCCGTGCGCTCGCCCTCGCTGCGGGTCTCGTAATCGAAGTCCCGGTAATAGGCGTCGTAACGGTCCGTGTTCTGGAGACGCGTGTATTCCAGCGTGTTGCTGTCATTGATGTTCCAGTCGATCTTGCCGTAGAACTTCGGGGCATCAATGGTGTAGTGGCTGCGCGACTGCTGCGCCGACTCGATGGAGGCCGTGGACACGCCGTCGGACTTATCCTGCTCGGCCGCCAAATGGACGAACAGCCGGTCTTCGATGAGCGGGCCGCTGACGTAGCCGCTGTAGGTGGTACGGGTCGCCTTGTCGCCGCGACGCGAGCGGTACAGCGTGCCGGGCAGTGTCGGATCCTCGAATTCATACCCCTCCTGCAGCCCGCGGTCCGGATACAGAATGTCGCGGGGCGATTCGGCCAGTGAATCGGGCTGCCAGGTGGTCTGGAATCCAAAATGCCATTCGTTTGTACCGCGCTTGCCGAGCTGGTTGATCACGCCGCCCGTGGAACGGCCATAGCTTGCGCCATAGCCACCGGTGAACGTTTCCTGCTGATCGATCGAGCCGTAGGGCAGGCTGACGCCACCGAGGCTGTTCAGCGGGTTGGTCGCGTTGAAGCCATTGATGTAATACGCGTTCTCGCTGACGCTGGACCCCCCGAAGGAAAGCACCGAGCGCGAGCCGTTGCTGAAGGCGCCGCTGCCGCCGACCACACCCGGGGCGAGCAGCGCGATGGCTTCCGCACTGCGGCCCAGGGGCAGTACATCCAACTGTTCGGAGGTGATCACCGAGCGCGACACCGTGTTGCTCACATCGATCTTGGGCACATTGGTCGCTGTCACATTGACGGTGCCGAGGGTGGTCGCATCGCCACCGGCGCTGCCACCGCGGCTGAAGGAGACTTCGGTACCGGCACCGACGATCAGCTGCACGTCGGTGCGCGTCTCGACAACCTGCCCGTCGCGCTGCAGGGTCACGGTGTAGCGCCCCACCGGCAGCGAACCCAGGGTGTAACGGCCGTTGGCATCGACGGTGGCCGAGCGGCGCAGGCCAGTGTCACTTTGCACGACAACCGTAGTGCCCGCGGCGGACGGCACAGAGCCGTAGACGGAGCCCGTGGTGCTCTGTGCTGCGGCGGCGCCGATGAAGGAGGTCAGGATGACGGCCAAGGCCGTGCGCTTCAGCCGATTGGCCGGGATGCTGGGTGTCATGGAGTGTCCTTGAGTCGGGAGTTGCATACCGAAATGTCAGCAGCGTTGCGGCGAAATGACGTTCATCCGCAACTGAACCCGATCTTAATTTCACTGTTTTGCAAGCCGCAATTCAAACTGAACTGACATCTAACTCACTGAATTAGAAGACTTTTATTCTAATTCCCGACGAAAAAAAGCTGATCACGACAATTATCCGAGGCATATCGAGATAATCCATCTCAGTTTTTTATCTGGATACGGGACGTTACCCACACTTTCTGTATGCTGATTGCGAAGGCACCCGGGCAAAGACGACGCACCACGAATAAAAAGGAGGCGAACACGACAACGCAGCCTCACGCCCGTCAGGGCGCAAGGTGCATTTCACGACATTCAACGCCTTACTTGATGCTGCGCAGGTGATTGGGTCGCTTCGGCGGGCCCGGCGGACGACGGTTGTTGAACGGTGGTTGGCCCCGCCAGTAGCGGATCAGCAGCCAGCCGAACAACATGCCGCCCAGATGCGCGAAGTGGGCCACGCCCGGCTGCCAGCCGGTGGCGCCCAGCATCAGCTCCATCGCACCGAACACGATCACGAACGTGCGTGCCTTCATGGGGATCGGCGGGAACAGCAGCATCACCCGCTGGTTCGGGAACAGCATGCCGTAGGCCAGCAGCAGACCGAACACGCCACCGGACGCACCCAGCACCGTGGCCGGATCGGCCAGCATCATGCCGACCAGCAGCTGGCACAGGCCGGCACCGGCGACGCACACCAGGTAATAGATCAGGAAGCGCTTCTCACCCCAGGTCTGTTCCAGCGGCGCGCCGAACATGAAGAGCGCGAGCATGTTGAAGAACAGATGGCCGAAGCTGCCATGCAGGAAGCCATAGGTCAGCAGCTGCCAGGGCTGGAAGTTGCCGCCCGGCGAGAACGGATCGAAGCCGCCGCCCAATGGCTGCAGCATGAAAGGCTCGAAGGTGCCGTTGCCGAGCAGGAATGGCTGCTGCAGCAGGAACAGCACGGCGTTGGCGATCAACAACGCTTTGGTGACAGTAGGCAGTCGCGGAAACATGGGGGCATCCTTTGGAACTGCGCCCATCATAGCCGCAGCGCCCGGCCGCCATCTGCGTGGCGGCGCCCGCGTTCAACCGACAGGCAGCGTCAGCCCGGTCCCCACAGGGCGGCATCCAGATCGTTGGCGCCGGCTACCGGCATGTCCCTCACCCGCCCCCGTTCGATCACCACGCCTTCGGCGCGCAGCCGCTGGCTCTGTTCCTTCCACCCTGCCGAGCCTTCGGGCATTGCAATGCGCCCGTCCGAACGCAGCACGCGGTGCCACGGTAGGTCCGGGTCGTCATTCATGCCAAGCACGCGCGCGGTCAGCCGCGCCCTGCCCGGCAGCCCCGCCTTGGCGGCGACCTGGCCGTAGCCCATCACCTGCCCGCGCGGGATCGCGCGGATCACCGCCAGAATCCGTGCACGCGCCTGCGCCGCCGGGTCATCGCCCACGGCGGCCGCGTTCACGCGCGGACCCGGCTGACCAGCAGCACGCCGAGCAGGACCAGGGCCGTGCCGAGGATCTGCCACGGCCCCATGGGTTCGTCGAGCAGCCATAGACTCATCACGATGGTGGAGACCGGACCGAGCATACCCACCTGGGCGGCCAGCGACGAGCCGATCCGCTTCACCGCCAGCATGATCGCCATCACCGGCAGCACCGTGCAGACCGTCGCATTGATCAGCGACAGCCAGTACACCGGCGTGGGCGCCTGGCCCAGCGCGGACATCGGGTGCAGCACAGCGAAGTGCAGCACGCACAGCACGCAGGCCACGCAGCTGGCATAGGCGGTCAGGCGGATCGCACCGATCCGCGCCACCACCTGGCCACTGCCGAACAGATACAGCGCATAGCTCAGCGCACTGGCGAACACCAGTGCACTGCCCAGCACGATGCGCCCGCCTTCCAGCTGCAGGTCATGGCCAAAGGCCAGCAGCACGCCGAGATAGCTGAGCACCAGTGCCGCCACCTGCCAGCGACCCGGGCGCTTCTTCAGCAGGACCAGGCTGATCAGCAGCACCAGCGTGGGGTTCAAATACAGGATCAGCCGCTCCAGGGTGACACTGATGTACTGCAGGCCCTGGAAGTCCAGCAGGCTGGACAGGTAGTAGCCGGTGAAGCCCAGCCACACCACGCGACCCCGGTCGCCCCATGACAATGCCGGCGCGCGCCGCGCCGACCATACCGCCAGCAACGCGAACAGCGGGAACGCCATCAGCATCCGCAGCGCCAACAGCGTGGTGGCATCCACACCATGCCGATACGCGAGTTTGACGATGACCGCTTTGCCCGAGGCCGCGATCGCGCCAATCGCGGCCAGTGCGATGCCTCCGGCGGCGATGCGGCTGGAGGACGTGGGCAGCGAGGAGGCGGGTGAAGTCATCAGGACGACGGACAGCCGCGCGGGGGCGGCTGGGCAGGTGGGGGGGCGGCCATTGTCGCATGCGTGGCGGCGGGTGTTCTGCGCCGGCAGACGCTGCAGGAACGGCGCTCCGATCCTGTTTCAACTGCGGAAAGGACAGCGCAGGCCGCCGAGCCGTTCGCCTGCGGAAGGGTGTGCCGCGCGGTGCGCGGTTGCCACGCATGGCGTGGCACTACCGGATCCCTGCCGAGGCTGCGGCAGGTGCACGCCGCTGATGCGCTTTCAGCGCATCAGTACCACTTCTTCTGCCGAGGTCGGATGGATCGCCACGGTGTCGTCGAACTGGGCCTTGGTCACGCCCATCTTCACTGCCAGTGCAAACCCCTGCAGGATTTCATCGGCAGACTCGCCCAGCAGGTGGACACCGACCACACGCTCCTCCTCGCCCACGCAGACCAGCTTGAACAGGCTGCGCTGGGTGCCATCGGCCAAGGCCTGCAGCATCGGGCGGAAGTTGCTGCGGTACACGCGGACGTCGCCGTACTTCGCGCAGGCCTCTTCTTCGCTCAAGCCCACCGCACCAAGCGCCGGGTGTGAAAACACCACGCTGGCCACGTTCTCATAGTCCATCTTCGCCTGCGGCTGGCCACCGAACAGGCGGTCCATCAACTTGCGCGCCGCGGCGATCGCCACCGGGGTCAGGCCAACCTTGCCGGCGATGTCGCCCACTGCGTGCACGCTGGGTACCGCGGTGGTCTGCCACGCGTCGACCTCGACCTCGCCCTTGTCACCGATCACCACGCCGAGCGCTTCCAACCCCAGATCGGCACTGTTGCCGCGTCGCCCGGTGGCAAAGAACACCGCATCGAAATGACCGTCGGCCGGGCCATCATGGCCGAGCGCGACCACGGCATCGCCGTCACGCTGCAGCTCGCGCAGGCGGTAGCCGAAATGGATCTGTACGCCTTGGTGGCGCAGGTTCTCGGCAAGCTGTGCGGTCAGTTCTGCATCGAAGCGCTCCAGCAGCCGCTCGCCACGTACCAGCAGCGTCACGCGGCTACCGAGCGCCTGCAGCAGCCCGGCCAGCTCCACCGCGATATAGCCACCGCCGACGATAGCCACGCGCTCCGGTGCGCCGCACAGGTTGAAGAAATCATCGGAGACCAGGCCCAGTTCGGCCCCGGGAATCTCCGGCCGTTGCGGATACGCACCGGTCGCGATCAGGATGTGAGCGGCACTGATGCGCACGCCATCGCTGCACTCCACGGTGTGCGCATCCACCAGCCGGCCACGGCGCGGTACACGCACCACCTTGTTCTCATTGAGTCGCTTGAGATAACTGGAATGGATGTTGGCGATGTAGGCCTGCCGATGCACCACCAGTTCTTTCCAGTCCAGCGAGGGGCGCACCGGCACATCGAAGCCCATTGCGGCGGCCAGGCCGATACGGCCGGAAAGATCGGCCGCCAGCCACATCGCCTTCTTCGGCACGCAGCCGACATTGACGCAGGTGCCGCCCAGTTCGCCCGGCTCCAGCATCGCCACGCGCTGGCCGTGCTGCGCCGCGCGGAAGGCCGCGGCGAGGCCGCCGGAACCACCGCCCAGCACGATCAGGTCATAGTCGTATTGCGTCGTCATTGGCATCGCTCAACTCGGTAAGGGGCAGGATCGATCGCCGGCGCGCGGCCGTTGATCAGGTCTGCCATCAACTGGCCGGAGCCGACGCTCATGCTCGTGCCCAGCATGCCACGACCGGCTGCGATCCAGACGTGAGGGTGCGTGGCACCGCCGTGTCAGGCCCGGCGCAGCGGCGGCCACTGCAGATAGGTCATCGCGCGCCAGATCCACTCCAGCGGCCCGAACCGGAAGTACCGCAGCCACGCATGGCTGATCGCCACCTGCAGCGCGAACAGGGCCAGCGCGAACGGAATCTGCCACAGGCGCGGCATCGTTTCGAACGCGCCCAGTCCATAGCCATAGAACACCCAGGTACAGACCAGCGACTGGCCGATGTAATGGGTCAGCGCCATCCGCCCCATTGGCGCCAGCACCTGCAGGCGTGCGCGCCAGTGCACGATCCAGGCCAGATAGCCCAGGCACATCAGCAGCCCGGCCAGCGCGCTGACCGCATACGCCACGCCGCCGCGCAGGTCCAGCGTGCCGGGCGCCTGATAGGGGTGCCAGATCGCGCTGCCCAGCATCAGCACCAGCCCGACCGGCAACGCGACCCAGCGCAGCCGTGCATACAGCCGCGCGAACCGCTCGGGCTCGGCCAGCGCGCCACTGCGCGCGAACCAGCTGCCGATCAGGAACATGCCCAGCACTTCCGGACCGATCACGAAGATGCCCGACAACATCGCGCCGAGATCACGCAGCCGCTGTCCCACCGCCTGCCCCCAGCTGCCATGCGCGTACGCCTGGCGCTGCAGCTCGATCGTGCGTTGGGCCTGGGCGATGGCCTCGCGCAGCGGTTCCTGCGTGTGCTCCATGCTGGCCATCCAGCTCATCAACGCCCCCAGCACCAGCACCAGGGCGGCAGCGCCCAGATAGCTGGTCGCGCCCATCGCGGGCAACCAACTGCGCGGCGCCTCGCGGCAGGCAAGCAACAGCATCGAGATCAACGCATAGATCACCAGGATGTCGCCGGACCACACCAGCAACGCGTGGCACAGGCCGATCAGCAGCAGCGCCACGCTGCGGCGCAGATAGAACGGTGCGAATGCGCGCCCGGCCGCTTCGGCGCGCTGCGCCATGACCGAGAACCCCGCGCCGAACAGCAGCGAGAACAGGGTGAAGAACTTGCCCTGGACCAGCACGTAGATGGCCGCATCGGCCCAGTAGTCCGCGCCCTGCCAATGCGGATCGATGCCGGTGAAGGACAGGTCCAGCGGACCGCTGAACGCCTCCATGTTCATCAGCAGGATGCCCAGCAGCGCGAACCCGCGCAGGATGTCGATGACGGCGATGCGCTCGTGGGCACTCACCGGCTGCAAAGGAGAAGAAGCTGCGTTCACAGGCAATCCGCTGACCAGGGCCGCCATTATGCCGTGCGCACGAGGGCCTGCCGCACAAACGAAAACGGCCCGCCGAAGCGGGCCGTTGGATCAACCAGGGGTTGCAGCACTCAGTGCTGGTGGCCGCCGTCGCCGTGCACGTGGCCGTGCTCGATTTCTTCCTTGCTGGCTTCGCGCACGTCGACGATCTCGACGTTGAAGTGCAGGTCCTTGCCGGCCATCGGGTGGTTCAGGTCGACATCGACCACGCTCATGCCGACCTTCTCAACGGTGACCGCGCGCGGGCCGAAGTTGGTCTGCAGCACGACCTGCTGGCCCGGGACCAGCTTGCTGGTGCCGAAGTGCTTCTTGGGCACGCGCTGGGTCAGGCCTTCGCGGCGCTCGCCGTAGGCATCGGTCGCCTTGACGTCCACTTCGAAAGTGGCGCCGGCTTCCTTGTCCATCATGGCGTTTTCCAGGCCCGGGATGATGTTGCCGTGGCCGATCAGGATCGCCAGCGGATCACGGTCCTTGGAGCTCTCGATCGGCTCCTGGCCCTGCTCGGCGACGGTGTAATGGAAACGGACGACGCGGTCTTTTTCGATCTTCATGCGCAACTCTGGTCTGGAGACTGCCGAGGGCAGACGGGTGAGGCGGGTTGTGGCCTGCCGGATACGCCGCCATCATGACGGCCTTCTAAGGTCGCGCATTATCCGGACAACATGCACATGACGCCAGTTTCGCGCCTGACCCGCCTGCCCGGCCGCCTGGCCCTGCTGGCGATCATCGCCCTGCTGAGCGCCTGTGGCGGCGGCAAGACCACCCGCCCGGCCCCACCGCCCGCCTCAACCCAGGTCTGGCCCAGCGTGACCCCGAACGACCCGCAGGCGGCCAACGCGGTGCTGATGCGCGCGATCGGACTGGTGGGCACGCCGTACCGTTACGGCGGCAACACCCCGGAATCCGGCTTCGACTGCAGCGGCCTGGTCGCCTACGTCTATCGCGAGATGCTCGATCTGCGGCTGCCGCGCACCTCGCGCGATCTGGCCGCCGTGCAGGGGCCGAAGATCGATCCCAAGCGCCTGGCGCCGGGCGATCTGGTGTTTTTCGGCAACAAGGGCAACGTCTTCCATGTCGGCATCTATGTCGGTGAAGGCCGCTTCGTGCACGCCCCCAGCACCGGCGGCACGGTCCGTCTGGACTCGCTCGGCGGTTCCTATTGGAAGGACCACTACACCGGGGCGAAACGCGTCCTTAACTAAGCTGAACAGGGGTAAGGTACAAATTTGTGACGTACATCACATAGTTGTAAACGAAAAATTAACGGAATTTGTACCTAATCACTGCGCTTACACGGCATCATCACCCATCGTTTTTATTCAGTGACCGCCGCGTGACGACAGACGACCTGACGTGCAAAGGCCAGACCGCCGCCACCCGGCGACGCGCCCGCCCCGCTTTCCTCGCTGCAGCACTCTGCCTGGCCAGCCTTCCGGCCTGGGCGCAGTCCGCACCGACGACCGCTCCCGAGGTTGCTGCACCCCCCGTCACTGTCACCCCCGATTCTTCCGCGCCGGCCAAGCCCAAGGCTGATGCGCCGGCCCGCAGCAAGGCTGATGCCGCTGCCAGCGCCACCCTCGCCGCCCTGCTTCCGCACCTGGCGGCCAACGACACCATCCCGCTCATGGATCGCTCGGCGATGTTCGCCGGTGACCTGAGCCGCCTGCTCGCCAACTACGACGCCAGCACCGGCGCCATTACCGTGGCCGGCGACGCCGCCGAAAACGGCAAGGTCCAGTCCCTGCTGCGCCGTGCGATGACCCTGCTCGGCACGCCGTACCGCTGGGGTGGCACCTCGCCGGACAGTGGTTTCGACTGCAGCGGCCTGGTCGGCTATGTGTTCCGTACCGCGCTGGGCGTGGAGCTGCCGCGCGTGTCGCGCGAGATGGCCCATGACGGCGCTGCCGAACTGATCAATGACCGCAACGCCCTGGCGGCTGGCGACCTGGTGTTCTTCGGCCGCAAGGGCCGGGTCGACCACGTCGGCATCTATGTCGGCGAAGGTCGCTTCCTGCATGCCCCGAGCACCGGCAAGGACGTCCGCGTCGACAGCCTGGTCAGCGGCTACTGGGGCGGCAAGTTCATGCAGGCCCGCCGCGTCGACCTCTGACGGGCCTTGCTGAACGCATGGATCGAAGGCCGCTGCCCTGCAGCGGCCTTTTTTGTTGGGCCCGGCGATGGCCGCTGACCGGCCCAACCCGCGTTCCTTTCTCTGTCACCGCCTGTTTTCCAGCGGGCGACACGCCCGGCGCACGCGCGCCGCGGCGGGGGACGGACCCGGACGTGGGGCGGCACGTCCTGGGCAACCGATCAGGCAGCAGACACCGCCCGTGATCCTCGTCGACAAGGTGACGCATGGCGGCTGTCCCCGATTTTCCTGCCCGGTGTGTGATCTGGTTTGGGCAACCCCTCGCGCTTGAACGCGCGACGCTGGCTGCGGCCGGCTGGCAGGTGCGCGGCGTCGCCCCCGAGCAGTGCGCCGGCATCGGCATGCGCGGCAGCGACCAGGTCGTCGGCCTGCTGGACCTGCGTACCGTGGTCCCGGCCAATCTGGCCCACCTGCAGCAGCTGCTGGTCGACCACCGCCACATGAGCCTGCTGGCGTTGTTGCCGGCGGCTCCGCTGCGCGCCTCGCCGGTGCTGGATGCGCTGCTTGCCGCCTGTGTGGATACCTATACCGCCCCGATCGATCTGCCGCGCGTCGTACAGCGGCTGCAGCAGCTGGCGGGCGCCGACCCCCTGCCCGCGCCCCATGGCCCGCAGTCCCTGATCGGCGACAGCGCGGTCCTGCAGGTCACCCGCGCGGCCATCCGCAAGTACGCACCGGTAGACCTGCCGGTACTGATCACCGGCGAAACCGGCACCGGCAAGGAACTCGCGGCGCAGGCGCTGCATGCACTGTCCGCGCGCCACGCGCGTCCCTTCCTGGCGGTGAACTGCGGCGCCATCCCGGCCGCGCTGGTCCAGTCCGAGCTGTTCGGCCACGAGCGGGGCGCCTTCACCGGTGCGGCAACGCGGCGCCTGGGCCTGTTCGAATCGGCCAGTGGCGGCACCGTATTCCTGGACGAGATCGGCGACCTGCCGCTGGATGCGCAGACCAATCTGCTGCGTGTACTGCAGGAAGGCACCGTCGAACGCGTCGGCAGCAACCGGCCGCTGGCGGTGGATGTGCGTGTGTTGGCCGCCACCCACGTCGATCTTGAAGCCGCGGTCGAACAGGGCCACTTCCGGCGCGATCTGTTCTATCGGCTCAACGTGCTGCGCCTGCCCCTGCCACCGCTGCGCGAGCGCGGCACGGATATCGCGATGCTGGCCCACCATTTTCTCGCCAGCTTCCGGCATCGCCACGTCACCCGGGCGCGTGGCTTCACGGCCGATGCCGTCCAGGCGCTGGAGCGCTTTGCATGGCCGGGCAATGTGCGCGAGCTGCTCAACCGGGTGCAGCGTGCAGCGATCGTCAGCGATGCCGAACTGATCACCGCCGCGGATCTGGAGTTGAGCCAGCCGCTGCTGCCCATCACCGCGCACGGCCTGCACGGCGCAAAGCAGGTCGCCGAACGCGAAACCCTGCTGCATGCCCTGCGCCAGAACGACTTCAACATCACCGCCTGCGCCCGCCACATGCAGGTCTCGCGGGTGACCGTTTACCGGCTGTGCCGCAAGCACCAGCTGGCGCTTCCCGAACTGCGCTGACCTTCAGCGGTGGCGTCGCAGCCTCCGCAGCGCGCCTACAAGCTGTACGGCACCTTGAACGCCAGAGTGAAGTCCGGTGCATCCGGGGTCAGGCCGATACCCAGCAGGCTCACCAAGGTGGTCTTCTGGTTGAGGGCGTAGGTGATGCCCAGGTTCAGCGTGCCCGCGTTGGCGTCACTGCCGATCACCTTCAGCCACTGGCCGTTCTTGTAGCGCGTGGACGCGCGCGCGCTCAGCTTGTCGCTGAAGGAGATGCTCAGGCTGGTGCGCTCGTTGAAGGCGAACGCCACGCCGGCACCGAAGTAGTACGAGCCGCCCAGCTTCACATCCCCCGGGTTGGTGGTATCCGGGTTGGCGTCGATGTCATCGAAGCTGCGCGGGAAGGAATGGATGTAACCGATGTTGGCGAACAGGATCGCCGGATCGGCGGTCTTCACTGCGGAAAGCCCGACGTTGGCCTGCCACACCCCGTTGCCGGTGGGCTGCTGCTCGGGCACGGCGAAGCGGATGAAGTCATCGTCATCGCGCTCGAGCACCTTCCAGTCCAGCCCATACGGCGCACGCCCGGTCGGCGCGGTCGCGCCCACGGTCAACACGGTTTCCGGCAGCCGCCCACGCTCGGCGAACAGCCGATAGTTGGCGCTCACGCCAACATCGCCGATGCCGTTGCCGGTCGTCTCTTCCTGCGCGATGGCCGCGGCAGATCCGCCGGCGCCGCCCTTCTGGAACACGGTCTTGCGAGCCAGGTAGGGCACATCCAGGTTCAAGGTAAGGCGCGGACTGACACCCCAGCGCGCGGCCAGGTTGTAGGTCAGCGTGTCCGACTCGACGTTCTCGATGGCGATGTTGCCCAGGAAGATCGCGTCCAGCGCCAGGAAGCCGTTGAGGCTGAGCTGCTTGCGGTCATAGCGCGCGTAGGACAGGCTGTTTTCGATCGTGAAGCGGCGACTGAACAGCGCAGCCTGCTGTTGTTTGACGTCATCCACGCTGCGCCGCGATTCCTGTTTGGCCTGCTGCGCTTCGGCCGCCGAGCTGGCGTAACCGTCGGCGCTGGCCGGCGCTGCGGGCGTGCCAGCCGGCAAGGCCTGTTGAGGTGGAGGTGCGGCACCGGCGACGGGCGCGGTCTTGCCGGTCAGCCGCGCCTGCATGGCCTGCACCTGCATGTCCAGCTCGCGCAGGCGCCGTACTTCCTGCGCGTAATTGGCTTTCAGGCTTTCCAGCTGCGCCATCAAGGCCTTGACGTCGGCTGCGTCATCGGGCGCCGGCTGTTGTGCCTGTGCCTGGGCGGACGCAGCCGCCATGAGTGCCAGCGCCGCCAGCGCCAGCGGTGTTGCGCGGATCATCGTGTGCATTGCCTTGGCCCACTGTTGTGTTGTCGCTCCCCCTGCCGGGCCGATGGATCACTGGCCCGGCCCCATGCCTACGCCGCGTACCAGCGTCATCGCCTGCGCCACGTTCTGGTTGAGCGGAACGTTGTTGGCCAGCGATTGCCTCACGAGGTCGATCTGCAGCCGGTTGGTGACCGACTGTCCATCACTGCCCAGCGCGATGCTCTGGCCGACGCTGCCATTGCGGATCCATTGCTGGACCGCACCGACACCCTCGATCTGCAACTGCACCTTGGCCGTGTTGCCATCCAGCTGGGCCAGCGCACTGACACCGCCCTGCTGCACGCTGGCCAGGTTCACCCCTTCGCCGGTGGGCGTGGGTGCCACGCCATCGCGCACGCTCAGCTGGGTGGCGTTGCTGGCCAGGTTGCCGTCGCCGGCCACCTGGATGCTCTGACTCAGGCCAGCCACGTTCTGCAGGCCACTGGAGTCCACACTGCGCCCCGGTGTCACCGGCAGCGGCGCATCGGCAGCGGTCACACTCACGCTCGGTGCGAAGCTGATCTTCGGTGTGCTGCCGCCGTGGCTGAAGTCCATGCCCAGCTTCAGCGCACTCTGTGCCGACTGCCCGCCGGCGGTCTGCCATTGCGAGACCATGGTGACGCCGAACCACGCCACGGTGTTGCCACCGACGGTGTAGCGGCCCCGCATGAGGTTCAATTCCGGATCGGGGATTTCGCTCAATCCCTTGCCGGGCCGGCTCTCGTCGGCATGCGCCGGCGCAATGCCCAGCAGGGCGAGCAACACGATGCCGGGCGTCCAGGTTGCGATGTTCATGGTGCCTCCTTAAAACAGATCGGCATGGGTGAATCCGAAATCGACCAGTTCCGCATCGGTGATCGGCCCCTGCCTGGCGTACAGCGAACGGGCACTCGGCCGTTCACCGGGCTGCAGCAACGCCGTGTTGCGATCGAAGTCACTGCCGATCACGACAAACACGGCGCGCGACGGCCACGCCTGGAGAAATTCGCTGACGGGAATGCTGCGGTTGCCCAGAATCGGGTCGGCCACATCCACCAGATCGCCACGGACCTGTTTGAGGACCACGAAGTGGCGGAAGCCCCGCACATCCATCAGCACCAGCCCGGGCACGCGCAGTGAGCGCAGGCGCTCTTCATTGACGCGGTAGCCGCGCCCACGCATGCCCATCGATTCGACGTAACGCTTGATGTCCAGCAGCGAGAAACCCCGCTGGTGGACCAGTTGTGGATCCGAGACCCCCATCATCCCTTCGATCACCGTGCTCTCATCGGCCTCCAGGTGGTAGGCGTAGCGCAGGATCGTGGCCAGGGCAGCTGCGCCACAGCTGTAATCGGTGTGTTGCCGTACGACATTGCGGAAGCGCCGTTCCTGCATGCTTTCCACGCGCTGGGTGAGGACCGCCCCGTTGGGCAGCACACCACTGAAGCCGACGTCGCCGGCACGCACGATGCCCATCGGCATCATCAGCACCGACAAGGCCCACACCAGCATCCACGTGCGCATACGACTGGACATGTAGTACTCCGGCTCAGGAAGGAGCCCCTGCCCCAAGGGGGAGAAGGGACAGGGGCTCCCGGGGAGCCCGGTCATTGGCGGATGACCGGGTTTGTTGCGCTCAACGCGTACTGCTTGCGAAAACGGACAACCTTACTGTTCCGGACCGCCGCCACCGCCACCGCCGCCGGTGGAGGGCTGCGCAACCGCCAGGGCCAGACTGTTGGCCTGCAGGTTGCCGGTACCGGAGGCCACGTTCACCCCGATGTTGCCGGAGGCGCCGGAGAACGCACTGCCGGACAGCGCCGCGGTGTTGGTCGCATCCACGTTCACCCAACGGGTGGTGGAGACGGTGCCGCTCAGGCTCGCGTAGAGATCGGCCACGCCCAGTTCAACGAACTGGCTGGTGCCGCGCTCATCGGTATCGAACGCGATGCCGCCCACGCCCGGACGATTCGGGTTGGCGGTGGCATTCTGGATATCGCTATCCATGTCGATATGACCGGTTTCGCTGCCGCTCGGGTGATCCAGCGCGCCGCTCCAGGTATCCAGGTAGTAGTTGTCTTTCTGGTAGGCACTACCCGTGCCGCTGTAACGGCCCGCACCCACGGCCAATGTGGCACCGGCAACGCGACCACTCAGGTTCACGTCCACGGTGTCGGTCATCGACTGCAGGTAGCCGGCGTTGCTGACGGTGTTGCCGGAGGACACCTGGTTGGAGCTGATGCTCGAGGTCGCATAGGCGCTGGTGGCGACCGAGGCGGCGAGCGCGTTCTTCTGCTCGTTGTTGTTGCCCGAGGCGACGTTGGCACCGATGTTGCCGGACGCGCCGCTGAAGGCATTGCCACCCAGGCCCGCGGCGTTGGTCACGCCGGAGTTGAGGGTGGTGTTGCCACCGCCGAACTGGTTGACGAAGACTTCCGCATCGGCCATGCCGAAGCTGAAGGACGCATCGGCCGCGGACAGCGACGCCGCATTGTCCTGGGCGTTGTTGTCACCGGCGGCGACGTTGAAGCCCAGGTTGCCCGAGGCATCGGCACCGACGTCGTCGGCGATCGAGGCGCTGTTGGTCACCAGGGTGTTGCCGGCCAGATTGTTGGTGACCGACTGGCGGTTGTCGATGACGGCGATGGCGGCCGAATCGATGTCGATCGAACCGGTGATTTCCGGATCACCCGAGAAGCTGATGTCCGAGCTCAGGCGCAGGTCCTTTTCGATGTTCACGTCAACGCCGTGATTGTTCTTTTCCTGGCGTTCGTCGGCCTGGATGTTGCTGGTCTTGTTGACGTTCTCGGTGACGTTGCGGTTGCTGGTCACGTCGCGGTTGCTGGTGACGTTGGTGTTGCTCGTCACGTTGTCGTTGATGGTGGTGTTGGTGGTGCTGTTGTTGTTGCGGGTGTTGTTCCAGGTCCGGTTCCAGGTGCGCGAATCGGTATCGGTGTTGGTGGTGGTATTGGTTTCGGTGTTGGTATCGGTATTGGTATTGGTGCGCGTTTCAGCCACGTTGTGCAGGTGGTTGATGTTGGCGCTCTGGTTCTGGTTGTCGCGGTCATTGCCCCAGCCATTGGCGCCGGCGGAGGCGGATGCAGCGGCGACGGCGATGGCCAGTACGGTCCGTTTCATGTTGGTGTTCATGGTGCCCTCTCTCTCATCACAGACAATCGGGTGGATGTGACTACTCACGGGGTGGACTGCACCGAAATGCTCAGTTGGTTTGCGGTGGCGTTGCCGGATCCCGCGATTTGATTGAGTTGCAGGACGCCGTCGAATCCCTGCAGCGCGGAGGCTTCGACCGCCACCCTGCGAGTTCCGGCCGACCGACCGCTGTTGACGGCCCCCTGCCCCCCTGCTGACGCGAGTGCGCCCGACGCGGCCAAAGCCTCGTCGTTCGTTTCGCGTATGCCCTGTTGCGCCAGCGTGGCGGTGACGACGTTGAGCGTCGCGTTGCCATTGCCGCTGGCCTGGTTGATTGATGCGACGCCACTGGCGCCGTTCAGTGCCTGGCCACCGAGCG
This sequence comes from Stenotrophomonas sp. TWI273, assembly GCF_039674765.1. Taxonomy (NCBI): domain Bacteria; kingdom Pseudomonadati; phylum Pseudomonadota; class Gammaproteobacteria; order Lysobacterales; family Lysobacteraceae; genus Stenotrophomonas; species Stenotrophomonas sp. TWI273. The sequence continues at coordinate 277,724 of NZ_JBDJOA010000003.1, forward strand.
TGGCGCTGGCGTCCATGGCGGTGTCGCCGAGGCTGACGTTGTTGGACTGCTGCTGGCGTGCATCCACCTGGATATGGGCGTTGCGGCCGTTGGCGATGCCCATCAGGTTGGCCTGCTGGTTCAGGTCACCGGCAGCCATGTTGACGGTGATGGCGCCATCGGCGCCGGCCAGGGTGCGGCCGTCGATGCGGCTCTGGTTGAGATAGGAGAGCATCGCGGCGTAGTCGTTGCCCTGCTGGGCGTGTGCAGCCCAAGGAGCCAGCACCAGGCTGGTCAACAGTGCCATGCGCAGGACGGTGTTCATTTGCCGGGCCCGCCTGCGGGCTGGCCGAGCGGGAACTGGGCGAGTGCGCCACGCACCTGGTCGCCAATGCCGCGGGTGGCGTTGCCGACGGCGCCCATGGGGCCGCCGATGGTGTTGCTGAACTGGCCGCTGGAGAGCATGCCGCTGTCGGTCACTTTGCCGAGCGTGCCGTTGACCGTATGGCCGGTGACGCGTTCGATGGTGGTGGCGTTGCGGGGAATGCCGGCGCCGGTGTTGGAGCCCAGCGAGGCGTAATCGTCATCGCTGAGTTCATCCATGCCGGTGGAGGTGCCGAGGGCATGGCCGATTTCGCGGCGCGGTGAGGGGTCTGCGATAAGCGCCATGCCGGGGGGCGCAGGACGGTACGCAGGCCGTGCGGAGACGTCACGCAGGAGGACGATTTCGCCGGGTTGTGCTTTGACGCCCTGGCGTGCGCCGGAGGCGTTGGCGGCGGCCGGCAGGATGAGTGCGGCGGCGAGCAGCCAGAGTGTGGTGTGTCGTGTGCGGTGTGCGGCAACGCTGTCCATGGCGACCTCCCGATTACATGCGGAGGGTTGGAGCAGCATTCGTGCCAAGTTCCCAATGGCCGTGTTTCCGGGGTTTTCCTGCGGCGCGGGTTAATCGCACGCAACATTGCTGTTACAGCGGCGTTAGCGTTTGTGCGTATGAATAGGTTTGGCGATGGACGGCGTTGCGCTGAGAGTCAAGCGGGGTGCGGGTGTATCACGGGTGTTACACCGGGTGATACAGGGGGTTACGGTGCGGATTCAGGCTCGCCCCGGGTTTGCTTGTAAAGGCTCAGCCAGTCGCTTTGTCGTGAGGGCCGGCGATGCCAAGCCTCGCCAGCCCGCCAGACATCTGCCTGTTTGGCAGGAAGAAGCGACGATGCGAAAGCAGTTGCACACAAGCAAAAAAAGACCGGCTCTCGCCGGTCTTTGGGTGCTGCGTCCGTGCCTGCATCAGGACGTTCGTTCTTCGCCTTCATCCACGCCGAGGTTGGTGGATGGGTTGTCGTAGATCTCGCGGTCGAGCAGGCCGGTTTCCTTGGCGACGATGACCGGGACCAGCATCTGGCCGGTGACGTTGGTCATGGTGCGCATCATGTCGAGGATGCGGTCGATGGCGTAGAGGTAGCCGATGGTTTCCAGCGGGAGATTGGCGGCGCTGAGGACGACGGTGGCCATCACGACGGCGGTGCCGGGGACGCCGGCGGTGCCGAAGCTGCCCAGGACCGAGGCGATCAGGACCACGATGTACTGCTCGGGGGTGAGCGGCACGCCGGTGTACTGGGCGATGAAGACGGCGCACAGGGCCGGATAGATCGCCCCGCAGCCGTCCATCTTGATGCTGGCGCCGAGGGGGACGGCGAAGGAGGCGTAGTCCTTGTTGACGCCGAGGTTGTGGGTGATCGAGCGCATCGCGGCGGGCATGGCGGCGAAGCTGGAAGAGCTGACGAAGGCGACCTGCATGCCGGGGGCGGCGCCGCGGAAGAACTTGAGCGGGTTCAGGCCGTGCATGAGCAGCAGGCTGCCGTAGACCACGACGATGTGCAGGGCGCAGGCGATGTACAGGGCGAGCACGAAGTTGCCGAGCGGCAGCAGTTTCTCAAAGCCGTAGCTGCCGACCAGGCCGGCGATCAGGCCGAAGGTGCCCAGCGGGGTGATCTCCAGCACGAAGCGGGTCACCTGGATCATGATCTCGCTCATCTGCCCGGTCAGCTTGCGTGCCTCGCTGACCTTGTCGCCGAGCTTGACCATGGCAAAGCCGAGCAGGCCGGCGAAGAAGATCACCGGGAGGATCGAGCCGCGGCCCGCGGCCAGCACGGTTTCACCGGCGCCATTGATGCGGGTGCCGATGCCGGTCAACGCGTAGAAGACGTTGGAGGGCACGACATCCATCAGCACCTTGATCACGCTGGGTACTTCGCGCGGGGTGTAGCCGTGGTCCATGCTCAGGCTGAGCGCGCCGCTGCCCGGCTGCATGAGGGTGCCAACGCCCAGGCCCACGCACACGGCCAGGGCAGCGGTGATGATGAACCACAGGAAGGTGCGCCCGCCCAGGGCTGCCACGGACTTCTGCCCGTGCAGCGAGGAAATGGCGTTGATCACGGCGAAGAACACCAGCGGCACCGCGATCATCTTGATCAGGGTGACGTAGAGATCGCCGAGCGGGCCGAACCAGGTTTCGGCCGCCGGGCCGAGCAGCCAGCCGGCCAGTGCGCCCAGCACGAAGCCGCCGAGGACCCGTTGCCAGAAGGGGATCCGCAGCCAGGCAGAGACCAGCTTCATGTGCGTTCCAGAGATGATTTGACAGCTAGGCACCTTAGCCCAAGCGGGGCCGTGGCACGAGGCGTACACGGAAAATCAGCGTGTCATCGGCGTGCCTTGCGGCGTTCTGCATAATGAACGCCCGTTTCACATGTGAGATGCATTCATCCATGTCCCGTTTCACGCCTCTGGTGGCTGCCGTCACCACCCTGCTGCTTGGCGCCTGCGCCACTACCGCTCCCTCCTCCAGCGCCTCTGCCGGCGCGGTCCAGGTCGATGTGCCGGCCATTGCCCACCCCGCCGGGGAGACCCCGCAGTGGTGGTACCGCAGCGGTGCGGCGCGCGCGGCCAGCACAGGTGCGATGGACGGCAAGGCCAAGAACGTCATCCTGTTCCTGGGTGACGGCATGAGCCTGACCACGGTGGCCGCGGCGCGCATCTTCGAGGGGCAGCGCAACGGGCATCCGGGCGAGGAGAACCTGTTGTCCTGGGAGCGCTTCCCGGCCACGGCGTTCAGCAAGACCTACAACACCGATTCGCAGACGCCGGATTCGGCCGGCACCATGACCGCGATCACCACCGGCGTGAAGACCCACATGGGCGCGATCGGCGTCAGTGCGGGCACCCGCAACGACTGCGCCGACAGCCTGAACAAGGGGCTGCTGACCTGGCTGCAGCTGGCTGACAGCGCCGGCATGGCGACCGGGGTGGTCTCCACCGCGCGCCTGACCCATGCCACCCCGGCGGCGACCTATGCACACTCGCCGGAGCGCAACTGGGAAAACGACACCGACGTGCCGGACGAGGCCAAGGCCGCCGGCTGCCGCGATATCGCCCAGCAGCTGTTGTCGACCTCGCGCTTCGGGCGCGGCCCGCTGGTCGCCCTCGGCGGCGGCCGCGGTGAATTCACCACGGTCGAAGAACGCGATCCGGAGTATGACGACAAGGTCGGCCAGCGCCTGGACGGGCGCAGCCTGGTGACCGAGTGGCAGCAGGCGCACCCGCAGGGTGCCTATGTGTGGAACGCCAGACAGCTGCAGGCCGCCGCGAACGCCCCGGCGATCCTCGGCCTGTTCGAGCCGGACCACATGCGTTACGAGGCCGAGCGCAAGGACGACCCGGCCGGTGAGCCGAGCCTGGCCGAGCTGACCCAGGCGGCGATCGCCAACCTGTCGCGCCACCAGGAAGGCTACGTGCTGATGGTGGAAGGCGCGCGCATCGATCACGCCAACCACAGCGGCAACGCCTACCGCGCACTGACCGATACGGTGGCGATGTCCGATGCGGTGCGCGCGGCCGTCGAGGCGACCTCCGACCAGGACACGCTGATCATCGTCACCGCCGACCATTCGCACACGCTGAACTTCGTCGGTTACCCGGCACGTGGCAACCCGATCCTGGGCAAGGTGAAGGACAAGGGCGGCGAAGACGGTGCCGGCAAGCTGGACCTGGCCCGCGATGGCCTGGGCCTGCCCTACACCACCCTGACCTACGCCAACGGCCCGGGCTACACCGGTGCCACCAACCAGCAGCCGGTCGGCCCGAAGCGGTACCCGCACAACCCGAGCAGCTTCGATCCGAGCACCGGCCGGCCGGACCTGACCGCGGTGGATACCGAGCATCCTGATTACATGCAGGAAGCGCTGGTACCCGCCAAGAGCGAATCGCATGGCGGCGAAGACGTCGGCATCTGGGCACGTGGCCCGGGCAGCAAGGCAGTGCGCGGCACGATGGAGCAGAACGCGATCTACCACATGATCGTGCAGGCCACCCCGCGCCTGCGCCAGCGCCTGTGCGAGGCCGGCACCTGCGACGCCAAGGGCGTGCCGGTCGAGCTGCCCAAGCCGACCGCGTTCGAGCGCCAGGCCGGCGACAGCAAGTAATGCGTCTGCCGACCTGCAACACGACGAAGAGGGGCCGCTACGTGCGGCTCCTGCTGCTGGCAGCCGGCCTGCTGGCCTCCGCCATGGCGTGGGGGGGCACCGGCAGCGCGTGCACCGTGCTTACCGAGGAAGATGGCCTGCAACCGCTGGCCGGTTGCCAGTGGCGCGATGGGCGTCTGGCGCTGGATGCCACGGCGCTGGCGGCGTTGCCCTACGACCAGGACGGGTTGGCTGCCGTTTATGCCGGCGGTGGCTTCCACTATGTCCGTGCCGACGGTCGGCAACTGCCGGTGATCACCTTCGACAACGGCCCGGACTACGTGGTGGAAGGGCTGGTGCGCGGCCGCGTGGGCGCGCGCATCGGCTACTTCGATACCCAGCTGCGCCAGGTGTTCCCGGCGACCTTCGATTTCGGCTGGGCGTTCGATGACGGGGTGGCCCGGGTCTGCCAAGGCTGCCGACCAGGCACGCCGGACGATCATGGCCACATTGCGATGGTCGGTGGCACCTGGTACCGCATCGATCGGCAGGGGCGTCCGGCGATGGATGCCGACGCGCCGTGATCCCCGCGCGTGGCATCGTTGCCACGCAGCACCGATACTGCCGGTCTGCCTGAGATCGCACTGCCCATGACGTCCCTGCTGCCGCCACCGCCCTCTGTCGTCCGCCCCGTGCTGGTGGGCTTCAGCGGCGGGCTCGATTCGACCGTCCTGCTGCACTGGCTGGCCACCTCGGCGGCCCAGCGCACCGCGGGGCTGCGCGCCATCCATGTCCATCATGGCCTGCAGGAGCAGGCCGATGCCTGGACCGTGCACTGCACGCAGGTGTGTGCGCGCTGGAACATTCCGCTGCGGGTGCTCCGTGTCCAGGTGCAACGCAACCAGGGACAGGGGCCGGAAGCTGCCGCGCGGCATGCACGCCGTGAGGCGTTCGCCTCGCAGCTGCTTCCGGGCGAACAGTTGGCGCTGGCCCACCATCGCGACGACCAGGCCGAGACCTTCCTGCTGCGGGCGCTGCGTGGCTCCGGGGTGGATGGATTGGCGTCCATGCAGGTCACCAGCGCATTTGGTGCCGGCACCGTATGGCGGCCGTTGCTGGAGGTTCCGCGCAGCACCCTGCGTGCGCATGCCCAGGCCGAAGGCCTGGAGTGGATCGAAGACCCCAGCAACGCCAGTGACGATGCCGACCGCAATTTCCTGCGCCTGCAGGTACTGCCGCAGCTTCGCCAGCGCTGGGCGCAGGCCGATGCCGCCTTCGCGCGCAGCGCGGCGTTGTGCGCGCAGTCCCAACATCTGCTCGACAGTGCCGACCGCGACGCGCTGGAACGCTGCAGCGTCGGCCCCGGCGTGATCGACTGCGCGCGGCTGATGCGCCAGCCGGTGGAACGACGTGCGCGCCTGCTGCGCCATTGGGTGCGCGGCAGTGGCCTGCCACCGCTGCCAGCCGCCGGGGTCGAGGCGGTCGAGCGCGAACTGTTGCCGGCTGCGCACCATGCCGATGCCCAGTTCGCCTGGCAGGGTGCGCGTATCCGCCGTTGGCGCGGGCAGCTGCACCTGCTCTCTGCCAGCCTGGCCCTGCCAGCCGACTGGAGCGTGCATTGGGATGGCCGCGCGCCGCTGGCATTGCCCGATGGGGGCGAGCTGCGCCTGCTCGGCACGGACGCCGGTTTCGATAGCCCCGTGCAGATCCGCGCGCGCCGCGGCGGCGAACGCATCCAGCTGCCCGGGCGCACACATTCCCATGCGCTCAAGGACCTGCTGCAACAGCAGGGCCTGCCGCCGTGGCAGCGCCGTCAGCTGCCGCTCCTGTTCGACGAAGACACCCTGCTGGCCGCAGGCGACCGGGTCATCGGGGCAGCATTGCAACCGTGGTTGCAGGCCCATCATGCGCAGTTGCAGTGGACCCCGGGCGCGGCGTGAATTGACCCCGCCGGGCCAGCAGCCCACACTTGGCGCATGGCAAAGAAGTCCCCCAATGAAACCTCCCCGGTCGCCCACTTCGAGCAGTCGCTGGAAGAGCTTGAGCAGCTGGTGGAGAAGATGGAAACCGGCGAAATGAGCCTGGAACAATCGCTCAGCGCCTACGAACGTGGCGTCGGCCTGTACCGCCAGTGCCAGCAGGCGCTGGAACAGGCCGAACTGCGCGTGCGCCTGCTCAGCGATCCGGCCCAGCCCGACACCGCCGTACCGTTCGACCCGCCCAGCCATGACGGTTGAGGCCACGTTCGCGCGTTGGCGCGACCGTATCGAAAGCGAACTCGATGCCAGCCTGCCTTCCCCGTGCGATGCCCCGCGCGGGCTGCATCAGGCGATGCGTTATGCGGTGCTCGGGGGTGGCAAGCGCATGCGGCCGTTGCTGGTGTATGCCGGCGGCCGGATCTTCGGCGCCGACGAAAACGTACTGGATGCACCGGCAATGGCGGTGGAGCTGATCCATGCGTATTCGCTGGTGCACGATGATCTGCCGGCGATGGACGATGACGCCTTGCGGCGCGGCCGCCCGACCACGCATATCGCCTTCGATGAAGCCACCGCGATCCTCGCCGGCGATGCCCTGCAGACGCGCGCGTTCAGCCTGATCGCCGACGCGGCGTTGCCAGCGCAGCTGCGCGTGGATTGCCTGCAGACCCTGGCGCACGCCTCCGGCGCGGCCGGCATGTGCGGTGGCCAGGCCTTGGATATCGACGCCACTGGCCATCAGCAGCCGTTGCAGGCGCTGGAACGCATGCATGCGCTCAAGACCGGCGCGCTGATCCGCGCCGCGGTTCGCATGGGCGCGCTGTGTGGCCAGGCACCTGCCGCGGATCTGGCGACGCTGGATACGGTGGCCTCGGCGCTGGGCCTGGCCTTCCAGGTGCGCGATGACATCCTCGATGTCGAAGCCAGTTCCGAACAGCTCGGCAAGACCGCCGGCAAGGACGAAGCACAGGCCAAATCGACCTTCCCGGCGCTGCTGGGCATGGACGGTGCCAAGGCGCATCTGCGCACGCTGAGCGAGCAGATGTTCGACGGGCTGGCCGGCTATGGCGAGGCGGCCGATGCACTGCGTGCGCTGGCCAGGCTGGCGGTTGAGCGGGATCACTGAGCGATAGTGCAGTCAGCCACGCATGGCGTGGCTCTACAGCGCCAGCACACAAAAAAACGCCCGGGAATCCCGGGCGTTTTTTCGTTCCAGCGCTGCGGATCGATTACTTGATCAGGCGCAGTGCGAACGGGTAGCGGTAGGCTTCGCCGTTGTTGGCCTTGACCGCTGCGATGATGCAGAAGATCACGTTGAGCAGGCCGACGATCGGTGCCAGCAGGCCACCGATGATGACGATGGTCAGCACGATGCAGATCAGCATCGCGATGGTGATCGTGATCTGGAAGTTCAGCGCTTCCTTGGCCTGATCGGTGACGAAGCGCTTGCTGCTGTCGTCTTTGTTGATCAGCCAGATGATCAGCGGGCCGAGGAACCAGGTGAAGATACCCAGCAGGTGGGCCACCAGGGCCATGGTGCGCTGTTCGGCCGGGGCCGGTGCGCTCACCGGCGGCGGCGGGGTGGTGACGTTATCGAAATCGCTCACGTGAAACTCCTTGTTCGAGGTAATGGGTATTGCACGCGGCAGGCTCCCCGCCTGCCAGGGCAGCCTCCATAGAATACGTCAATCGTTACCGGCAACGGTCATTCGTCCTACAAGGATCGAACCGGTGTGCACGTGCGAGCGCGTGTCGATGTCGGTGCCCACCGCTTCGATGCTGGCGAACATGTCCTTGAGGTTGCCGGCAATGGTGATGCCGTCCACCGGGTAGCTGATCTCGCCGTTCTCCACGCGGAAACCGCCGGCACCACGCGAGTAATCACCGGTGACGCTGTTGACGCCCTGCCCCATCAGTTCGGTGACCAGCAGTCCATTGCCCATCTGCCGGGCAATGGAGACCAGATCACCCGCGTTGGCGGTGACCTTGAGGTTGTGCACGCCACCGGCGTTGGCGGTGGTCGGCAGGCCGAGCTTGCGTGCCGAGTAGCTGCCCAGGATGTAGCGCTCCAGCACGCCATCGCGGATCAGCGCAGAATTGCGGGTGGCCACGCCATCGCCATCGAAGGCTGCCGAGCGCAGCCCACGGCGCAGCAGCGGCAGCTCTTCGATGCCGAACCAGTCCGGGAACAGGCGCGTGCCGACGCTGTCGAGCAGGAAGCTGGCGCGGCGGTACAACGCGCCGCCGGACACGGCACCGAGCAGATGGCCGATCAGCGAGCGGGCCACCTCCGGCGAATACAGCACCGGCATCTGCGCCGTGGTCATCGAGCGCGGGTCCAGGCGGGCCACGGTACGCTCGGCGGCGCGGCGGCCGATCGAGGCGGCATCGTCCAGATCTTCGCGGGCCAGTGCGCTGCTGTACCAACCGTCGCGCTGCATGCCATCGCCCTGCCCGGCGATCAGCGCGCAGCCGATCGAGTGGTGGCTGCTGCGCTCGCGGCCGATGAAGCCGTGCGAGTTGGCATACACCGACAGGCTCTGCGCGGTCGCCGCCGAGGCACCGTCGGAATTGCTGATGCGGGTGTCGGCCTCACGGCCGGCCGCTTCGCAGGCCAGGGCCAGATCCAGCGCCGCATCGGCGCTGAGTTCCCAAGGGTGCCAGCCGTCCAGATCCGGGAATTCACGGGCCATCAGGGCCGCCTCGGCCAGGCCGGCCGCCTCATCATCCTCGGTGTGCCGGGCGATCGCGCAGGCCTGGGCCACGGTCGACTCCAGGCTGCTCTCGCGCAGGTCGGCGGTGCTGGCGCTGCCCTTGCGCTGGCCGAAGTAGACGGTCACGGCGATGCCGCGGTCGCGGGTGGACTCGACCGTTTCGACCTCGCCCAGGCGCACGTTCACATCCAGGCCGCGCTCATCGCTGCAGCTGACCTCGGCCTGGCTGGCGCCCAGGGCCTTGGCCCGCTCCAGCAGGCGCTGGGAGATGTCGGCCAGCTGCTCCAGGCGCTGCAGGCTGTCGTCGGCCGGGGAGACTTCAGGGGAGATCACGTTCAATGCTTTATCCTGTACAGGTGAGTGCCCGGCGCGACGCCGGCACAGTTTACGGATGTGGAAATAAGACGATGCGCGGACGCGACGAAGAAACCGGTGAATTCCTTGATATCAGCCGCAGCCAGAACCGCCGGGCGGCGCTGGACGTGCTGGCCCTGGGCGAGAAGCTGGTCTCGCTGACCCCGGCCCAGCTGGCGCGCCTGCCGGTGCCCGAGGATCTGCTGCCGCACATCGCCGAGGCCAAGCGCATCACCGCGCATATCGCCCACAAGCGCCAGCTGGCGTTCCTGGCCAAGCACATGCGTCGCGAAGACGACGCCGTGCTGGATGCGATCCGCGATGCGCTGGATGCCAACAGCGAGACCTCGCGCCGTGAAGTGGCGACCATGCACCGCGTGGAAGACTGGCGCGAACGCCTGCTCAAGGACGGCGACAAGGCGCTGGGCGCGCTGCTGGACGAATACCCGCATGCCGACCGCCAGGAGCTGCGCACGCTGGTCCGCAACGCCCAGGCCGAAAAGGCCAAGAACAAGCCGCCGCGCGCCTACCGCGAGATCTTCCAGGTCCTGCGTACGCTGCTGCTGCCGGCCGCGCTCGGTCTGGAAGGCGTGAATGCCGCCTCCGAAGACGCGCTGGACGACGCGGTCGACACGGACACCGACAGCGACGAGAACGCCGAGGACTGAGTCCCGGCGCTCGCGCGGCGGCGCCAGCACCCCGCTGGCGGCCGCGTGATCAGGCAGCGCAGGCGAATGCATCCCGGCTCAGGCCTGGGTGCCGCCCACGGTGATGCCATCGATCAGCAGGGACGGCTGGCCCACGCCGACCGGCACGCTCTGGCCATCCTTGCCGCAGATGCCCACGCCCTCGTCCAGGGCCAGATCGTTGCCGATCATGCGCACTTTCTGCATGGTTTCCGGCCCATTGCCGATCAGGGTGGCGCCCTTCACCGGCGCGGTGATTTTTCCGTCTTCGATCAGGTAGGCCTCGGTGGCCGAGAACACGTATTTGCCGCTGGTGATGTCGACCTGGCCACCACCGAAGTTGACGGCGTACAGGCCACGCTTGACCGAGCGGATCATTTCTTCCGGATCGTGCTGGCCGGCGCGCATGTAGGTGTTGGTCATACGCGGCATGGTCATGTGCGCGAACGATTCACGGCGGCCGTTGCCGGTCGGGGCCACGCCCATCAGGCGCGCATTGAGCGAATCCTGCATGTAGCCAACCAGGATGCCGTCCTCGATCAGGGTGGTGCACTGGGTCGGGTGGCCCTCATCATCGATGTTCAGCGAGCCGCGGCGTCCGTCCAGGGTGCCGTCGTCAACGATGGTCACGCCCGGCGCGGCCACGCGCTCGCCGATCCGGCCGGCGTAGACGCTGGTGCCCTTGCGGTTGAAGTCGCCTTCCAGGCCATGGCCGACCGCTTCATGCAGCAGCACGCCCGGCCAGCCCGGGCCGAGCACCACGGTCATCACCCCGGCCGGGGCCGGGATCGCCTCCAGGTTCACCAGCGCCTGGCGCAGGGCCTCGCGCGCGAAGCCTTCCGGGCGCCCCTCGGCAAACAGTTCTTCATAGCTGTAGCGGCCGCCGCCACCGGAGTAACCGGACTCGCGCCGGCCATGCTGCTCGACGATCACCTGCACGTTCAAGCGCACCAGCGGGCGGATGTCGGCCGCAAGCACGCCATCGCTGCGCGCGATCAATACCGTATCCACGCCGCCGGACAGGCTGACCATCACCTGCTGCACGCGCGGGTCGGCGGCGCGCAGGTAGCGGTCCAGCCGCTTGAGCATCTCGACCTTGGCCTCGTTGCCCATGCCATCGATGGGGTCCAGTGCCGGGTACAGCGCGCGGCCACTGCCCCGCACCAGCGAGCGGGCCGACTGCGCCCCACCCTCGCGGGAGATGGCGCGGGCCGAGTTGGCCGCGGCCAGCAGCGCGTCGCTGTGGATGTCGTCGGAGTAGGCGAAGCCGGTCTTCTCACCGGCGATGGCGCGTACGCCCACGCCCTGCTCGATCGAATGCGCCCCGTCCTTGACGATGCCGTCCTCCACGCTCCAGCTCTCGCGGCGCGCGTGCTGGAAATAGAGATCCCCGAAATCGATGCCCGGGCCCAACAGGGTGCCGAACGTGCGTTCCAGACCGTTCGCATCCAGCCCGGCGGGCAGCAGCAGACGGTCGGTGGCCAGCGAAAGTGCGTTGTTGTTCATGCTCTTTGATCTGTGGGCGCCGGGCGCAATCGCAACCCGGGCGCGGGAAAGGGATCAGCGCGCCGGCGGTGCGGCCGGGGCCGGCCTGGGCGCTGCGTCGCGGTCGATCACATCGACCTTGGGTTCGGCCCAGGGGCCGGTCACGCGGTAGGTCTTGGCGCCGATCTCGCCCAGCGGCTTGGACAGCACCGCATTGGCGGCCGCGCCGACCGCCGCCCCCACCGGGCCGCCGGCGACCGCGCCGACCACCGTCAGCAGGTTGCCCGCACGCGGGTTGACGTCGATGGTCTGATCGAAGCGTTGTTGGCGCAGGTCGGTCTTGCCGCGGATGGTGATGTTCGCCGCCGGGCCTTCGATCAGCACCTTGTCGGTGGTGGCCATGCCATCGGCGAACGCCACGCTGCCCTCGACCTGGTTGAAGGCGAAGCCCTTGGAGAAGAAATCGCGGAAATCGAACATCAACCGGCGCGGCAGCTGGGTCACGCTGAGCAGGCCGAGCACGCGCCCGGCACCGGGTTCGAGTTCCAGCAACTGGCCGTTGCGGGCCTGCACGTCGAGCTGGCCCTGCAGCGCACCGAGCTGGAAGTCGGATGGGCCGCCCTGCCAGCCGGCGCTCATGGTCAGCTGGCCCTGGCCGCCACGCAGCTGGCCGCCATAGTCCAGATTCTGCATCAGCCCGCCCAGGTCCTCGCTCTTGACCTGCACGTTGAACTGGCTGCGCGCGGCCTCGCCCATGCCCATCCAGCGGCCATTGACGTCGATCGCCTGCTTGGGCGCGCGGAACTGCAGCTGATCCACGCTCAGGCCGTTGGCCATCGGCCGCGTGCGCAATACCGCCTGGCCGAGCTTGGCCTTGCCGAACTGGAGGTCATCGATATCCAGCGACAGCGGCGGGATCTTGGCCGGATTGGTGTCATTGGCACTGGCCTGGACCCGCGCCGGCAGGGCCACGTCCGGTGGCAGCAGGATCGGGGCGCCATCGCTGGGCGCCTTGACGGGCGTCGGCAGCGACTGCCAGTGCACCCGGCTGAGCTTGCCGACGATGGTGCCGCCTTCGGCATTGGGCACGGTCAGACCGCCCACCAGCGAGGGGCCGTCCAGGCGCACGTCCACGCTGCTGCTGGTCGGCCGCAGTTGCAGCCGGGTCTGCGGGAACACGCCACCGGCGAGCAGCAGCTGGCCGACCTGCACGTCCACATGCCGCAGCGGCATCGGGTCCTTGCCGTCGCCGCCGTCCGGCGAGCGGGCCAGCGCGATCCACTCCAGCGCATCCAGCGAGCCGCTGCGCCCGTTCACGACCAGCCCACTGGCCGGCGGATCACGATCCACGCGGTCGCTGCCGAGGGTGACCTGCACCCCGGTCTGGTTGTCATGCGTGCGCGCGGCCAGGGCCAGGCGCTGGCCGAAGGCGACATCAACGCGTCCGCTGCCCATCGGCAGCTGTGCGGTGACGTCCGTCGCCAACGGCGTAGCGGCGGGCTTGTCCAGCGGCGCCGGCAGTTCCAGGGTGGTGCCGACCAGATCCGAATGCAGCTTGAGCACGGTGGGCGGCTCGACCTTGCTGCCGGCCGCGACCTTGGGCAGGGTCACCCCGATGGTCCAACGCGAGGTGCCCTGGATGTAAGGCTTGAGCCAGTTCAATTCCGGGGCGCGGTCCAGCAGCGCCCCCGCCTCCAGCGAGGCGGTGAGTTCGGATTCGAAGGCCTGCTGCGGATCGCGCACGAACTCACCGGCGCGCAGGCTGAGCAGCCCGTCCTGGCCCTGGTGACGTACCGCCAGGTGCTCCGCATCGAAGCCGCCATGGCCATAACGGGCCGTACCGCGCATGTTGTCGAAGACCAGGTCGAAGCGCTTCTCGGTGAGGGTCGCGCCATTGAGATCGACCGTGCCCTGCAGGTGACCGCGGCCTTCGTCGTGGTGCAGCGGCTGCAGCAGGTCGAAGGTGACCGCGGCCGGTCCCTTCGCGGTGAGATTGTCCAGCGTCTCGCCATAGGTGGCCTGCAACGGGCTCTGCTTGAGCATGGCCAGCAGTGCACCGGCATCGCTGCGGCTGCTGGCCTTGACGTACAGATCGGTCTCGCCGAAATCAGGAATGCCGGCATCGAAGTGGTCCACCGCCACCCCGGCCAGGTCGCCCTTGCCATGCAGTTCGAAGCCCGGGCCGATGAAGGCGATATCGGCATCGACCTTGTTCATCGCCGGCCAGTCGTGCTGGAAGCGGATACTGCCGGCGTCGATGTGGCCGGTCGCCTCGAAGCGGCCGTTGTTCTTGTCGAACGGCCAGTCTTCCAGATCCCCGGTCACCAGGCCCACCCCGGCACGCACCTGCCCGGAGACCAGGGCAGCATCCAGCCAATCGGTGGCGGCCTTGCTCATCTTGGAATGGATCCAGAAACGCTTGGCGGCGGTCATTGGCACATCGTCGATCTTGGCCGCCAGTTCCAGCCAGGGGCGCGTGCCGTTGTTCTGGAACCAGATGCCGCCGCGCACATCGGCGGCGTAATCGGTGCCCTGCACGCGCAGCGCCGGGGTCCCGATCCGCCAGCCGCCGGCCTCGTCGCGCCAGCCCACCAGCCGGCCGGCCAGGCGCACGTCGTGGCGCTCGCCAAAGCCGCTCGGCCAATCGAACTGCATCACCTGCTGCGGTTGCAGATCCAGGGTGAAGCCATCGGCATCGCCGTTGAAGCGCCCGCCCACACCGCTGAGCCCGGGCGAATGCCCGACCGCCGCGAAGCGGATGTCTTCCAGATCCCCCTCGACCGACAGCGGGCCGCCCTGCTCGCCTGCCACCCGCACGCGGGTCATGCGCACCTGCGGTGCGGCCTCATGCAGCCACTCGCGCAGGCCGGGATCGATCCGGTCGGTCAGCGCCAGCCCCCGCAGCAGCGCGGTGGCATCGATGTTGTCGCCAGCCAGCGCGAAGTGCTGCCCACCGGCCAGCAGCAGCCCGTCCAATTGCTGGGTGCTGCCTTCCATGCCAATCCGCAACCGTGGCGCATCGGCGCGCCAGCCCCCCTGCACCCAGCGCCAGCGTGCACGCAGTTCCAGCGTGTCCAACGCCAGCTGCGGGTGGGTGCCGTCGGCCAGCGTCACGCCGCGCACCTGTACGTTCTGAAGGTCCGCATCGGTGGTGACCATCACCACCCGGTGATCGCGCAGGTCCACCCAGGCATTGAACTCACCGGTGCCCTGCTGCAGGCCGATGCCGCCGAACTGCAGCAGCGAGGCCCACGCCCGGAAGTCGGCCGGGGCGGCCGAGAACCAGGCCTGACCATCGCCGCGCTTGCGCTCGAATTCCAGCACCGCCGTCAGCGGCTGTGCGGACGGGTCGGCCCACGCACGCGCCCCAACCCGCAGGCGCTGGCCGTTGACGCGCAGGCGCAGGTCGATCCGCGGCAGCACGGCGTTCACGCCCAACGAGGGCGCATCCACCTTCAAGCGGCCACCGATCACCTGCAGCTCGCCCAGGCGGCGCAGTGTTTCCAGCGGGTCACCTGCACTGGACTGCGGCAGGCCCTGCACGGACCAGCGGCCATCGTCGGCGCGCTGCAGTACCAGCGCCACGCCACGCAGGCGCAGCTCGGTCAGCGAGTGGCCCGGCAGCAGGCCGGCATACATGGACACCAGCACTTCGGCCTCGCCGATGCGCAGGCCCTGCCCTTCACCGATGCGCAGCCCTTTGAGCTGCAGCAGCGGGCCGCGCCGGGTCCAGGCAGTATCCAATGCATCGAAACGCACCGGCTGGCCTGCGCGCGCGCTCAACCACGCCGCCACCTTGTCCGGGTGACGCTCGGCCAGCGGCAGCAGCTGGCTGGCAGTGCCGACCAGCAGGGCCACGCCCACGAGCAGGATCGCCACCGCATACACAGCATGGCGGCGGATCCGGCGCAGGCGCAGGCGGAGCGGTGTGCTCATCGGAACGTGGGGATGCCGGACCGGCCGCGATCAGAGCAGCACGACATCGAACTGCTCCTGCAGGTATTGCTCATCCGCCTGGAAGCGGATGCTCTTGCCCAGGAACTCCTCCAGTTCGGCCACCGCCGAGGATTCCTCGTCGGTGATGCGCGCGACCACCTTCGAGGAGGCGATCACCAGCAGGCGCGCCGCATCGAACTGACGCACCGCCCGGGTGATTTCGCGGAAGATCTCGTACGTCACCGTTTCGGCGGTCTTGATCGAACCCCGCCCGCTGCACTCCGGGCACGGCTCGGACAGCTGGCGCTCCAGGCTTTCCACGGTGCGCTTGCGGGTCATCTCGACCAGGCCCAGCGGCGAGAAGTCGTAGACGGTGGTCTTGGCGTGGTCGCGGGCCAGCGCCTTCTCCAACGTGCGAAGGACCTGACGGCGGTGCTCGGCATCGTCCATATCGATGAAGTCGATGATGATGATGCCGCCCAGGTTGCGCAGCCGCAGCTGGCGTGCCACGGCCTGCGCGGCCTCCAGATTGGTGCGGAACACGGTCTCTTCGAGGTTGCGCTGGCCCAGGA
The DNA here is from genome assembly GCF_039674765.1 of Stenotrophomonas sp. TWI273. Taxonomy (NCBI): domain Bacteria; kingdom Pseudomonadati; phylum Pseudomonadota; class Gammaproteobacteria; order Lysobacterales; family Lysobacteraceae; genus Stenotrophomonas; species Stenotrophomonas sp. TWI273. The sequence goes on from NZ_JBDJOA010000003.1 coordinate 293,883, forward strand.
ACGAACCGGTGTTCACATCGATCGTGGTCATCGCCTCGGTCTGGTCGATCACCAGATAGCCGCCCGACTTCAGCGGGACCTGCTTGTCCAGCGCGCGGCCGATTTCATCCTCGACCCCGAACATGTCGAAGATCGGGCGATCACCGCTGTACAGCTCCAGTTTCTCGGCCAGCACTGGCATGTACTTGGCCACGAACGCCTGCAACTGGTTGAAGGTCTCCTTGGAATCCACCTTGACCTTGTCCACGTCCTTGCGGATCAGATCGCGCACCGAGCGCAGCGGCAGGCTCAGGTCTTCATAGATCACGCTGAGCGGGGCGGCATCGCGGCCACGGCGCTCCACCACGTTCCAGACCCGCGACAGGTAGGCCACGTCTTCGGCGATCGCCTCGGCCGGCTGGCCTTCGGCATTGGTGCGCACGATGTAGCCGTAGCCGCCGTGCTGGGCCGACAGTTCGGTCACCAGGGTTTTCAGGCGGGCGCGCTCGGCCTCGTCCTCGATCCGGGCCGACACGCCCACCACCTTGGACTGCGGCAGCAGCACCATGTAGCGCGAGGGAATGCTGATCTGGGTGGTCAGGCGGGCGCCCTTGGTCCCGATCGGGTCCTTGACCACCTGCACCACGATGTCCTGGCCGTCGCGCAGCAGCTCGACGATCGGCACCGAGGACGGTGGCGGCAACGTGGTGCCTTCGGTATCCGGACTGGCCACCGGGGCCGGGCGGATCACATCGTTGGCGTGCAGGAACGCCGCGCGCTCCAGCCCGACCTCGACAAAGGCCGCCTGCATGCCCGGCATGACCCGCTGCACCTTGCCCTTGTAGATGTTGCCGACCACGCCACGGCGCCAGCCACGTTCGATATGCAGTTCCTGCAGCATGCCGTTCTCGATGACGGCGACGCGGGTTTCCCGCGGGGTGACATTGACCAGGATTTCTTCAGACATGGGCGACTCCCTTCAGTTCAAACGTCTGCAGCAACTGCTCGGTCTGTTGCAGGGGCAAACCCATCACACCCGAATAGCTTCCCGCCAGATGGCGGATATATCGTTCAGCGCCCCCCTGGATCGCATAGGCACCGGCTTTGTCCATCGGCTCGCCACTGGCCACGTAGGCGGCGATCCGATCCTCATCGATCGCCGCGAACGTCACCTCCGAGACCACCAGCACGCCCTGTTCCCGGCCAGCAGCGACCAGCGCCACGGCGGTCATCACCTGGTGGGTGCGCCCGGCCAACGCACGCAGCATCGCGCAGGCGTCGGCCGCATCGGCCGGTTTACCGAACACGCGCCCGTCGAGCACGACTTCGGTGTCCGAGCCCAGCACCACCGCCTCGGGGTCATGGGCGACAAGCGCCCACCCGGCGCGTGCCTTGTCGGCGGCGACCCGCTGCACGTAATCGGCGGCGGACTCGTCGGGCGCACGGACTTCGGGCACGTCAAGCTCAAGCGCCTGGAACGGTCGTTCCAGGCGCGCAAGCAGTTCGTTTCGTCGGGGGGATCGAGAGGCAAGATAAAGCATCGAGGAAGCATAACCTGAGCCTACTGTCTGAATCGCGAGCAACACGCTTGAATCGTGCTCAACCCCATCAAACCTCACGACGCGTTCATCGCCCCGACACCAACCTCAACGTCTTCACAAGGAGATGTACATGCGCCGCCCGTCCCTGTCCCCGTTGCTGCTCGCCCTGTCCCTTGCCCTGGGAGCTTCGATGACCGCCCACGCCCAGTCCCAGCCCACCATCGCCGTGCCGGCTGACGGCACCCTGCTCAACATCTCGGCCAACGCCGAGGCCAAGCGCGTGCCGGACGTGGCCACGCTCTCGGCCGGTGTGGTGACCCAGGCCGTGGACGGCAACAGTGCCATGCGCCAGAACGCCGAGCAGATGACCAAGGTGCTCGCCGCGATCAAGGCCGCCGGCATCGCCGAGCGGGATGTGCAGACCAGCGGGGTCAACCTGAGCCCGCAGTATCGTTACGCCGACAACGAAGCGCCGAAGATCACCGGCTACCAGGCCAGCAATACGGTCAGCCTGAAGGTGCGCGACATCGCCAAGCTCGGCAAAGTGCTTGATGCACTGGCCGCCCAGGGCGCCAACCAGATCAACGGCCCGCAGTTCGAGATCGACCAGCCCGAGCCGGTTTACGACGAAGCCCGCCTGGCCGCGCTGAAGAAGGCCCAGGCCCGCGCCGAAACGTATGCCAAGTCGCTGGGCCTGCGCGTGCGCCGGATCGTGAGCATCTCCGAAAGCGGTGGCGGCAACTTCCGCCCGGTGATGATGCGTGCGGCGGCCGCGCCGATGGCTGCTGATGTATCCACGCCGGTGTCGCCGGGCGAATCGACCGTGTCGGTCAACCTGGACGTGGTGTTCGATCTGGGCCGGTAACACTTCGCAGCAGAGCGGACCAGCCGTCCGCTCCTGCCAAGACATGACGGCGCCTGCGGGCGCCGTCATGCTGTTCGCCGCCGGATCCTGACTGCCAGCCAACTCCCCACCCTGCCCCTGACTTCCGGCCCGTGCCGGGCTCGGGTATTGCTGTCATTGCGCGGCCCCGCCTGACCCCACGCGCCGCGCAGGCACGTTGATGTTCCCGCACATCTGGCAAGGAGAGTGGAGCATGGTCCGTACCCCGTCCCCGGTTGTCCCGCTGCCTATCGAAGCGTCCCGCGTGCTCGGGTGGAGCACTGCCATCGCGGTCCACGCGCTGGCCCTGATGCTGTTGTTGATCCCGGCTACCCAGCCCCTGATCAAGGCACCCCGCGAACGCATGCAGGTGACCTGGGTGCTGCCTCCGCCGCCGCCGGAGATCATCCGTCATCCGCCGGCAGACCCACCGCGGCTCCCCCCGGTGGTGCCCGTGACCACGCAACGCGCGCCGGCACCGCTGCCGCCCCCCACCGCCACCCTCGACGAGGCGCCCGCGGTGGCACCGATGCCGGCCAGCGAGGCCGCCGCACCGGCGCTGGAACCGGCCCCGGCCATGCCGTCGCCCGCCGCAGGAGCCCAACTGCAGTACCGCAGCGCGCCGCCACCACCGTATCCGGTCGCGGCGATCCGCCTGGGCCAGCAGGGGACGGTCCTGCTGCGCATCCGGGTCGACAGCCAGGGCAACCCGGTGGCGGTCAGTATCGAGAAGAGCAGTGGCTCGCGCGTGCTCGACCAGGCCGCACGCCAGCAGGTGCTGCGTCACTGGCGTTTCGTGCCAGCCCTCGTCGATGGGCAGGCCGTCGCCGCCGATGGCCTGGTTCCGGTCGATTTTTCGTTACCGCGCTGAGTGAATGGGAGCCCCGTCAGGGGGCTCCCCATTCACAAACTGAGACGCACAGCATCTTTTCCCAATTAAGCAATTTTTCACTCTTGCGTCACACGACGGAAACCTAGATTGGCGCCGTTGCCACCGTTCTGGTGTCGACTTATTGACATCTAGGTTTTCCCAGTCAGGAGAGAAGCTGTGAAACACCCGACCCAACGCCGCGACGACAGCCGCCGCAATACCCTGGCCCATTCCATTTCCACGATCCTGACCAGCGGCGCGCTGCTGCTGGTAGGGGCCATGGCGTCGTCCTCCGCGTTCGCGCAGGAGCAGGCGACCAACCTTGACCGGATCACCGTCACCGGGTCGAACATCCCCCGCACGAACACCGAAACCCCCTCCCCCGTCCAGGTGGTCACCCGCCAGGAAATCGACCGTACCGGCAAGACCACGGTCGCCGAGTATCTGCAGACCCTGACCGCGGACGGGTCGGGCTCCATTCCCAAGACCTTCGGCAACGGCTTTGCCGGCGGTGGCGCAGGCATCTCGCTGCGCGGCCTGGGCGCCGGCTCCACGCTGGTCCTGTTGAACGGCCGCCGCATGGCGACCTATGGCCTGGCCGATGACGGCCAGAAGGTCTTCACCGATCTGAGCACCATTCCGCTGGATGCGGTCGAGCGCATTGAAGTCCTCAAGGACGGCGCTTCTGCGATCTACGGCTCGGACGCCATCGCCGGCGTGGTCAACATCATCCTGCGCAGCGACTTCAATGGCGCGATCCTGCGCGCCTCCTACGGCCTGTCCGGTGATAGCGATGGCGACGCCAAGAAGGCCACGCTGACCGCCGGTACCGGCGACCTGGCCACCGATGGCTGGAACGCGTTCTTCAGTTTGGACGTGGGCAAGACCGACGCGATCAAGATCAGCGACCGCAAGAACCGCAAGTGGATCGGCACCGGTGATATCCGCCCGTGGGGCTATGGCAACAACGCCCAGTTCCTGGGTGGCGCCGCGCTCTCTGGCGGTACCCGTGGCGGTGTGGGTCCGAACGGTTCGGTGTTCGACGACCGTGCGGTGACGGATGACGATCCGGCCTTCCTCGTCGCGCTGCCAGGCTGCGCCGGCTTGACCACCATCCCCGGCCAGAACGATGTCACTGCCCAGCAGCAGGGCTGCCTGTGGGATCCGGCCCAGCTGTACCGTGACCTGACCCCGGAAGAGAAGTACGTCAACGTGTTTGGTCGCGCCAGCTTCGCCTTCGGCGAGGGCGGTGAGATCTACACCGAAATCGGCTACTCCAAGAAGGAAACCACCTTCAGCAACACGCCCTCCGGCGTATCCGGTGGCTGGGGCTATCCCGGCGGCCCGGTCAACGCCAACAGCGGCGACGGTGCCACGGTGCTCAGCCCGACCCACCCGGACAACCCGATCCCGGGCCAGGCCTCGCGCCTGCGTTACTCGGCCTGGGATGTCGGCCCGCGTGTGACCGAGAACACCAACGAGTTCAACCGCTTCCTGGTGGGCGTCAAGGGCAACTGGGGCGAGTGGAGCTACGACACGGCCTACCTGCATTCGGGCACCGACCTGGTCAACAAGCGTACCGGCTTCCTGAACTACGACGCCGTGCGTTGCGTGCTCGGCAATCCGGCCTGCCCGGCAGGCGTGTGGCGCATCGGCGACAACGCGGGGCTGAACTCACAGGCCCTGTATGACTACATCTCGCCGGACATCAGCGCACGCGCCAAATCCAGCCTGGACATGTTCGACTTCACCGTGTCGCGCAGCCTGATGGACCTGAAGGGCGGCCCGCTCGGCCTGGCGCTGGGTACCGAATGGCGCAAGACCAGCAACAGCCTGACCCCGCAGACGTTCACCGACCAGGGCCAGATCATCGGGCTGGGCTACTCGGCCTACGACGGTACGCAGAACGTCTACGCCGGCTATGTCGAACTGTCCGCCCCGGTGCTGGAGCAGTTGGAACTGTCCGGCGCGGTCCGCTACGACAAGTATGAGAGCGGCGAAGGCAAGGCGACGCCGAAGGTCGGCATCAAGTGGACCCCGGCCGACTGGATCGCAGTCCGCGGCAGCTATGCCGAAGGCTTCCGTGCCCCCAACCCGGCCGAGAACGGCGACGGCGGCCTGGCAGCGTTCTCCAATGCTGCCGATCCCGTGCGCTGCCCCGGCGGCAACCCGGCGCCGGGCGCGAACGATGACGATTGCGGCGCACTGCCGGTCGCCATCATCACCCGTCCCAATGCCGACCTGAAGCCGGAAGAGTCCAAGAGCTACTCGGTGGGTCTGGTGCTGCAGCCGACCTCCAGCACCTCGATGACGGTGGATGCCTGGCAGATCAAGCGCACCAACGAAATCGCCCAGGGCAGTACTGCCGAAGCGATTGCCGCGGGCAACGTGTTGCGTGACAACAACCTGCTCAACGGTGTTCCCGGTACCGGCAGCATCCTGGCCGTCAATACGCAGTACATCAATGCTGCATCGACCCGCGTCCGCGGTATCGATACCGACATCCGCCAGACCTTCGACATCGGTCCGGGCCAGCTGGAGATGGACCTGCAGTGGAGCCATGTGCTCAAGTTCGAGCGCACCGATGCCGATGTGACCGTCGACTATGCCGGCACGCACGGCAACTGCGACGTCACCAACTGCATCGGCACCCCGAAGGACCGCGTCAACTTCGGCACCACCTGGAAGCAGGGTCCGTGGAGCGTCAGCGGCGTGGCCAACTACATCTCCAAGATGGAGAACACCGACTTCCGCGGTCCCGATGGCTCGTATCAGTTCGCCTACGCCGACGGTACCGACGTCGAGAAGATCTCCTCGTTCACCACCTTCGACCTGTCCGGTCGCTGGAACATCACCGAGGCCTTCGAGTTGAACGCATCTGTGCAGAACCTGTTCGACCGCATCGCTCCGCTGGATCCGACCACCTACGGTGGCGTGAACTACAACCCGCTGCACTTCAGTGGCGCGATCGGCCGTTACTTCACCGTCGGTGCCAAGTACACCTTCGAATGAGGTAGCCGCACTTGGGGAACAAGGAGCCCGGGCAGTGCCCGGGCTTTTTGTTTGGATCGCGGCACGCGGGTAAATCGCGGACAAAAAAAAGCCCCGCATCGCTGCGAGGCTTTTTTTCAAATCTTGGCGCCCGAAGTTGGACTCGAACCAACGACCCCCTGATTAACAGTCAAGTGCTCTAACCGGCTGAGCTATTCGGGCGGGGTGCGCATTGTAGCCCGTTTTTCGCGAGATGTAACCCGTCTGGCGACAACTATTTCACGCGCGGTGATACGGATGGTTGGCCAGCATCGCTGCAGCGCGGTACAGCTGCTCGGCCACCACCAGGCGCACCAGCATGTGCGGCAGCGTCAGCGGGCCGATCGACCATTTCTCATCAGCCATCGCGGACACTTCCGCCGAATGGCCTTCCGGCCCGCCGATCAGGAAGGCCATGTCCCTGCCCTGCCCCCGCCAGTGCTCCAGCCGCTGCGCCAGCTGCTCGGAACTGAGCTGGCGTCCGGGCACATCCAGCGCGACCACATACGCATTTTTCGGCAATGCGGCGATCACGCGCTTGCCTTCGTCATCGGTCGCACGGCGCGCATCGCGGCCTTTGCCGCGCAGGCCGGGCTCGATCTCGACCAGCTCGAACGGCAACCAGTGCGAGAGCCGCTTCTGGTACTCGGCAAAGCCCTGCGCAACCCAGGAGGGCGCGCGCTCGCCGGTGGCGATCAGCCTGGCTTTCATGTCTGTCCTCCGCAGCCACCACAGGCGGCGCCGCAAAAGACAACGGCGCCATCGGCGCCGTTGTCGTGACCGGGCACGCTGCGATCAGCGCGCGTCGTAGTCGTCGTCCGCATCGTCGAGCAGTTCGATCGGAGGCTGGTCGCCCACGGTCCACAGGCGCTCGAGCGCGTAGAACTCACGCACGCGCGGCAGCATCACGTGAACGATCACGTCGCCCAGGTCGACCAGCACCCACTCGGCTTCGCGCTCGCCTTCCACACCCAGCGGCATCACGCCCAGCTTCTTGGCGAACTTCACCACTTCGTCGGCGATCGACTTGACGTGACGGCTGGAGGTGCCCGACGCGATCACCATGTAATCGGCGACGCTGGAGCGGCCGATGACGTCGATCTCAACGAGATCCTTGGCCTTCAGTTCTTCGGTGGCCCCGCGCACGCACTCGAGCAGCTGCAGAACGGAGGGCGCCGGATTGGGCAGTTGGACCTTGATGGTCTGGGGCTGGGCTTGGTTGCTCAAAGCGGGTCAACTCGATAAATGTAGGGCCGATTATACGGGGCGGCGCGCCCGCGCGTATTCACGACGGTGTCGCGCCGTACAGGCGGTGGTCGATGATGTAGCCCGCGACAGCCTCAGGCAGCAGTGGCTGCCAAGGCCCGGCGGCGGCGATCTGCGCGCGCACCGCGGTGGCCGATTCCTCGCGCAATGGGGCCTGCAGGCGCATCAGGCGCCCGGCCGGCGCGCTGAACAGCTCACGCTCGTGACTGGCCCAGCGCCCTTCCAGGGCCTGCGCCAGCACCGGGTCGCAAGCGGCGGCCAGGGGACTGCCGGGGCGATCGGCGACGATGAAATGCGCCAGCTCGAACAGCGCGTCCCATTCGTGCCAGCTGGGCAGGGCCAACAGGCTGTCGGCACCGACCAGCCAGGCGATCGGCTGGCGCGGGCCCAGCTCGGCGCGCAGCTCGCGCAGGGTATCGACGGTATAGGACGGCACACCGGGCTGGCGCTCGGCCCGGTCCAGCTCGCGCCGGTCCAGCAGCAGGCCGGGCTCATCGCCGATGGCCAGGGCCAGCATGGCCAGGCGCTGCGCGGCATCGGCGCCGGGGGCGGCACGGTGCGGTGGATCGGCGGCGGGCAGCAGGCGGACGGCGACCTGCAACTGGTCGCGTGCGGCGCGGGCAATGGCCAGATGGCCCAGATGGACGGGATCGAAGGTCCCGCCGTAATAGATGCGCAGCCCCATGGGCTCAGGCCCGGGCGAGCAGGCGCACGGCGCGGGCTTCGGAGACGGCGATCAGCAGCCGCTCCAGCGCCAGCCAGGCGTCGCCATCGGCGCGCCCCTTGGCGATGCGGTCCACCAGCCCCGCCTCGGCCACGAAGCGCTCCCAGCGCTTGACCTCGGGGTGACGCTGCAGCGCGCGCTTGAACGGCGCCTGCCGCGATTCCCAGATGCCACGGCTCTTCATTTCCGCGGCCAGGTTGCCGCCGCGCGCCTGCACCCGCGCCAGACCGGCGGTGGAGAGCAGCTCGCGGATCACGATCGGCGTCAGCGCCGCCACCGCTTCACCTTCGGCACGCAGGCCGGCGATCATGCGCAGCACGGCCGCAGGCTGGCCCGAGAAGGTCGCCTCGACCAGACGGAACACGTCATAACGGGCGGCATCGGCCACCAGCGATTCCATGGTGTCCACATCCAGGGTCTGGCCGTCGGCCAGCAGGGCCAGCTTGTCGATCTCCTGGGCGGCGGCCAGCAGATTGCCTTCCACCCGTTCGGCCAGGCGCTGCACGGCCTGCGGGTCGGCGCGCAGGCCCTTGCCACGCAGCCGGCGTTCGATCCATTCGGTCAGCTCGTGCGGCTTGATCGCCCAGGCCACCGAGATCACCCCGGCGCGGCCAACGGCATCGGCCCACTTGGTCTGGTGCGCCTTGCTCCATTCATTGCAGGTGATCAGCAGGATCACGTCCGGCGCCGGGTTGGCACAGAACTGGCTGATCACTTCGGCGCCTTCCTTGCCCGGCTTGCCACTGGGCAGGCGCAGTTCCATCAGGCGACGTGCACTGAACAGGCTGGGCGCGTTGAAGCTGGCATCGAGCTGGTGCCAGTCGAAGTCACGGCCATCGGCATCGAAGACTTCACGCTCGTTGACGCCATCGGCGCGTGCCCGCGCCCGCACCGCATCGGCCGCTTCCAGCACGCGCAGCGTTTCCGGACCGGCGATCAGGTAGACCGGGGCCAACGGCTGGCTGGCCGGTTGGCTGGCAAGCTGTTCGGGGCGCAGTTCCATCCGGGCAGGCCGATCCGCAGGCGGACCGGGCTCAGCGCCCCTGCGGGACGACGGCGGGGACCGCCGGCGTCGGGGTCGTCGAGGTCGGGCTTGCCGGGGTCGCCGCCGGGATCTCAACCGGCGTTTCCACCGGGGTCGTACCGGGCTTGGCCGGGGCGCGGCCATGCTCCAGTTCGGCGCGGACCACGCTGTCGATACGGCGCATGATCGACGCAGACATCTCACGGCGCAGTTCGTCGGCGAGGATTTCGCGTTCGGTCGTGGTACCGGTGGCGTCGGTCGGCGGCGACACGTAATCGCGCGAGAGTTCGATCACCTGCTGCGGCACCAGCTCGCTGCCGTCTTCGCGGCGGAAGATGAAGATCACCGCATAGCGCAGGCTGTACTCCTGGGCACGGCCCTGGGCATCGATCGCGATCGGCAGATCGCCCCAACGCTCGGACAACACCTGCAGCTGCGACGCCGGGCCCGTGCTGTCCGGATCGGCCAGCTGCGCCCCGGAGGCCTGCAGGCCACGGCGCAGCAACTTGACCAGTTCGCTGTAGGGCGCGGTGGAGACCACCTGCACCGCAGCCGTATCGGCCGGCAGCATCAACTTGTTGCGCAGATGGAAGCCGCACCCGGCAAGGGTTGCGGTCAGGACAAGGGCAAGCAGGAATCGGGTCATGGATACAGTCTGTAGGAGCCGGGCGGTCGCGGCAACAAGCAGTGATCGTGCCGGATGCCGCGTGAACAGGACTTGATACCGGACGGCCCACGGGGCGTGCCCGCCATCGGCCCATGGAGATCGGTGCCACCGGGCGCGCAAGGCCCCCGGTGGCACGACAGGATCAGCCCTGCGGGGCCGCCACGATGTTCACGATCTTGCCCGGCACGATGATGATCTTGCGCACGGTCAGCCCTTCCAGGAACTTGGCCGCGTTCGGCTCGGCCAGGCCCAGGGCTTCGATCTGATCACGCGGCGCATCCGCAGCGACGTCGATGGTGCCGCGCAGTTTGCCGTTGACCTGCACCGCCAGCGTCACCGCATCGCGCACCAGCGCCGCCGGATCGGCCTCCGGGAACGCCTGGTCTTCCAGCAGTTCCTCGGCGTGGCCCAGCACCTGCCACAGCGCATGACTGGCATGCGGCGTGATCGGGTTGAGCAGCAGCACGGTGGCGCGCAGCGCTTCCTGGCGCACCGCACGGCCCTGCTCGCTGACGTCATCGAACTTGGCCAGCGCGTTCATCAACTCCATCACCGCGGCGATCGCGGTGTTGAAGCTGTGGCGGCGACCGTAGTCGTCGCCGACCTTGCCGATGGTTTCATGGGTCTTGCGGCGCAGCGCCTTCTGCTCGGCGTTCAGCGCGGCCACGTCCAGCGCCGGGGCGGCGCCATCAGCGGCATGCTTCTGCACCTGGGCCCACAAGCGGCGCAGGAAACGGGCCATGCCATCCACGCCGGCTTCGTTCCACTCCAGCGATTGTTCCGGCGGCGCGGCGAACATCGAGAACAGGCGCACGGTGTCGGCGCCGTACTTGCCCACCATCACCTGCGGGTCCACGCCGTTGTTCTTGGACTTGGACATCTTCTCGGTGCCGCCGATCACCACCGGCTGGCCGTCGGCGATCAGGGTCGCCCCGACGATGCGGCCGCGCTCGTCACGCTGCACATCCACATCGGCCGGGTTGATCCAGTCCTTGGAGCCGTCCGGGTTCGGGCGATAGTAGGTTTCGGCGATCACCATGCCCTGGCACAGCAGGTTCTGCGCCGGCTCGTTGCTGTCCACCATGCGCGCATCACGCAGCAGCTTGTGGAAGAAACGGAAGTACATCAGGTGCAGGATCGCGTGCTCGATACCGCCGATGTACTGATCCACCGGCAGCCAGTAGTTGCCGCGCTTGTCGACCGCGTCACGGGCACCCGGCGAGGTGTAACGCGCGTAGTACCAGCTCGATTCCATGAAGGTATCGAAGGTGTCGGTCTCGCGCTCGGCCGCGCCGCCGCAGTCCGGGCAGGTGGTCTTGCGCCATTCCGGATCGGCCTTGATCGGCGAACCGGTGCCGACGAAGTTGACGTTCTCCGGCAGGATCACCGGCAGCTGCTCTTCCGGCACCGGCAAGGCGCCGCACTTGGGGCAGTAGATCACCGGGATCGGGCAGCCCCAGTAGCGCTGGCGGCTGACGCCCCAGTCACGCAACCGGTAGTTCACGCGGCGCTGGCCCTGGGCCTTGCGCTCGAAGCGCTCGGCCAGTGCCTCGAAGGCCCCCTGGAAATCCAGGCCGTCGAACTCGTCGGAGTTGACCAGCTCGGTCTCGCGGGTCTTGTCGCCGTACCAGTCCTGCCAGCGCGTGGCGTCGTAGTCGCTTTCTTCCTTGCGCAGCGACTTCAACGCGATGACCTGGCGGATCGGCAGGCCGTACTTGTTGGCGAATTCATTGTCGCGCTGGTCGTGACCGGGAACGGCCATCACCGCGCCGGTGCCGTAGCCCATCAGCACGAAGTTGGCGACCCACACCGGCACCTGGGCGCCAGTGACCGGATGGATGGCGCGCAGGCCGGTATCCATGCCGCGCTTTTCCTGGGTCTCCAGTTCGGCTTCAGAGACGCCGCCCTGTTTCATCTCGGCCAGCAGCGCGGCCAGTGCCGGGTTGGACTTGGCCGCGTGCTGGGCCAGCGGGTGTTCGCCGGCGATCGACACGAAGGTCACGCCCATCACGGTGTCCGGACGGGTGGTGAACACGCGCAGCGGGTCCAGCGTGCTGCCGTCGGCGTCACGCACGTCGAACTGGATCTCCAGCCCTTCCGAGCGGCCGATCCAGTTGCGCTGCATGGTCTTGACCGAATCGGGCCAGCCCGGCAGTTCATCCAGGCCGTCCAGCAGTTCCTGGGCGTAATCGGTGATGCGCAGGAACCACTGCGGGATCTCACGCTTTTCCACCAGCGCGCCGGACCGCCAGCCGCGGCCGTCGATGACCTGCTCGTTGGCCAGCACGGTCTGATCGATCGGGTCCCAGTTCACCACCGCGTTGCGGCGGTAGGCCAGGCCCTTGCGCATCAGGCGGGTGAACATGCGCTGCTCGTGCACGTAGTACTCGGGCGTGCAGGTGGCGAACTCGCGCGACCAGTCGATCGCATAGCCCATGGCCTTGAACTGGCCCCGCATGTGCTCGATGTTGGCGTAGGTCCACTTGGCCGGCGCGGTCTTGTTCTTGATCGCCGCGTTCTCGGCCGGCAGGCCGAAGGCATCCCACCCCATCGGCTGCAGCACGTTGTGGCCGGTCATCCGCTTGTAGCGGCTGATCACGTCACCGATGGTGTAGTTGCGCACGTGGCCCATGTGCAGCGCACCGGACGGATACGGCAGCATCGAGAGGCAGTAGAACTTCGGCTTCTCCGAAGTCTCGGTGACCTCGAAGGCACGGGTGGCATCCCAGTACTGCTGGGCGGCGGATTCAACCTGCTGCGGATCGTAAACGTTGGGTTCGACGCTGGTCATAAAAACGCTAGTGCGGCGGCAAAGCGGCACAGGGTACCGCAGTGCGGCAAAGGGCTCCAATCGACGCGGCCCACCGTCGCGACCAAACCTGTCATCTCATTGAATTGACTGGGGATTGGTGAAATACGTCAGCCCGCGCCGCGCGCCACGGCGCGGGCCGGGGCGCAGCAACGGCGGCGGCTGTGCTCAGGCGCGACGCGTGGAGGGGGCCAACGGCAGCACCGCCACCAGCCAGACCAGCCATACCCCGAAGGCCACGCGCTGGGCCATCGGGGCCGGCAGCAGGGCCTGCAGCGCGAACGCGGCAAGCAGCACGCCCACCCCGCAGGCCAGGTGCAGGCCGCCCACGGCACGCCATGCCGGCAGCCGCAGCGCGCCGATCCCGGACATCACCGCGCCCGGCACGAAGGCCAGCACCCACACCATCCAGGCACTGGCGTGGTACTGGCTGGCCGGGTTCTCCAGATCGCGGGTATCCAACGGCAGCACGCCCATCGCGGTGAAGCCGACCCCGGCCAGCATCAGCAACTGCGCACCGACCCGCATCGACCACGGCGCGGTGCGCGGCACCCGCAGCAGCAGGCGCAGCGCGACGAGGCTGGCGAGCAGGCCGGGCAGCGCGAAACCGAGAATGTTGAACGCCCGCGCATGCGGCACGTCCATCGCCCCGAGCAGCGCGACCGGATGGCCGACCGGATCGAACAGCGGCAGGGCCGCGCCGAAGCCCAGCACCGCGCCCACGAACAACACGGCGGCGGCAATGCCGAGCCCACCTTCCCAACGTTGGATTCCCTGCATGCTGCTCACCCGGCTGCGTCTGAAGGCCCGCATTGTCGCTGTTCCAACGCGAATCCGCCCGGTGGGGTTGCGTCCGGCCGCGGGCGGCACCATACACTTCCTCTCCAGTTTCCCGTTGATTTGAAACCATGAGCGATCTGCCCCACGTCTTTGACGCCACCACCGAGACCTTCGAGACCGAGGTGCTGCAGAAATCCCTGCAGACCCCCGTGCTGGTCGATTTCTGGGCCACCTGGTGCGGCCCCTGCAAGACCCTGGGCCCGATGCTGGAAAAGCTGGCCGGCGAATACCACGGCGCCTTCGAGCTGGCCAAGGTCGATGTCGACAAGGAGCAGCAGATCGCCGCGGCGTTCCAGATCCGCTCGGTGCCGACCGTGTTCCTGGTCAAGGGCGGACAGATCGTGGACGGTTTCCCCGGCGCCGTGCCGGAAGGCCAGCTGCGCGAGTTCCTGACCCAGCACGGCGTGGTCCCGCTTGAAGCGGCCCCGGACGAAGCGGAGACCGTCGAAGCGCCGCCGCTCGATCCGCAGGCCCAGGTGGATGTGCTGCGTGCGGCGATTGCCGCCGAACCGGACAAGGAAGAGCTCAAGCTCGACCTGGCCCTGGCCCTGCTGCAGACCGGGGCCACCGCCGAGGCCACTGCCCTGATCGACGCGCTGCCGGCCAACCTCTCCACCGATGACCGCGCCGTGCGCGCCCGCGCCCGCCTGGACTTCGCCAGCGCCCTGCAGGACGCCCCGGCTCCCGAGGTGCTGGAGGCGCGCATCGCGGCCAATGGCGACGATCTGCAGGCACGCCACCTGCGCGGCGTGCAGTTGCTGCTGTCCGGGCAGGATGCTGCCGCGCTGGAGCAGTTCCTGGACATGCTGCGCCGCGACCGCAGCTACGACGACGGCCGCCCGCGCAAGCTGCTGATCGATGCCTTCAAGGTGATCGAGGATGAAGACCTGGTCGGCCAGTACCGCCGCCGGATGGCCTCGCTGCTGTTCTGATCGGCCCCGGCCAGCGCCTTTCGGGGCGCTGGCCCAACGAAGCCGTCCATACAGACCGGCAACTTCGATGTGTGACGTGAGTCACGTTCAGAAACCCTGCACGACTCCCGGGCAATAATGCCGCCGCGGCCCACTGGAGGCTGCGATCCATCGGGGAGGATGAGGTCTGGGCCATGGCGGCCTACTTGGCTGCGCCCCGCCTTGCAGGGCCGTGAATGACCGTGAGATTGACCCGATTCCTCCGCTTCCCGATGGCCGCCCGCCTGTTGGTGCTGGCCGCCATGATGCTGTCTGCCGCGCCGGTCCTGGCGCAGGACTGGACCTACCGGGTCCGCCCCGGCGACACGATCTGGGACCTCAGTGCCCGCTACCTGAAGCCGTCCATCGCCTGGGAGCAGTTGCAGTCGCACAACGGCATCGCCGATCCCTACCGCCTGCCGCCCGGCAGCCAGCTGCGTTTCCCCGTCGCCTGGCTGCAGGTGCAGCCCGCCCCGGCGCGGGTACTGGCCGTACGTGGCCCGGTGCAGAGCCAGGCCGACGGCCAGCCCCTTCGCGAGGTCATCGAAGGCGACCTGCTGCGGATCGGGCAGGAACTGGTCACCGGCGAGGATGCCAGCGTCACCGTGGTCTTTGCCGATGATTCGCGGCTGCAGCTGCGCGAGCGTTCGCGCCTGCGCTTCGACCAGCTCTCCCGCTACGGCCGCACCGGCATGGTCGATACCCGCCTGCGCCTGGAACAGGGGCGCGCCAGCAACCGGGTGACCCCGGCCAACGGCCCGGCCTCGCGTTACATCATCGATGCGCCGACGGCGACCAGCAGCGTACGTGGCACCGTGTTCCGGGTCAGCGCCGGCCAGGATGGCCGGGGCGCGGCCACCGAAGTGCTGGAGGGCCGCGTGCAGGTCGGCAACCGCCGCGGCCAGCGCCTGGTCAGCCGCGGCCAGGCCACTCGCAGTCCCTCGCTCGATGCACGCCCCGCCGGCCTGGAGGCGCTGCTGCCCGCGCCCGTGTTGTCCAGCGAGCCGCAGCGGCTGGCCACCCTGCCCGCGGCGCTGGCCTGGCAGCCGGTGCCAGAGGCTGCCGGGTACCGGGTCGAGGTCGTGCGCGCCGACCAGCCGGAGGTCCTGCTGTTCGCGCGCGATACCGATACCACCGCACTCACCCTGCCCGATCTGCCGCCGGGCGAGCTGCGCCTGCTGGTCCGCGCGGTCAGCGCCGAACAGGTCGAAGGGCTGGATGCCGAGCAGGCGTTCCAGGTGCGTGACCAGCCGGTCGCGCCGCTGACCGTGCGGCCGCTGCATGGCCAGACCCTCAACAGCGCGCGGCCGCGCTTCGAATGGACCCGGGTGGCCGGGGCCGAGCGCACGGTGCTGCAGATCGCCCGCGATCCGCAGTTCCTCCCTCTCCTGCTCGAACAGGACACCCGCGCCACCCACCTGCGTCCCGTCCTGGACCTCCCCCCGGGCGAGTATGTGTGGCGCGTGGCATCGGTGGATCGCAACGGCGACCGCGGGCGTTTCGGGCAGCCGCTGCCGCTGACCATCACCGACGAACCGGTCGACCCGGCGCTGCAGCCGCCCGAGGCCGCCAACGGCCAGCTGACGCTGCGCTGGCAGGCCGGCGAACCCGGCCAGCGCTATCGCGTGCAGCTGGACCGTCGTGGCGACTTCCGTGCCCCGCTGCTCGATCAGGAACTGGCCCAGCCGGCGGTCTCGATCAAGCGCCCCTGGCGCGGCACGCTGCACGTGCGCGTGCAGTACATCGATGAGGACGGTTACGCCGGTCCCTTCTCGCCGGCCCAGCAGATCGACCTGCCGTGCCGGACCTGTTACGCCACCGGGGGCGGTGCGCTGTTGTTGTGGCTGCTGCTGTGACGCCCCTGCACCTGCCCTGGCCGCAACGCATCGCGCTGGCCGCACTGGTCGGCGCGCTGGCGGTCGTGGCCAGTCACTGGCAGTGGTTCTGGAAACAGGATGAGGTGGTCTACGACGCCTACGTCGGCGGCTGGGAATACACGCCCGATGCGCGCCTGCTGATCGTGGCCATCGACGACAACAGCCTGCAGCAGCTGGGCCAGTGGCCGTGGCCGCGCGGTACCCACGCGCGCCTGCTGGACCGGCTGACCGACGCCCGCGCCGCGCGCGTCGTGCTGGACCTGATGGTGTCCGAACCGGACCGCCAGGACAGTACCCAGGATGCCGAACTGGCCGCGGCGATCCGGCGCAACGGGCAAGTGGTGCTGCCGGTGCTGGCCGCGCCCGCCAGTGGCCCGCGCATGGCCGAAGAGCTGCTGCCGATTCCGCTGATCGCCGCCAACGCGGCGAGTCTGGGTCACAGCGACATCGAAGTGGACGGCGATGGCGTCGCCCGCGGCCTGTACCTCACTGCCGGCATCGGCTCACCGCACTGGCCGGCGCTTGGCTTGGCGCTGGCGGGCACGCACGGCCCGCTGCCCGGGCTGCACGATGATCAGCCAGACCTGGTGTCGCCGTACCAGTGGCGCCGCGACCACTACGTGCGCCTACGCTACGCCGGTCCGCCCGAACGCTTCCCGCAGGTCTCCTACGCCGATGTACTCAACGGCGAGGTCGATCCGGCGCTGCTGCGCGGCCGCCTGGTGCTGGTCGGCATGACCGCCAGCGGCATCGCGACGCGCCTGCTGACCCCGACCACCCGCGAGCGCTGGATGAGTGGCAGCGAGTACCAGGCCAACGTCGCCTCGATGCTGCTCGCCGACAAGGTGATCCATCCCTTGCCGTTGGCATGGCATAGCGCCCTCTCCGGGCTGCTGGTGGCCGTGTGCTGCCTGTTGTTGACCCTGCCGCGGGCGTGGCTGAGCGGCGTGCTCGCCCTGCCGTTGACGCTGCTGTCGAGCTTCGTGCTGCTGCGCGCCGGCAACCTGTGGTTCGCGCCGGCCGCCGCCTTGATCGGCATGCTGGCGGTGATCCTGTCCTGGACGCTGTGGCGGGTCAGCGCCTGGCGCCGCCAGGCCAACAGCGATGCACTCACCGGGCTGGGCAACCGGCTGCGCTTCGAGCAGACCCTGCAGGCCGAGCACGATGCCGGCCGCCGCAGCGGACGGCCGCTGAGCCTGGTGTTGATCGACGTGGATCACTTCAAGCGCCACAACGACGATTTTGGTCACCAGGCCGGTGACACCGTGCTGCGCCGGATCGCGCAGGAGATCCGGGCGCACGCGCGCCGGCCGCGCGACATGGCCGCGCGCTTTGGCGGCGACGAGTTCGCGCTGATCCTGCCCGACACCACGCCGGAAGGCGCAGTGCAGGTGGTGCAGGACCTGGTTGCACGGGCGCAGGCGCTGGAAATTCCCGCCGGCCGCGGCACGACCACGCACATCACGGTCACCGTCGGCGTGTTCACCCGGGTGCCGACGCCCGGCACCGAGCCGCGGCACTTCTTCGAAGGCGCCGATGCCGCGCTGTACCAGGCCAAGGCCGCCGGACGGAATGGGTATGCGGTCGATGATGGCGGGCTGGGCTGATACGCCCACGGCACCCATACGCAGGCGAATGGTAGACTCCCGTCACCCTCAGCACTGAGATGCACTCCGAATGAAGGCCTCCGTCTTCCGCCTTGGCCTCAACCTGTGGCCGCCGTTCCTGTTCACGGGCATCCACGTGACAACGGTCAGTCCGGATTATCGCCATGTGCGCGTCGAACTGCGCATGCGCCCGTGGAACCGCAACTACGTGGGTACCCACTTCGGTGGCAGCCTGTTCGCGATGACCGATCCGTTCTGGATGCTCACCGTGATGCAGAACCTGGGGCGCGATTACTACGTCTGGGACCGTGCGGGGGAGATCGAATTCCTCAAGCCGGGCCGCGGGACGGTGGTTGCCGAGTTCCGGCTGGACGAGGCGCTGCTGGATCAACTGCGTGCCGCCACGGCCAGCGGGGAAAAGTACCTGCACTGGTTCAGCAATGACATTGTCGATGCGAACGGCGAGGTCATCGCCCGCGTGCGCAAGCAGGTGTACCTGCGTCTCAAGCCCGAGGCGCGCCAGCGCGCAGGGTGAGACTTGGCGCGCTGCTATGCTCGCGCGCCGGATTCACGCCACGGAAGACCATGCGCCTGCGCCTGCTGCTGACCCCATTGCTGTTCGTCGTCCTGCCCGCCGCCGCACAGGAGCTGCGGATCCCGCCGGTCGACTACCCGGTCCTGCCGGCTCACGCGGCCAAAGCCGAGGGCTTCGTGCCGTCCGGCTGGCGCATCGATCAGCAGCTGCGTGGCGATCTCAACGGCGACAGGCGCGATGATCTCGTTCTGGTGCTGCGCCAGCAGGACGCGCGCAACATCGTCGAACACGATGGCTTCGGCATCAGCCCGCTGGACAGCAATCCACGCATGCTCGCCATCGCCTGGGCCACGCCGGCCGGCTACACGCTCGCTGCGCAGAACCACACGCTGATCACCCGTCACGAGGCGCCGAACCTGTCGGATGTGTTTGAAGACGGCGACGGCGTCTCGATCGTGGGCGGCACACTGCGCACCACGCTGTCCTTCTTCTCCAACGCTGGCAGCTGGTCCACCGGTTCTGCCAGCTACACCTTCCGCTGGCAGAACGGTGCCTTCGCATTGATCGGCTATGACCGCGACTCGATGATGCGCAACTCCGGTCAGACCGAAAGCCTGAGCATCAATTACTCGACCCGCCGCGTGCGCCATGCCGAAGGCAGCATCGAATCGGACCAGGACACCGTGCGCTGGGAGACCCTCACCTCGCCACGCCGCTGGACGCTGGAGACGGTGGGCGATGGCAGCGACTTCGACCCCTTCGCCCCGGCGCAGGATCGGTAAGCACCGCGTCGCCGCACGCCCCTTATCGTGCGGGCGCGCGCATCGGCACCTGCAGCGTCGGCCCGGCCTCGTCCATCACCACGCGCCGCTCCACCTGCAGCCACTGGCCATCGTCGCTGAGCACCGGCGTGCGGGTGGGCGAACGCAGCGCCTCGGGCAAGCGCTTCAGCGTCTCCGACGACGTCGTGGGCTGCTGCCGCAGCCAGCGCTGCGCGGCGACCAGCCGCAGCATCGCCGCGGCGTCCTGCGGCCGGCCGGCGTACTGCCGCATGTCCGGCCCGCCGATGTTGGCCACGGCACAGCCCAGTGGATTGGCGATGCAGGCAAAGCGATCCTGCGCGGGCCCGGGAATGGGCGTGGGCGCGTCGCGCGCTGCCACCAGTTCTGCACTGGCGGCGCACGCCCACGCATAGCGGGGCGCCATGCGCGCCAGAGTGCGCGGCACATCCAGCAACAGGCGATGGCCGTCCGGGTTCCCAGTGGACGGCCGCACGCCCGCCCCAGCCAACGCGAACTCACCGCGCATCGCCGTGCACAGGCTCTGCTCGCCGGCCGTCATCGGCGCCAGTGCCGCCGCGCAGACTGCAGGCAGTGCAGCGTCGGCGGGCAGTTCAACCAGCATGTCCGCCAGCAGCCGCGCGTTGCTCTCCACCATCGCCGCGCCGATCATGCTGGTGATCAGCGTATCGCCCTGCCCCGTCATCGCCCGACCACTGAGGATGTCCGCGCAGGCACCGGCAAGTGCGGTGCCACTGTGGCCCCGCACATGCGCAAGTGCGTGGGCTGAGAGCGGATCGAGCACCGGCTGAAAGACGGGCAGCGGCACTATCGGGTCGGTCCCGAACGGCTCGAACGGGGAGACGAAATGACCGTAGCCGGCCAGCGCGGCCACGCGCTGGTGAAGCGCATCGTGGCCGGCATGCGTGGCGGCGAACCCCTCAGGGTCCGCACGCACCGCTGCAAGACAACCGACACCCCGGCCGCCACAACGCGCCAGCGCCGGCAGCGGGACCGCAGGGAACCGCCCTTCCGCGCTGGACGCTACCGGCCGCTGGCCAGGCGTGCCGTTTCGCCAGCGCTCGACATCCTGTGCCATCAGGGCCTCGCGCCCGCGGGCATCCAGGCCGTCGTAGCGCAGGGTCCACAACGCACTGAAGCCGTTCTCACCGGGCCGGGGCAGCGGCGCCTGCAGCAGCCGCATCGCCTCACGCTGCTCGGCCGGCAGCGGCCAGAAGCGCGAGGCCGCCCAGAGCCCCGCCACGGCCAGCACCAGGCTCAGGATCGAGATGCCCACCCATTTCAGTCCATTCCTCACCACTGCATTCTCCCCAGACCCCGCGTCCTGCGGGGATGGGCAGCGTAAACCGGGCATCGCCACCGCTACAATGCGCAGATGTCGCCCGAAGCCCCCCAACTCGTTCCGCGTCCCTCCCTGCAGCGCCTGTTCCTCACCGGCCTGCTGACCCTGCTGCCGATCTGGCTGACCTGGGTGGTGGTCAAATTCGTGTTCGTGCTGCTCTCGGGCATTTCCAGCCCGCTGGTGGTGCCGCTTTCCGAGCAGATCGCCGCCTCGTTCCCGCATTACCTGGGCTGGATCAAGGTCGAGTGGATGCAGGACATCATCGCCCTGGCCGCCACGCTGCTGGTGATTCTCTCGGTGGGCGTACTCAGCCGCCGCGTGATCGGCCAGCGCCTGCTGCGCTGGTTCGGTGCGGTGATCAAACGCATTCCATTGGCCAGCATCATCTACGACAGCGCCAAGAAACTGCTGGACATGCTGCAGACCGAACCGGGCAGCACGCAGCGTGTGGTGCTGATCGACTTCCCGCATCGCGACATGAAGTCGGTTGGCCTGGTGACGCGGGTGATGAAGGAAGAAGGCAGCGGCCGCGAGCTGGCCGCGGTATACGTACCCACCACCCCCAATCCGACCTCGGGCTATCTGGAAATCGTGCCGGTGGAGCTGCTCACGCCCACCGACTGGACCGTGGACCAGGCGATGAGCTTCATCATCTCCGGCGGCGCGGTCGCCCCGGAAACCATGCCGTTCACCCGCGCCGGCGATCGTTGAGCATCGCGGCAGCAGCATGCTGCCGCAGCTGACTGGGCGCCGTACATGACAAACCTGACCGGGGGCCGATGCTGGCCGTACGCAGGCGAATCGGGCAAGCTCCCGTGTCTGTGCGTTTACGGAAACAGCCGATGCCCCACCCCGCCCGCGCCCTGGCGCTTGCCATCGCCGTACTGATGGCCTTCAGCGCTGCCGCTCCGGCCGAAGCTGCCAAGAAAAAGGCCACCCGGCCCGCCGCGACGCAGTCCCGGCCCGCCGCCAAGCCCAAGGCCAAGCCGCGTGCGCGCCCGGCCGCCGCCCCGGCCCGCCAGCCGCTGGTGCGCCAGCAGACCAAGGCCGCGCAGCTGGACCGGATCTACGATGAGTACTGGGATGCCTCGATGCGGCTCAATCCGCTGCAGGCCACCTTCCAGGGCGACAGCCGGCACAACGATCAGCTGCCCAACATCCTCTCTGCCGCCTACCGCCAGCAGTCGCATGACTTCACCGTGGAGTGGCTGGGCAAGGTCGAGAAGATCGGGCCAGACGGCCTGACCGGCCAGGATCTGCTCAGCTACGAAATCTTCGTTCGCGACGCGCGCATGTCGCTGGCCGCCGAGCAGTTCCCTGGCTGGATGCTGCCGGTGAGCCAGTACTACAACCTCGGCAGCATCATGGCCATTCTCGGCTCCGGCTCCGGTGCGCAGCCGTTCAACACGGTGCAGGACTATGATGGCTGGTCGCGCCGCTCGCTGGGCATTCCGGCCCTGTTCGAGCAGGCCATCGCCAACATGCGCCAAGGCA
Source organism: Stenotrophomonas sp. TWI273 (assembly GCF_039674765.1). NCBI lineage: Bacteria > Pseudomonadati > Pseudomonadota > Gammaproteobacteria > Lysobacterales > Lysobacteraceae > Stenotrophomonas > Stenotrophomonas sp. TWI273. Next base: position 316,122 of record NZ_JBDJOA010000003.1, read on the forward strand.
TGGCCGCCGGTGTGGTGCAGCCGCGTGACCTGATGGAAAAAGTACTCCCGCAGCTGGATGCGGTGATCAAGCCGACCGCGGAAGAGAGCATCTTCTGGGCGCCGGTGCGCAACCTGCCCGAAGATTTCCCGGCGGCCGACAAGGCGCGCATCACGGCCGAATACAAGCGCATGATCGAGTTCCGCATCATGCCGTCCTATCGCGCCCTGCGCGGCTTCATCGCAACCGAGTACCTGCCGGCCGCGCGCAGCACCGATGGTCTGGCCGGCCTGCCCGGCGGCAAGGCCTGGTATGCACAGACCATCGTGCAGAGCACCGCATCCACGCTGACGCCCGAACAGATCCATGCCCTGGCCGAACAACGCGTGGCCACGCTGCAGGCGCAGATCGCCACGATCATGAAAGACAACAAGATCCGTGGCTCGCAACAGAAACTGCTGCGCACCATGCGCACCGACCGTGATTTCCAGTACGCCAACGCCGATGCGCTGCTCAACCGCTACAAGCAGCTGCAGCGCCAGGTCAACGCCCGCCTGCCGACGCTGCTCGGCACGCTGCCCAAGGCCCCGATGGAGATCCGCGCGGTCGAGCCCGAACGCGCGGCCACCGCCGGCGCGGTGAGCTACCAGCAACCATTGCCGGACGGGATGCGCCCGGGCGTGCTGTACATCAACACCGGCGATCTGCCGAGCCGCCGCCGCTGGTCCGCACCGATGCAGTTCCTGCACGAGGGCATCCCCGGCCATCACGTGCAGCTGGGCCTGCAGCAGGAGCTGGACAAGCTGCCACGCTTCCGCCGTCTGGGCGGCGATATCGCCTTCGTGGAGGGTTGGGGCCTGTATGCCGAGTCGCTGGGCGAGCAACTGGGCGTCTACCAGGATCCCTACGAGCGGATCGGCTATCTGCAGGCCGCGCTGACCCGTGCCGCGCGCATGTCCGCCGACACCGGCGTGCACGCGCAGGGCTGGAGCAAGCGCCAGGCCGTGGACTATCTGGTCAAGACCGCGGACATGAGCGCCAGCGATGCCACCGCCGAAGTGGAGCGCTTCATGGCCCTGCCCGGGCAGACCCTGGCCAATGGCCTGGGCGAACTGAAGATGATGGAGCTGCGCGACAAGGCCAAGGCGGCACTGGGGCCGCGTTTCGACGCACGTCGCTTCCATGAGGAAGTGCTGCGCGATGGTTCGATGCCGCTGGACATCCTCGATGCCAAGATCGCCCGCTGGATCGCCAACCAGAGTGGCGCGGCCACGCCCGCGCCCTGAGCCCTGAAGGAAACCGAGCATGCACATCGTCCGGCATCTGCGTGTGTGGATCAGCGCGATGTGCATCGCCGGGAGCGGTAGCGGCGCCGTCATCGCAGCGCCGGTGCTGACGCCCCCGGATCCGGGCATCGATGCGCTGATGCAGCGCTACGATGGTCAGGTCCCCGGCGCCGCGGTGCTGGTCCTGCACGACGGCCAGCCGGTGTTCCGGCGCGGCTACGGCCTGGCGGTGCTGGAAGACCGGACCGCGGTGACCGCGCAGACCAATTTCCGCCTGGCCTCGGTCAGCAAGCAGTTCACCGCCGCGGCGATCCTGCTGCTGGCCGAAGACGGCGCGCTGAGCCTGGATGATCCACTCAAGCGGTGGCTGCCCTCGTTGCCCGCAGCCGCCGATGCCATCACCCTGCGCCAGCTGCTCAGCCACACCAGCGGCCTGCTCGACTACGAAGACCTGATGGCCGCCGACGCGACCGCGCAGGTGCATGACCCGGATGTGCTGCATCTGCTGGAGGGTCAGGACCGGACGTACTTCACGCCCGGCACGGCCTACCGCTACAGCAACAGCGGCTACGCGCTGCTGGCGCTGGTGGTCGGCAAGGCCTCCGGCAGCGATTTCGCGACCTTCCTGCACCAGCGGATTTTCCTGCCGCTGGGCATGCGCGACAGCGTGGCCCATCAGGACGGCGTGGACGATATCGCGCGCCGCGCCTATGGGTACAGCGAGCGCGACGGGCGCTGGCAGCGTACCGACCAAAGCCCGACCAGCGCGGTGCTCGGCGATGGTGGGGTGTATTCCTCACTGGATGACCTGGCGCGCTGGGATGCGGCGCTGTATGACCAGCGCCTGCTGAAGGCGACATCGTTGAAGCAGATGTTCTCCCCTGCCACTCCCACCGCCGAGCCGGACGTGCCGTTCTACGGTTTCGGCTGGCGGCTCAACGGTGGCGCGCAGTGGCACAGCGGCGAGAGCATCGGCTTCCGCAACGTGATCCTGCGCTATCCGGCGCAGCGCCTCACCGTGATCGTACTCAGCAACCGCAACGCCCCCGAACCCTATCCGCTGGCGCTGCAGATCGCCCGGCGCTGGCTGGACACCGTGCAATGAACGCTTCTGACGCCTCCCCACTGATCGGCATCCACCACGTGGCCCTGATCTGCGCCGATTACGTCCGCTCCAGAGATTTCTACACCCGCGTGCTCGGCCTGCAGGTGATCGCCGAGAACCATCGCGCGGCGCGCGACTCCTGGAAGCTCGATCTGGCCCTGCCCGATGGCAGCCAGCTGGAGCTGTTCTCGTTCCCGGGCGCGCCCACACGGCCCAGCCGCCCCGAGGCGCAGGGCCTGCGCCACCTGGCCTTCCGCGTGCACACGCTGGAGCCCATGATCGCCCGCCTGACCGCGGCCGGGGTGGCCTGCGAACCGATCCGGGTGGACGAATACACCGGCCGCCGCTTCACCTTCTTCGCCGACCCGGACGACCTGCCGCTGGAGCTGTACGAGATCCCGGCCGACGCCGGCTGAACCGTGCGCCGGGCACGTTCCGTACCGGAGCGAATGGGTATACAGTCGGCCTTGTACCGGCCGCCTGCGCCGGCGTTCACGGACATCCCTGGGAGGGGAACATGCGCAAGACCTTCAAGACCCTGTTGCTGGCGCTGCCGCTGATGATGGCCGCGATGTCGGCCAGCGCCGCCGACGGCGCCGTCGGCCGCTGGAAGACCATCGACGACAAGACCGGCAAGGTGAAGTCGATCGTAGAGATCACCCAGGCCACCAACGGCACGCTGACCGGCAAGGTCGTGGACATCCTGCACTCGGACAAGGGCCCGAATCCGGTCTGCGACGGCTGCGAGGGCGCCAACAAGAACAAGCCGGTCAAGGGCATGACCATCCTGTGGAACCTCAAGGCCGACGGCACCAACGCCTGGTCCGGCGGCACCATCCTGGATCCGGGCAACGGCAAGACCTACAAGTCCAAGATGAAGCTGCAGACCGGCGGCGCCAAGCTCGACGTGTCCGGCTGCGTGGCCTTCATCTGCCGCGCCCAGACCTGGGTGCGCGAGTAAGCCCGGCGCTGCTTTTGTCCCCCCGTAACCCGGCTTCGGCCGGGTTACTGCGTTTTGGCGTGCGATAATCCCCGGTTCCCCTGGCAACAGCGCTCATCATGACCCGCACCGCTCTCGTCACCACCGCCCTGCCCTACGCCAACGGCCCGCTGCACCTGGGCCACCTGGTCGGCTACATCCAGGCTGACATCTGGGTGCGCGCGCGTCGAATGAGCGGCGGCAAGACCTGGTTCGTCTGCGCCGATGACACCCATGGCACCCCGATCATGCTTGCGGCCGAGAAGGCCGGCGTGACCCCGGAGGCCTTCATCGCCAACATCCAGGCCAGCCACGAGCGTGATTTCGCCGCGTTCGGCGTGGCGTTCGATCATTACGACTCGACCAACTCGGCGGCCAACAAGGCGCTGACCGAAGCCTTCTACCTCAAGCTCGAGGCCGAAGGGCACATCGCGCGCCGCTCCGTGGCCCAGTTCTACGACCCGGCCAAGGGCATGTTCCTGCCGGACCGCTACATCAAGGGCATCTGCCCGAACTGTGGCACGCCGGATCAGTACGGTGACAACTGCGAGGTCTGCGGCGCCACCTACAGCCCGACCGACCTGAAGGATCCCAAATCGGTGATCTCCGGCGCCACGCCGGAAATCCGCGATTCGGAGCATTTCTTCTTCGAGGTCGGCCGCTTCGAAGGCTTCCTGCGCGAGTGGCTGGCCGGCGACGTCGCCCTGCCGGGCGTGAAGGCCAAGCTGGGTGAGTGGCTCAACGCCGAGGGTGGCCTGCGCGCGTGGGACATCTCGCGCGATGCGCCGTACTTCGGCTTCCAGATTCCGGGTCACCCGGGCAAGTACTTCTACGTGTGGCTGGATGCGCCGATCGGCTACCTCTCCAGCTTCCAGGCGCTGTGCGCGAAGACCGGCGAAGATTTCGACGCGCACCTGCGCGCCGGCACCAGCACCGAGCTGCACCACTTCATCGGCAAGGACATCGTGAACTTCCACGGCCTGTTCTGGCCGGCGGTGCTGCACGGCACCGGCCACCGCGCCCCGACCCGCCTGCACGTCAACGGCTACCTGACCGTGGATGGCGCCAAGATGTCCAAGTCGCGCGGCACCTTCGTGATGGCCCGCACCTTCCTGGATGCCGGGCTGGAACCGGAAGCGCTGCGCTATTACTTCGCGGCCAAGTCCTCCGGCGGCGTGGACGACCTCGACCTGAACCTGGGCGATTTCATCGCGCGCGTCAACGCGGATCTGGTCGGCAAGTTCGTCAACCTGGCCAGCCGCTGCGCCGGCTTCATCAGCAAGCGCTTCGAGGGCCGCCTGGCCGCCACGCTGCCCGATGCCGCCCAGTACGACCGTTTCGTCGCCGCGCTGGCGCCGATCCGCGAGGCGTACGAGCGCAACGATCCGGCCAGTGCACTGCGCCAGACCATGGCGCTGGCCGACGAAGCCAACCGCTATATCGACGATGAAAAGCCGTGGGTGATCGCCAAGCAGGACGGCGCCGACGCGCAGCTGCAATCGGTCTGCACCCAGGGTCTGAACCTGTTCCGCGTGCTGGTCACCGCACTCAAGCCGGTGCTGCCGGCCACCGCCGCGCAGGCCGAGGCCTTCCTGGCCGCGCCCGTGCACGCCTGGACCGACATCGCCGCCCCGCTGACCGCACACACCATCGCGGTGTACGCGCCCCTGTTCACCCGTATCGACCCGAAAAAAATCGACGCCATGACCGACGCATCCAAGGACACCCTGCAGGCCGCCACCCCGGCCCCCGCCGCCCCGGCCAAACCGGCCAAGCCCGCTGCCGCACCGGCGCCGGTCGCGGCGGCCGATGGCGAGGCCGCACCGGCCTACATCGGCATCGACGACTTCGCCAAGCTGGATCTGCGCATCGGCAAGGTGCTGGTCTGCGAATTCGTGGAAGGGTCGGACAAGCTGCTGCGTTTCGAACTCGACGCCGGTGACCTGGGCAAGCGCCAGATCTTCTCCGGCATCCGCGCCAGCTACGGCGAGCCGGCGCAGCTGGTCGGCCGCAGCGTGGTCTTCATCGCCAACCTGGCCCCGCGCAAGATGCGCTTCGGCCTGAGCGAAGGCATGATCCTGTCGGCCGGCTTCGACGGCGGCGCGCTGGCGCTGCTGGATGCCGACAGCGCCGCGTTGCCGGGCATGCCGGTCCGCTGATCGCTGCGACAGGGCGGCCACCGGGTCGCCCTGCCACGCTCGTCTGCCTGGAGGTGTGGGTTGGAACTGGCGCTGTTCGATTTCGACCACACGGTCACCACCTGCGATACCTACGGGCGTTTCCTGCGCCGCGTGGCCACACCGGAGCAGCTCGCGCAGGCGTGGTGGAAGGTCGGTCCGTGGCTGCTGGCCTATCGCCTCAAGCTGATCTCCGCGCAACGCATCCGCGCCCGCGTCACCCGCCTGACCTTCACCGACCGCCATCTGGAGGACATCACCGCACAGGCCGCCGGCTACGCGCGCGATGTGCTGCCCGGGGTGATGCGGACGGAGATGCTCGAACAGATCCACTGGCATCTCAAACAACAGCACACCGTGGTGATCGTGTCCGGCTCGCTGGACCTGTACCTGCGCCCGTGGTGCGAGGCGATGGGGCTGGACCTGATCTGCAACCGGTTGGAGAGCCGCGACGGACGCCTCACCGGGCGCTACGCCGAGGGCGACTGCGCGCCGCACAAGGTGGAGCACATCCGCCGGCGTTACGACCTCGCGCGCTACCTGCGCATCCACGCCTACGGCGACAGCGGCGAAGACCGCCCGATGCTCGCGCTCGCCCACGAGCGCTGGTATCGCGGCAAGCCCATGACGCCGCGTCGGAATCCACCGGCGCCCCTCCCACCGGCGCGGGACAGCCGGGCCTGATGCCCCACCGCGCAGCCACCGCCACGCCATGAGCCTCCCCATCGATACCCTCACCGAACGCCTCGACCGCCTCCTGCCACAGACCCAATGTGGGCAGTGCGGCTACGACGGCTGCCGCCCGTATGCCGAGGCGATGGCACGCGGCGAGGCGGGCATCGATCACTGCCCGCCGGGCGGTGATGCCGGCGCGCGCGCCCTGGCCAACGTCCTGGGTGTGCCGGCGCTGCCATTCGACCGCACGCGCGGTGCACACAAGGCACCGCAGGTTGCGGTGGTGATCGAAGCCGACTGCATCGGCTGCACCAAGTGCATCCAGGCCTGCCCGGTCGATGCGATCGTCGGCGGCGCCAAGTTCATGCACACCGTCATCGCCGATCTGTGCACGGGCTGCGAGCTGTGCATCCCGCCGTGCCCGGTGGACTGCATCGAGCTGGTCCGCGCGCCCTGACTCTCGCGCCGGGCGCCGGGCGCCGGGCGCCGGGCGCCATGCGCCATGCGCCTCGCGGTAGCGGCAGGGTCTGGGCGCACGGCGATGCGTCGATCACCATGGCGCCCAGCGGTTCCGCGGTGCGCTTACGGCAATGCCGCCGTCACCACGATCTCCACTTTCCAGCTCGCATCCGCCAGCTTGGCTTCCACCGTGGCGCGGGCGGGGGTCATGCCGGCCACCACCCACTCATCCCACGCGGCATTCATGCCGGCGAAATCGTTGATGTCGGCGAGGAAGATTTCCGCGCGCAGGATGTGCTGCTTGTCACTGGCCACCAGCGCCAGCAGCTTGTCGATCTCTTCCAGCACCTGACGGGTCTGGCCGGTGATGTCCTGGCTGGTGTCTTCGGGGATCTGCCCGGACAGATAGGCGACCTTGTTGTGCACGGTCATTTCGGACATGCGCGGACCAACGTCGAAACGTTCCAACATGGCGATTACTCCTCTGGATGAAACCGCATTGTCACCGATGCGGCGTGCGCCTGCCCGGCCCGGTGCGCAAAGCAGCCACAGCACGCACAGCGCACCCGCTTGGCAAGCGCCGGCATCAGGCGCACGATTTGCCGGTCAGGCGGCCACGCCTGTGTTGACTCTTTCATCGCCCACCCCGGAGCACGCTGTACCGATGACCGACACCGCCCCTGCTCCCACGCCGGCCCGCGCCCCCTGGCGCCGCGCCGCAACCGTCGTCATCCCGCTGGTGATCCTGGCCTTGGCCCTGCGTGGCCTGGCCAACGAATTCGATGAGCATGGCTACCGCGCGATCCGCGAGGCGTTCCGGCATCTGGGCGCCGGCCAGATCGCGTTGACCGTGCTGCTTGGCCTGGCCAGTTATGCCTGTCTGATCGGCTTCGATGCGATCGGTCTGCGCCGCAGCGGCAAGCGCCTGCATCCGGCGCGGGTCGGCATCACCGCGTTCCTGGCGCATACGCTGGGGCAGACCCTGGGCTTTGCCGCCCTCACCGGCGGTGCCGTGCGCCTGCGTGGCTATGGCCGTGCCGGGCTGAGCCTGGGCGAGATCGGCCAGGTCGTGTTGATGAGCACACTGGGCTTCGTGTTCGGGGCGTGGCTGCTGCTGGCGTTGGCCTTCCTGCTTGAACCCGGCGCTGCCGCGCTGGCGCTGCCGATCCCGGTGCAGGCGGTGCGGGTCATCGGCGTTCTCGGCCTGCTGGCCTATGTCGGCACGGTGCTGCTGGTGGGGCGTGAAGGCCGCAGCTTCCAGATCCGCGGGCACGCCTTGTGGCTGCCCGACCGCCGCACCATGCTCGGTGTCACTGCGCTGAGCGTGGTCGAACTGGTGCTGGCCAGTGCGGCGTTCTATGTGCTGCTGCCGATGGATACGCCAACCGGCCTGCCCGGTTTCGTCGGGCTGTATCTGGTCGCGGTGCTGGCCGGCCTGATCTCCAGCGTGCCGGCCGGCCTGGGCGTGTTCGAGTGGAGCCTGCTCAAGCTGTTGCCGCAGGTCGCACCCGCTGCGGTGCTGGCGGCGGCGCTGATCTACCGCGTGACCTATTACGTGCTGCCGCTGCTGCTGGCGACGGTGCTGGCGGTCGCGCCGGCGCTGCGCCGCCCGCTGCGTGCCGGTGCCGGTGCCACCCGGGTCGGCTGGACCGCGCTGCGCCCGTGGCTGCCGCAGATCATCGCGCTGGCGGTGTTCAGCGTCGGCGCGGCACTGGTGATCGATGGCACCCTGCCGACGCCGCGCCGGCACCTGATCACCGCCTCGCTGCCGATCCTGGAAACCTCGCACCTGCTTGGCAGTCTGGCCGGTGTCGCGCTGCTGCTGATCGGCCAGGGCCTGCAGCGGCGCAGCCACGCCGCGTGGATGCTCGCGCTTGGCATCTGTGTGCTCTCGCCCTTGCCGATCTGGCTGCGCGGTGGGCAGGTGCTGATCGCGCTGTCAGCGCTGCTGGTGGCCGCCGCGCTGTGGGCCTCGCGCCGTGAGTTCTATCGCCAGGGCGCGTTGCTGGACGAGGCCTGGTCATGGCCGTGGATCCGCAACCTCGGGCTGGTGCTGGTCGCGGTGATCTGGCTGCTGTTCTTCGTCTACAGCCACGTGGAATACCAGAACGAGCTGTGGTGGCAGTTCGCGCTGCAGGGCAACGCGCCGCGTGCATTGCGTGCGTTGTTGCTGGTGGCGATCGCGCTGACCATCTTCGGCCTGGCGCGGTTGCTGCACAGCACGCGCAGCCCGTTGCCGGCCGCTGATGCGTCCACGCTGGACGCGCTCGCGCCGATCCTGGCAGCGGCCGAAGACACCCAGGCCTGCCTCGTGCTCACCGCGGACAAGGCGGTGCTGCGTGACGAGGCGCAGCAAGGCTTCGTGATGATGCAGCGCTACGGCGGCTCGTTGATCGCGATGGGCGATCCGGTCGGCCCGCCCGACGTGGTACGTGCGCTGATCTGGCGCTTCCGTGAGGAAGCCGATCGGCTCGGCCTGCGCCCGGTGTTCTACCAGGTTGGTGAGGCGCACTGGCAGACCTATCTCGACCTGGGCCTGACCCTGGTCAAGCTTGGCGAAGAGGCGATGGTGCCGCTGCAGGCGTTCACGTTGGAAGGCCGCGATCGCGCGGACCTGCGCCAGGCCTGGAACCGCGGCAAGCGCGGTGGCTTGACCTTCCGGGTTGCGCCGCCCGAGGAAGTCCCCGCGCTGCTGCCGGCACTATCGGTGGTCTCCCAGCAGTGGCTGGATGACAAGGCCGGCGATGAGAAGGGCTTTTCGCTGGGCAGTTTCGATCCGGCCTACCTGTCACGCTTTCCGGTCGCCCTGGTGGAAGCCGAAGGCCGCATCGTGGCCTTCGCCAATCTGTGGCAGGCGCCGGCGGGCAATGAGCTGTCGGTCGACCTGATGCGGCACGTCGATGATGCGCCCAAAGGCACGATGGATTTCCTGTTCATCGAGCTGTTCCTGTGGGGCCGCGAGCAGGGTTTCCACCGGTTCTCGCTGGGCATGGCACCGTTGTCCGGGCTGGCCCAACATCGCCTCGCCGGGCGCTGGAACCGCTTCGCCAATGTGGTCGCGCGGCATGGCGAACGCTTCTACGGCTTCAGCGGCCTGCGTCGTTTCAAGTCGAAGTTCGCCCCGGTCTGGCGCGCACGTTATCTGGCCGCGCCGGGCGGTGTGCACCTGCCCGCCGCCCTGCTCGATGCGACCCGGCTGATCTCACTGGACCCGCGCCGGCACGATTGAGCCTGTGCCGGCCGGGGCCGGCTACGCTCAGCGCGCCGGCAGATGCTGGACGATGGTGTCGGCGAGGCGGTCGTAATCGCCCTTGAAGTGATGGTCGCCGGGGAGCTTGATGACCTGCGCATTGCCGCCGACGGGAAGCGACGGGCACAGCGCGTCGCCATCGTCTTCGCCGTAGACGCACAACGTCTTGCCGGCGGGCAGCTTGGCCACCTCCGGCGCGATCGGCAGGCCATCGCCACCACCGCCGAGCCAGTTGCTGACATGGAACTCGTAGTCGGCGGTCTTGCCGACCGAGAGCAGCGCGATCATCGAGACCGATTCACGGGTAGCCGGTGACAGCTGGTTGATGGCCGCCGGCAGCACATCGGCGCCCTGCGAGAAACCGACCAGCACCACGTTGCGGCGCTGCCACTGGCGGCTGTAGTGCGTGGCGATGCGCTCCAGATCGCGGGCGAAGCCGTCGGGCGTGCGTGCGGTCCAGAAGTAGCGCAACGAATCCACCCCGACCACCGGCACCCCGGCCTCGCTCAGCGACGCGGCCACTTCCTTGTCCAACCCGGCCCAGCCGCCATCACCGGAGACGAAGATGGCGAAGGTGTCGCCCGGCTTGCTCGACGGCACATCGACCACCGGCAGGCCCTTGAGGTCATCCGGCGGCGGCGCCAGGCTGACGCCCTTCTGCGCGCCGATCACCTTGGCCGCGGCCAGCAGGCCGGGCAACGCGTCGCCCCGCGCGGTGCGCTCGAACTGGCGGCCCATGCCGACCTGGCGCACGAACGCAGCCGACTCGCCGGCCGGGCAATGCACATCGCCGGCGGCGTTCAACCAGGCGAAGTTCAGGTCGGCCGGCTGCAGGCGGCCGTGGCTGCTGCCGGCGCCGCAGACCTTGCGCTCGCGCACGCCCGACGGGCAGAAGCCGGTGGTGAGCAACCCGGCGAACACCTGGGTATCGGCCTGGGCGGCCACCGCGTAGGCCAGCGCCGCGCCCTCGCCATCCCCGCCGATCAGCGGCAGGTGATAGCCCGGCACGTGCAGATAGGCCTGGAACCAGCGGGAGAAATTCTCCACATCGCCGGCACCGAAGGCGCAATCACCGCTCTTCTCGCGGGCCAGCACCTGGCGCAGGTGCGCGACATCGACCTGGGCGACCAGGGCGCCCTCCGCACGCAAGGCATCGATGCGCTGCTGGCTGTCGGCATGGCTGGCGCTACCGTCAAACCACACCACCACCCGTTGCGGGCGACCGTCGGGCAGGTACACCGGCACGTTCTCGAAACGCCCGTGACTGAGCTGCTGCGGCGGCGCGGCCAGCGCCTGTCCGGACATCCCCGCCAGCACCACCCCCAGCATCATCCCCCAACCGGCTCGCCGCATCGTCGCGCATCCCATGACTAGTGCGCCAACGATACGCCCCTGCCCTGCCAAGGGCATGTACACAGCGTGGCCGGACGCTCAGCGCGCGTCGCGACGCGCCTGCCGCCACAGCTGCCAGGCCACCGAGACCAGCCACACCAGCACCACGGCAATCACCAGCTTCTGCCCAGCGCCGCGCGGTGGGCCGCGCCACAGCACGTGCAGCCACAGCAGCACGAAGCACAGCCAGGCCCACCACCAGGCCGGCCCGGCCCACGTGCGCCAGCGCGGATCGGCGCGCAGGTACCAGCTCTGCAGCAGCATCGCCACGCTCACGCACAGGAACGCGGTATTGGCCGACAGCCCGTGCACCAGCGGTGCCAGCAGCGGCGCGCGCTCGGGCAGCCAACTGTCGCCGATCGCCACCCCCATCAATCCCAGCGCGGCCACCCAGAACAGCAGCGGCGCGGCCGGACTGCGCCGGGGTGATCGGCTGTTGGCATGCAGCGCGACGGCCAGCAGCATGATCGCCAGCGCCAGCACACAGTAAGCCGTGCGCAGCGCCAGCCCCCAGGGGCCATGCAGGTACAGGCTCAGCGTGGCCTGCACCCAGTCCAGGTCATCGCGGGCCCATTGCGTCCACAACGCGATGGCCACGAACAGCGCCAGCGCCACCAGCGTGAGCAGGGCAACGCGTGCGTGCTGCTGCGCGGGCCAGCGGAAAGGGCGTGGCAGGGGAAGCGACATCGCAGTTCCTGGGGTCAGTCGGCGGCATCGGGGTGGCGCTGCTTCCACGCGGCCAAGGCGGCGCGGTAGCGCTGCAGCTCATCGCTGTACAGATCCAGCACGCACAGCGGGCAGCCGCTGCCGCAGCACTCGTTGGGGCCGGGTTCTTCCGGCGGCTGCGGACGCGGATCGGGATCTGGAACGGATACGGACATGGCCACACACGTAGGGAAAACAGCGCGCACAGTGTAGCGGGCGTGGTTCAGCGCTCAACCCGCCGGCGCAGGTTGTCGCGCGCGGCCGCATCCAGCCGCTGGTGGAAGAAGTCGCTCAGGAAGATCCGCGGTTGCCCCAGCACCTGCTTGAGGAAGCGCCGACGGTTGAGCCGGAACAGGACGCCCGGCACGTGCCCGGCATACTCCTCGGCGATCCCGCGGTCGTACGCATCGAACACCGCCGCCGGCGCCCCCAGAATGGCCATGTCGCAATCCAGGAACAGTGCCGCTTCCGGATCGACATCGCCGGGCGCGAGTTTGCTGTGGCGCGCGGTCAGTTCGATCAGCTCGACCACCCGCGTCGCATCGATCCCGGCCTCCGGCAGCCAGCGTGCGATGGCCTGGCGTGCCATCTCGGCCGAGCGCGCTTCGTTGTCGCCGCGGCCCGCATCGTAGATGGCGTCGTGATAGAGCGCGGCCAACTGCACCTCACGCGGCCGGAGCCAGCCCGGCCCAGCCTCGGCGACCGTGCGGCAGTGCTGCAGGACGGCCTGCACGTGCGACCAGTTGTGATACGCCCGCGGCGGCAGGGCGTAGGCGGTTTCCAGCTCGGCAAGCTGCCCGGCGGGCAGCGGAATCGGTTCGACGTGCATGCACGCATGATTGGCCGTCGCAGCGACGCTGGCAAGCCGGGCGGTGGTTTTTTGACCACCCTCACAGAACCGTTGCCGCGCAGTGGGTGCGCCCGGTTATCCACATGTTTGTCGACCGCTGATCCACATCCCCTGTGGATGGCGCTATCCGCCGATGAACGGCATGCCAGCGCCCGACGACCCGCCTAGACTGGACCGGACGGACCCCAACGCCTCGCGAGGTGACGGCGATGACCGCATGCAGACTTTTGCTGATCGCGTGGATGGCCGTGGCCGCCGCGCCGGCCTGGGCGGCCGACACGGCGCCGCCGGCCGCAGCTGCGCCAAGTGCCACCGCACTGCCCACGCCGGCGCAGATCCTGGAGGTGCCCGCCCCGCTGCTCGCCCTGCTGCACGAACGGGTCATCGACCCGGGCTACTCGCGCGAGCGCCGCCTGCAGCGGCTGGTCGAGATGATCTTCGACGAACACGGGCTGCACCTGGCCTACGACCCCGACGCGACCCACACCATCACGGAAACGTGGCAGACGCGGCGCGCCAACTGCCTGTCCTTCACCCTGCTGTTCGTCACGCTGGCCAACCTCGCCGGCATCGATGCGCATGTCCAGGAAGTGGCGCAGGTGGTGAGCTGGTACCAGGCCTCCGGGGTGATCTACAGCGTGGGCCACGTCAATGCGGGCATCGTGCTGGACGGGCGCAGCGGCACGGTCGATCTGGACCACAGCGTGCTGTACGACCCCCTCGGCCCGCAGCGCATCACCCGGCAACGCACGCTGGCGCACTTCTACAACAACCGCGGGGCCGACCACATGGCCACCGGCGATACCGGGGGCGCCCGCGCCTACTTCCGGGCCGCGCTGGGCATGGCGCCGGACTTCGTGGCCGCCTGGAACAACCTGGGCGTTCTGGACGCGCGCATCGGCGCGCTGGACCAGGCCCGCAAGGACTATGAAACCGCCCTGCGCCTGCAACCCCGGCATGGCGCCAGCCTGAGCAATGCCAGCGCGCTGTACCGGCGCATGGGCGACACCCACCAGGCCGGCCTGCTGGCCAGCCGGCTGGCGCGCGTACAGCGCAACGATCCCTTCGCCCAGTACATGTTCGGCGCGCAGGCCGAGCAGCGCCGGGACTACGCCGCGGCGGTGCGTTTCTACCGCCGGGCCGTGCGTCTCTACGAGACCGCCCATCCCTTCCACTTCGCGCTGGCCCGGAGCTACTTCCTGGCCGGCGATGCGCGCCGGGCCTCGATCGAAATGCAGCGCGCGCGGGATCTGGCCGGCGAAAACGGCGACGCCCTCAGATCCCGCTACCAGGCCAAGCTGGACAGCCTGCAGCGCTGGCGCCAGCGCGGCACCAACGCCAACTGAGCCGGCTCAGGCCTTCTTGAGGAAGCAGGTCTTCAGGACCAGGCCCTTGATCTTTTCCGAGTTGCCTTCGATGTGCTCGGCATCGTCCTCGACCAGGCGGATATTGCGGATCACGCTGCCCTGCTTGAGGGGAATCGAGGAGCCCTTCACTTTCAGGTCCTTGATCACCGTCACGGTGTCGCCGGCGGCCAGCACGTTGCCGTTGCTGTCGCGTACCACCAGGGCCTCGCCGCCACCGTCACCGGCCGCCCACTCGTGGCCGCAGTCCGCGCAGATGAACAGCGCGCCATCGGCATAGGTGTTTTCCAGGGTGCACTGCGGGCAGGCGGGAATGGCGGACATCGACAGCTCTTCGGTTACGAAACGGCCGCTAGTGTAACCGCCCGTTACCGGCTGCCCTTGCGTCGGCGGTCCCGTTGCCGCAAAGTGCGCGCCCCCTGACCACCGGCCCGGCCCCCCGCATGAAACTCGGCATCGACTTTGGCACCAGCAACTCCGCCGCCGCCGTGGTGATCGACGGCAAGGTCGTGCCGATCCAGTTCGGCCAGGCCGAACAGTTCCGCACCACGGTGTATTTCCCCGAGGTGATGCGCGACCCGAACGACTTCGAACTGACCCCGGCGCTGGAGCACGACCTGGCCCGGCTGGTCGACGCGGCCGCGCGCGATGCCCGCGCCGCCGGCCAGGAACGCACCCCCGATGCGCTGCGCCGCGAGGCCCTGCGCGTGGTGCGCCGGCAGTGGATGGAAGAGCAGATGCGCGCCCCGCTCAGCTCCACCACCCTGCTGCAGAACGCGGTCTATGGCGATGACGCGCTGGAGGCCTACTTCGAAGAGAACGAAGGCAACCTGGTGCAGAGCCCCAAGTCGATGCTCGGCTACAACCTGCACCCGCGTGCGCGCCAGACGATTGCCGGCATCGCCACGCACATCCTCGAGCACATCCGCCTGACCGCCTCGCGCCAGCTGGACACGCCGATCCGCACCGCCACGCTGGGCCGCCCGGTCCAGTTCCGCAGCTCGATCGGCGAGGCCGGCAACGCGCAGGCGCTGGAGATCCTGCACGGCGCGGCGATCGCAGCCGGCTTCGACAGCATCGATTTCCTCGAAGAGCCGGCGGCCGCCGCGATGCATTACCACGCCGAGAGCCCGCAGGAGCACGACGCGGTGGTGGTGGATATCGGCGGTGGTACCACCGACGTTGCCCATGCGCGCGTAGGCGGCGGCCAGGCCCCGACCATCCACCGTGCCTGGGGTATCGCCCGGGGCGGTACCGATATCGATCTGGCCTTGAGCCTGGGCGGCTACATGCCGCTGTTCGGCCGCGGCATCACCCGCGTGCCGGCGCACCACTACGTGGAAGCGGCGATGGTGCAGGACATGACCCGCCAGCGTGATTTCCGCCAGCACACCTACCGCGATGTGGACGCGCCGTTCGGGCCGCGCCTGACCGCGCTGCAGGACACCGGCAATACCGCGCGCCTGTACCGTGAAGTCGAGCGCTGCAAGATCGCCCTGAGCAGCGTGGCCAGCCACGACAGCGCGCTGGACTTCATCGAACGCGGCCTGCAGATGCAGATCGATGCCTCGCGGCTGGAGACCGCCGCCGGCGGGTATCTGGGCGAGCTGACCGCCCTGCTGGAGCAGGTGCGCAGCGACATCGGCCACGACCCGGCAGCGGTGTTCCTGACCGGTGGCATGTCGCGCGCCGGCTACCTGCAGAAGGCCGTGGCCAACGCCTTCCCGGGCTCGACCCTGGTCCGCGGAAATCCGTCGTTCGGTGTGGTCCACGGGCTGGCACTGGCCGCCGCCAACTGATCCACCGGCAACGCCAGGCCTTGTCCCACAAGGCCTGAAGAGGTGTGAACGCCCTTATTAACAAAACGTTACGCCGAAAGCGCTATCATCTTTCCGCTTCAAAGCGCAATGCGCTTGACGCAACCAGCACGATCTTCCTGGCCTCCCAGGCCACCGTCCTCTTCGATGCTGCCACCGTCCGGACCTGTCCGCGGTGCCGGTATCGCTCATCGCTGTGATCCGGCTCGTTCACAGCCTGCTGCACCCCGAGCCGCCAAGAGACACTCAGATTGGGCGAACGCCTGGCTGCACTTCTTACATCGTCCGAGCCCGACCCCATCGATTGCCGTCGTTGCGACGCGGTGTGCTGTCGGCTCACCGTCACCGTCATGCCTGACGACAACGTGCCCGGCTACCTGCTGGATACCGATGCGCGTGGCGGCACGGTGATGGCACGCAACGAAGAAGGCTGGTGCGCTGCGATCGACCCGTATCACCTGCGCTGCACGATCTACTCGCAGCGACCCGCGATCTGCCGCCAGTTCGACATGGGCGGCGATGATTGCCGCCTCGTGCGGCAGGACTACCGTCGACAACAGCAGGATCTGTCGACGTTTTCTTCCACGCTTCATCCATAGCAGGAGCATCCATGGCTCGTACGCCAAAGACCTCCCCCAAGGCAAGCAACACCGTTCGCGTCGACCGCAAGCAAGGGTCCAACTCCGCCGTCAGCAGCCAGAGCATCGCTGCGGATCTGGCTGCTTTCCGTAAAGGTGGCGGCAAGATCGAAGTGCTGGGCAATACCCTGGCGCTGAAGAAAGCCGGCTGACGTTGCTGCCGACCGCACCGGCATTGGCCGGTGCGGTGGCCGCACTCAGCGGCCCAGGCTGACCCGCACGCTCCCGGAATGGGCGTTGATCGAAATATCCCCATCGCCCGACCCCAGACGCGCATCCAGGCTGCGGCCGGGGCCGTAGCGCGGCTTCTCAACCTGCCCGGCGTCGGACTGGATCCCACCACTGAACGTCTTGACGTTCAACTGCGCCGAGACATTGGCCGGCAGCTTCAGCGCGACCGAACCGCTGACCGTCTGCATCGTCACCTTGCCGCCCGGCGCCATGCCGGTCGCGCTCACATCCAGGCTGCCCGAGACGGTTTCCACCGCCAGCCGCTGGATCCGCCCGGCATTGACGTTGACCCGGCCGGAGACCGATTCGGCCGCTACTTCCCCTGACGCTCCCCCGCCGGCCAGCAACTGGCCACTGACCGTGCGCGCATCCAGGCGTGCGGTCTGCAGCTGCGAGCGGATGCCACCACTGACCGTGTTCAACGTGGTCTCGCCACTGCGCCCGGCCGCGGTGATGCTGCCGCTGACACTGTTGGCCTGCAGGCGGCGCACGTCGATATCGGCCACGTCGATGTCGGCGCTGACGGTGCCCAGCTGCACTTCCACCGAACGCGGCACGCGCAGTTCCAGGGTCGCCCCGCCATTGCTGCGGCCGCGCGGGTACTCCACTTCCCAGCGCACACGGTTGCTGCTCTTGTCCTGCTTGAGGGTGAGCCCATCGGCCATCGAACCGGTCAATGCCACGTCGTTGCGGTCCCAGCCGCGCACGGTGACCTTGCCGGCGATGTTGCTGATTTCCACGCGGCCGCCGGCACCCAGTGGGTGGCGCTCATTGACGTTGGTGGCGGCGTGGGCGACGACCGGCAGGCACAGGGCCAGGGCGGCGATCAGGGACAGAGGAATGCGCATGGGGTTCTCCTTCAAGTGGGCAGGCCGGCGGACAGCACCGCCTGCTGGGTGAGTTCCAGCCGCAGCGCATAGGTACGCTGCAGTTGCCCGAGCAGATAGCGCGAGCGGGGATTTTCAGCGATGGCCGCGCGGATGTTGTCCGCGCTGGCATCGAGTTCATGCAGGGCCGGGCGCCACGCATCGGTGACATCGGCACTGGGCAACGCCGCAATCGCCTGCTGGTATTCGCCGGCCATCGCATCGGCCTGGCGCTGCAGCAGCGACGGTGCCGGCGTATGCGGAACCGGCGTGGGCACCACCATCAGCAGCGCCAGTGCGGCGGCCAGGCCGAGCCCGATGCGCAGCGGCCAGCGCTCCCGCCGGCGGCGTGTCGGCAGCGTTGCCACGGCAACCGCCGGGGCGTGGACCTGGGCCTGGGCCGGCAACTGTGCGGCGATGCCCTGCCAGACCCGTGCCGGCGGAACGCGCTCGGCAGGCAAGGCACGCAGGCGTGCAGTCAGTTCGTCGTGTTCGGAATCATGGGGGTTCATGCGGTTTCTCCTAAGCGTGCACGCAGCAGGCCGCGCGCTCGGTGCAGCTGTGCTTTGGAACTGCCAACGGCCATCTGCAGCTGGTCGGCGATTTCCTGGTGTTTCCACCCTTCGATGTCATGCAGGACCAGGACCGCGCGGGCCCGTGGCGGCAGTGTTTCCAGCGCGCGCTCCAGGTCCATCGAGGTGCCCGCGCAGCGGTCCTGGGCGGGCAGCATCGCCAGCGACTCCCAGCCTTCCTCACCGGCATCGCGTGCATCGCCGGTGGCGTTGGCGCGCAGTTCCATCAGCGCTGCATTCACGCCCAGGCGGTGCAGCCAGGTGCCCAGGCTGCTTTCGAAACGGAAGCCCGGCAGGGCGCGCCATGCCTGCAGGAAGGCCTCCTGCAGGGCATCCTCGGCGCGGGCCGCGTGGCCGCCGCACAGCCGCCACAGCACGGCGTACACACGCGGCGCATGCCGTCGGTAGATGCGTTCGTACGCGGTCACGTCACCGGCGGCTGCGGCACGCACCAGGGCGTGGTCGTCGGCGGCATCGGCCTGGTTCGTGGCGCTGGAGGCGGGCATGGTCGTGTCGAGCATATCCGTTGGATGCGGGGGGCATGGAAAAGGTTTAAGCCCGTTCTGACTTTCTTTTCAGGTGCCTCCGCTTGGGGCTGCCGCGAGCGTGAGGGCCCCGTAGCAACCGGCGGGCCCTCGGCAAATGTCCCCCGGCCGCCGCCTGAAGGCGACGACCTCCTCCTTGATTTTGCCCAGGGGCCTACCGGCCGCTACAGGACTCGCGTGTGGCACGCGTGCGGCAAGGCGGATTATTTCTGCGGTCTTTAAACCTTCCTGGCCGACGCGGCATCCAATCCTCTGTCACTACCGGCGCCCGCCAAGGAGTATCCCCATGTCATCCAGTTGCCTGGCCATGCTGCTCTCACTGGCCACCGGCTGCACGCTGCCGTGGAGTCCGCTGCAGATCCGGTTCACGCTGGCGCCCGAAGCGCCGGATGTCTGCCTGCAGTACGCGCAGAACGCGCCGCTGTGCGCCTCGGCGATGATCGCTGCGTTCGATGTGTACGGCAGCCCGCGGCCGTAAGCGCACGCCACGATGCGGCGAGGCGCATCGGCATTACCATGGCGGGATCGGCACTATCGCTGCAAAGGAATTCCGCCCCCATGAAAGACCATCTGCCCGCCTGGACCCACGAATGGCTGCACTACGGGGTCCCTGCCCTGCAGATTCTGGTGACCCTGCTGGTGGCCTGGCTGCTGCGGCTGGTTGCCCGGCGGCTGATCCGCCGCGTCGGTGAGCACTACACACTCCCGCCGGAAATGATCATGGGCGCACGTCGGGTGTTCACCTTCCTGGTGTATTTCACCGTGCTGCTGATCGTGCTCAACATCGTGGGCGTCTCGGCAACGGTGCTGTGGACCGCCTTCACCGGGTTCGCCGCGGTCGGCGCGGTGGCGTTCTTCGCCGCGTGGAGCGTGCTGTCCAACATCTTCTGCACGCTGCTGATCTTCACCACGCGGCCGTTCCGCCTGCACGATTACATCGAGCTGCTGGAAAACGGTGAGAAGCCTGGACTCAAGGGCCGCGTGATCGACATCAACCTGATCTACACCACGTTGCAGGAAACCGGCAGCGGGCATGAAGGCACGGTCCTGCAGATGCCCAACAACATGTTTTTCCAACGCACCGTGCGCCGTTGGCGCGATCCTTCGCAGGCGCCGGGCGGGATTCAAGGGGACGGCTAAGTCCCGCCGCCGTCGGCCAGGCAATGCCCGCTGCGGGATCGATACCTAGCGCAGCTGGCTGTCCTTGCTGCCGCGGCGGTTGTAGCCGCTGCCCTCCTGCTGGGCGGCGTCCTCTTCTTCCTGGCAGCGCACGCACAGGCGTACGCCGGGCACGGCCTTCCGCCGCGCCTCGGGAATGGGCGCGTCGCAGTGCTCGCAGTGGGTCAATCCGGGGCCGTCGCGCAACTGTGCGCGGGCCCGCTGGATGGCCTCATCGACGGTGGCGTCGATCTGATCCTGGACGGCGCCGTCGCCTGCCCAACCTGTCGCCATGATGTGTCTCCCATGCCGGTGTCAGGCCACCAGCATAGACCCGGCCCACGACGCCGAGCCGACGTGGGGCTGAACGCCCGCGGCGCCGGGTGAACGCTTCAGACGGGGCTTACCAGACCAGGTCGTCCGGCACCTGGAACTGGGCGTAGTACGCATCGTCCTCGGCGTTGCCGGTGCTGGGCTCGCTGCCGGGCTGGCTGTTGTCGAGCACGATCACGCTGGCATCGCGCTCGCGGACCTTCTCGGCCGCCGCCCGCGGCAGCAGTTCGAAGCCGTCGCCATGGCGCACGATCACCAGGCTGCCCGAGGCCAGCTGGCGGCGCAGCACGTTGTTGACCAGCAGGGTGCGGATCAGCGTGCCATCGTTGAAGCGGTACTCGCTCTCGCCTTCACGCTTGACCTTGTGGGCCTCGACGATCTGGCGGACCTGGGCCTGCAGTTCCTGGGCGTGGGCCTTGGCTTTGCGCTCGGCTTCCAGCGCGCGATCGCGCTCGGCCTTTTCCGCGCGCAGGCGCTCGGCCTCGCGCTGGCTTTCGCTGGGCGCGGCCGGGGCCTTGCCGTGACGGGCTTTCACCTGTTCACGGGCGGCCTGGGAGACCTGGGATTTCTTGACCAGCCCAGCCTTGAGCAGCTGCTCCTGCAGGGGATTTGCCTTCGCCATACGCCTAGCATCTGTTGTTGCGGGATTCCGGAGGCCATCATACTGGTCTGCCCGTCCCGCCCCAACCGCCCGATGACCGCCCTGAAGTACCTCGCCGGCTATCCCGACGCCCTGCAGCAGCAGGTGCGCGAGCTGATCGCGGGCGACCGGCTGGGGCCGTGGCTGGAGCAGCGCTATGCCGAACTGCATACGGTCCGCAACGACCGCCAGCTCTACGATTACACCCAGGGCCTGAAAGAGCGCTACCTGCGCCAGTCCGCGCCGCTGTCCAAGGTGATCTACGACAGCAGGCTGCAGGTGCTCAAGCACGCGCTGGGCACCCACACCACGGTCTCGCGGGTGCAGGGCAGCCGGCTCAAGGCCAGCCGCGAGATCCGCATCGCCACGGTGTTCCGCGAGGCACCGGCGCCGTTCCTGAAGATGATCGTGGTGCACGAACTGGCCCATCTGAAGGAATCGGACCACAACAAGGCCTTCTACCAGCTGTGTACCCACATGGAAGCGGACTATCACCAGCTGGAGTTCGATCTGCGCCTGTACCTGACCCACCTGGAACGCACGCCGGCCTGAGCCGCAGCGGCCCTCATCGCGCAGCGCCGGGCCCCAGCCAGTACACTCCCCGCCCGTTTCCCGTTTTATGTTGCCTGCCCCATGACCGACCCGATCCGACTCGACAAACGCCTGACCAGCCTGATCGGCTGCTCCCGTGGCGACGCCCAGCGCTACATCGAGGGCGGCTGGGTGACCGTCAACGGCCAGGTGGTCGAACAGCCGCAGACGATGGTCACCGACGAGGACATCGTGCTGCGCGAGAACGCCGAGGCGACCCGCACCGAGACCGTGAGCATGCTGCTGCACAAGCCGGCCGGCATGCGCTCGGACGAACTGTGCGCCCTGGTGACCCCGGAAAGCCGCAGTGAACTCGACGCCACCGGGGTGACCCTGCTGCAGCGGCATTTCCACGCCCTGCAGCTGGTGATGCCGCTGTCCGACGACGAAAGCGGCCTGGTGGTGGTCAGCCAGGACGGGCGCGTGATCTCGCACCTGAAGGATCGCGGCGCAACGCTGGAGCAGGAATACCTGGTGGAAGTCAGTGGCGAGCTGGCGCCCTACGGCATGAAGCGCCTCGCGCACGGCCTGAGCTTCCGCAGCTGGCCGTTGCCACCGTGCAAGGTGAGCTGGCAGAACGAAACCCGCCTGCGCTTTGCGATCAAGCCGGTGCATCCGGGCCAGCTGCGCGACATGTGCGCCCAGGTCGGGCTGGAGGTCATCAGCATCCGCCGCCTGCGCATCGGCCGCGTGGCGATGGGCAAGCTGGTCCCGGGCCAGTGGCGTTACCTGGCACCGGACGAGCGTTTCTAAACCGCGCCAGCACTCGCCCTGCACGCCCCGGCCGCTTACGATCGGGGCATGACCGAGAAAAAACCGTTCTGGCGCCGGCTGCTGCGCTGGCTGGGGATCGTTGTCGCCCTGCTGATCCTGCTGGTCCTCAGCGGCCTGCTTCTGGCCGACCACCTCACCCCGCAGGCCGTGGGCGAGCGTTCGACGGTGCTGCCCACCCAGGCCGACCAGACCCCGATCGATCGCGAGCTGGTCCGCCTGCAGGCCGAGCACCCCGGCCAGACCGGTGTGGCCTTCCTGTCCGACGGGCTGGACGCGTACGCCGCACGCGCGGTGATCACCCAGCACGCCGGGCGCAGCCTGGACCTGCAGTACTACATCTGGCACGACGACCTCATCGGCCATCTCATGGCCAACGAGCTGTACCGCGCGGCCGAGCGCGGCGTGCGGGTACGCATCCTGCTCGATGACATGAACGCGCAGGACAAGGACGCGCTCATGATGGCGCTCGATGCGCACCCCAACATCGAGATCCGCCTGTACAACCCGTTCCGCAACCGCAACGGGCTCTGGCGCCTGGTCGAGATGGTGCAGCGCGTTTTCAGCGTCAACCACCGGATGCACAACAAGTCATGGATCGCCGACGGGCGCGTGGCGATCGTCGGTGGCCGCAACATCGGCGAGGAGTATTTCAGCGCACGCCCGGATGTGAACTTCCGCGACCTGGATCTGCTGGTCGCCGGCGAAGCGGTGCAGCAGGCCAACACGATCTTCGACGATTACTGGAACAGCGATACCGCTGTGCCGATCCGTGCGCTGGCGTTCTACACCGAACCGCAGCTGCGCCTGCTGATCCGCGAAAGCGAGCACGAAGCGCGCCTGGACAGTGCCAAGCCCTATCTCGAACGCGTGGCGCGCTCGCAGGCGGCGAAATCGTATTACCGCGATGCGCTGGATCTGCACTGGTCACACCACGTGGAGATCGCCTCGGACCCGCCGATGAAGCACCGCCGCGACGATCAGGCCGACTGGCTGGTGACGCGCCTGGTGCAGGAGCTGGAAAGCGCACAGCACAAAGCCTTGCTGATCTCGCCCTACTTCGTTCCTGGCGAGGACGGCACCGAGGGCTTGGGCGCGATGGTCGCGCGCGGGGCCCAGGTCGCGGTCATCACCAACTCCCTGGCCGCCAATGATGTGGCCGCCGTGCACAGCGGTTACATGCACTACCGGGCACCGTTGCTGCGCAGTGGCGTGCAGCTGTACGAGCTCAAATCGCGCGGCAACGTCGATGGCGGCGGTCTGTTCGGCAGCAGTGGCGCCAGCCTGCACACCAAGGCGTTCATGATCGACGACCAGCGCGGCTTCGTCGGCTCATTCAATCTGGACCCGCGCTCGGCGTATCTGAACACCGAGATGGGCGTGCTGTTCAACGATCCGGTGCTCGCCGCGCAGCTGCGCGAGGAGTACCTGCGCCTGGCCAGCCCACGCCAGAGCTACTGGGTGGCCCTGGGACCGGACGGCGACGTGCGGTGGCTGGAGCGCGATGCGCAGCCGCCGCACTGGCTGTATACCGAACCGGACACCGGGTTCTGGCTGCGGGCCAGCGCGCGCGCGATCAGCTGGCTGCCGCTGGAGTCGCAGCTCTAGCTCAGCCGGCCTGGGCCACGTCGCGCTCGGCCTCGTCGCCCTCCAGCGTTTCCACGGCGCGCCCGTGCACGCGCCGCCAGATCCACTGCAGTGCGTGCGGCGGTGTGTCGTCCAGTTGCTCCAGCAACGCCAGGGCCTGGACCTGACCGATCTGGCCATGGCGGCACAGCAGGCTGGCCGCCGCCGCCGCACGGGCAAAGCGCAGGCTGGCCGCCAGCCCACTGCCACTCTGGCGGATCAAGGCATCGTGCACGGCCTTGGGCAGCTCCCATGCCGCGGCGATGCGGCTGGCCACCGGCAGGGTCCAACTGTCGAGAAGATCCGCCGCCAGCGTGCGCGGCGGGGCGGCGAGCGCCTGTTGCGCGCAGGCATCGAGCAGATGGCGCATCACCAGCGCCGCGCCCAGGCCCTGGGTCAGGCCCAGCCACTGCGCGGCGAAGCCATCTTCATGGGTCACCGTGCGTGCGTGGTCGGCGGCAGCACGCGAGGCCAGCAGCGCATGCTCCCAGATCACCGCACTGAACTGGGGAAAGGCATCGCACTGCAGCTGCATCACCGGCTGCACCAGCACCGCGCTGATGATCTGGCGGATGCCATCGGTACCAACCAGGGTGACCGCACGCTGCAGGGTCTCCACCGGGCGCGCCTGCACCCGGTAGACCGGGCTGTTGGCGATGCGCAGCAGATTGCCGGTCAACACCGGGTCCTGGCCGATGATCCCGGCCATGGCGCGCGCCGAGGCGTCGCTGTCGTTGACGGTCTGGATCAGCTGCGGCAGCAGCTGCGGGCGGCGGGGCAGGTGTTTGGCCGACCAGTCCCGCGCCAGCAGCGAGGCGGTGACGGCATCACGCAGTTCAACGGTGCGCGGGGCCGCGGCGTCGGCGGCATCGCCACTGCGCGGCACCAGTGCCAGCGTATGCAGCCCGGCCTGCAGCACCCCCACCGGATCGGTACCCGGCGCTACCGGGGCAACCGGCAACGCCGCGGCTCGCCCGTGCGTGGCAGTGCCACGGGCCATCGACGGCGCCACCACGGCACGCCGGTGACGGAGCACAGCGGCCATGCCAAGCAGCGCCAGCACGGCGGCGCCGACAACCACAGCGCCGATCATGCCCATGGCCCTGGACGCGCCGGGTCCCGCACTTGCCTTGTTGCGACTGCGCCCACGTGATCCTTCCTGCGATGACCGGCCATCCACACCGTTGCCACGGCATCGGCCTGCGCTTCAGCAACTTTAATGGCCGTGGGGCGCAAGACCCCTGACAACACCGTCCGTCGGAATGCACTAGAATGGCGCCGCGCGACCCGTCCGAGACCCGACGACGTCGCTTTTTTTGTTTTACAACCCACCTTTTGCTGGCGCGTTCGCCGCTGTTCGCCACCGTTCGCACCATCGGAGCCACCATGTTATTTGAAACCCTCGAAACCACCGGTCACGAACAAGTGGTGTTCTGCCACAGCCGCGACGCCGGTCTGAGGGCGATCATCGCCATCCACAACACCACCCTCGGCCCGGCCTTGGGCGGTGTGCGCATGCGTCCCTACGCCAGTACCGACGAGGCCCTGGCCGATGCGCTGCGCCTGAGCCGCACCATGACCTACAAGAACGCCCTGGCCGGCCTCAACGTGGGTGGCGGCAAGGCGGTGATCATCGGCGACCCGAAGCGCGACAAGACCGAAGTGCTGTTCCGCGCCTTCGGCCGCTATGTCGATTCGCTGGGTGGCCGCTACATCACCGCCGAGGACGTCGGCACCGATGTCAACGATATGGAGAACATCTACCTGGAGAGCGAGTACGTCACCGGCGTCCACCAGGTGCATGGCGGCTCCGGTGACCCGGCACCGTTCACCGCATACGGCGCGCTGCAGGCGCTGATGGCGTCGATGCAGCACAAGCTGGGCCATGAGGAAGTGGGCAAGGCCAGCATCGCGGTGCAGGGCCTGGGCCATATCGGCATGGAGCTGGTGAAGCTGCTGCGCGATCGTGGCGCCAAGCTGTACGTCAGCGACCTGGACAGCACGCGCGTGGATCGCGCTGTCACCGAATACGGTGCAGAGGCGGTCAAGCCGGAAGACATCTACGACGTCAACGCCGACATCTTCGCGCCCTGCGCGCTGGAAGGCGCGATCAATCCAGACACGCTGCCGCGCCTGAAGTGCAAGATCGTCTGTGGTACCGCCAACAACCAGCTCTCCAGCCTGGAGGTCGGCGATGAACTGCACGCGCGCGGCATCCTCTACGCACCGGATTACGCGGTCAACGCCGGTGGCGTCATGAACGTCTCGCTGGAGATCGACGGCTACAACCGTGAGCGCGCGATGCGCCTGATCCGCAGCATCTACCACAACCTCGGCCGCATCTTCGCGCTGTCGCAGAGCGAGGGCATCGCCCCGCAGCGCGCCGCCGACCAGATCGCCGAATCGCGCATCCTGTCGATCGGCAAACTGAAGATGCCGCTGGGCCGCAGCACGCCGCGCCGGGGCAGCCTGCGCGGCAACTGAGCCGCTGCGCTGACAAACGAAGAGGGCGCGATCATCGATCGCGCCCTCTTTTTTCGTGCGTCGCGGCCAGGCCCGCGTCTAGAACCCAGCCGAATACCGCAGCTGCGCCTGACGCAGATCGCCGCGTGGCCCAAAGCGCTGGTCGTACCCGAATGCCAGGCGGCTGTTGCGGCTCAACCATGACTCCAGCGAAAGCCCGAACAACCCGCCCGAGCGGGCCGGCTGCACCCCGGCCACCGGCGCCCAGGCCTCGACACCGACGAAGCTGGCATCCAGCGAAAGGCCGTCGCTGGACAGATGCTGCTGCCATTCGGCATAGCCGCGCAGCGACCAGCCGCCCCAGCGCCGCTCGGCGCGCAGGCCGGCCAACGCCTGGCTGCGCGTACTCACGGCATCGCGCGCGCGCAGACCGAAACCCATGCCGCCTGTTTCACTGAAACCATCGCTGTCCACCCGGGCGTACTCGGCGCCCAGGTAAGGCGTCAGCGAGGCGGTGGCACTGCCGAAACGGTAGCCCGACTCCACGCTGGCCGCACTGAAGCTGCCGCCATAGCGCGCATTGACGCCGTACTGCCCCGCACCGAGCAGCAACTGGCGATCGATCTCACGGGTGAACTGGCCCGCGCCGACCTGGCCCATCGCATAGGCGCGGCCGGTGCCCCAGCCGGCATACACCTGCGCCTGCGACTGACGGTCGCGGCCGCGGTCACTGCCCCACTCGCGGCTGCCGTAGCTGCGCGTTTCACCGAACGCGACACCGAGCATGCCGTGGCTGCCCAACGCCATGTCCTGGCCCATCATCCAGCCGCGGGTCGCCACGCCGTTGCCGGCGAAACTGCCTTGGCCCGCCTCGCCCAGCGTGCTCTGCCAGGCACCGCGCAGGCGTGGCACGGCCTGCACCTCACCGAGCCGTGCCGACAGCGCACGTCGGTTCATGTCGATGCTGTCGAAGGTCGCTGCCGTGGCCAGGGCATGCGCCTTGCCGGAGAGGCTGTCCAGGCTGGCCTGCAAGGCGCTGGCGCCATCCACCTGCTGCAGCTTCCCGGCCCCGTCGGCAAACCCGTCCAGTGCCGCACCGTTGCGATCCAGCACTTCAAACGCGGATTCGACCCGCGCTGCCGAGGCCAGCGCCGTGCCGCCCAGGCCGGCCTGGAGGCTGGCGCTGGTGACGCTGATGCGGTCGATGACCATGGTGACGTCGTTGTTGGCGTGCAGCAGGCTGGCCTGGAGCAGGCTGCCGGGTGCCAGTCCGTTGGTGACGCTGGCGAACGTGCCGGCCACCCCACCATCGGCGTGCAGCAGTGGCTGCGTGCGTCCGTCACGGGGCACGTAACCGGCGATGATGCTGTCCACACGGACCGTGCCGGCCAGCGTGGCGGTGCCGTTCACCATGAGCGGGTTGGCCCCCAGTGCGACGACCAGTTGCGCGCCGGCACGCTGGATGTAGTTGCCTTCGATGACCGCATCGATGTTGTCGCTGCGCAGCATCACGCTGGCGCCGTTGTCCACGTTGCCACTCACCCGCGTGGTGCCGTTCATGAACTGCAGCGCCGCGCCGTTGGGGTCACCGGCCTGCGGCACGATGAGCACGTTGGAACGCAGCGACGCACCGCCGCGCAGCGCGAGGGTGCCGCGCTCGATGAACGTGTCACCGGTGTAGGTATTGGCGCCGGCCAGGGTCAACGCACCCGTACCCTGCTTGGTCAGTCCGCCGCTGCCGCTGATGTCGTTGCTCCATACCGAATTCAGCCCCGGCGTGCTGACATTGACCGTCGTATCGCCCCAGTCCAGCCTGGCCGGACCGTTGATCGCCTTGGCGATGTTGAGCAGGCCATAGCCGAACGTTCTGTCCACGCCGGCCGCACCGAGATCGGTGGCCGTGCCGAGCAGCGTCTGGCGCACCAGATCATTGGTGAAATACGGGTACTTCTGCCACACCAGGGCGGCCGCGCCGGAGACCAGCGGCGCCGCGTAGGACGTGCCCGAACCGTAAAAGTACGTTGGCGTGCCCCCTTTGCTGGCGGGATCGACGTAGGCCACCCTGCCCGGGGCGGCCAGGCAATAGCGTGCCGCCACGCCACAGGCGTTGGCATACGAAGCCAGCTTGCTCGGGTCGGCGGTGTCCACTGCGGTCACGCTCAGCCAGCCGCGTTCCAGATCCGCAGCGGGCAGGCTGCCGCCCGGGCCGACCTGGCTGGGCAGCGCCGCCATGCTGGACGGATTGGGCTTGCTCTCGTTGCCGGTGGCGAACACCACCAGGCCGCCGTTGCTGAGGATGAAGGGGCGGTATTCCTGGGCGATCGGCGCGGTGGCGGAGGGGTTGGTCCAGTACAGGCCGCCCCACGAGTTGTTCATGATCTTGACGCCGGCGGCGATCAGATCCTGATGCACACCGTCCAGACCGACTGCACCGGTGATCTCGTTGCCACTGCCCGAACCGTCATCGACGGGGCGCTTGTCAGCAATGATGCGCGCCGAGACGATCTGCGCTTCGCTGGCCACACCACCCGGCCAGCTGCCGACCCTGGCGCCGGCCGCCAGCTGGGCCACCACGGTGCCGTGACCGACCACGTCATCCACATTGACATTGTTCACGCGGGGATCGACATAGGTGTAATTGGCCAGCACCCGCCCGTTCAGTGCCGGGTGCTCGCGGTTCACGCCCGAATCGACCACGCCGATGCGCACGCCGGACCCGGTCCAGCCGGCAGACTGCGCCGGGCCCGCCTGGACGATGCTCAGGTGCGCATCGATGGACGGCTGCGGCGGCGGGGCCGTGGTCGGCGGCGGAGAAGGCGGTGTGGTGGGCGGCGGCGACGGGGGCGTGGTCGGGGGAGGCGACGGCTCCAGGTCCCCGCGGACATTGCTGCCCCCGCCTCCGCACGCACTCAGTGCCAGCGCCAATGCCGCGGCCAAGGCCGACCTGCCGATCACAACCTGCTTCATCCCTGCTCCCCTTGTGAATGGACCTTCCCCACCTGCCTGCCCCCGGGCAGACACCGGCAGTCAATGCCGACCCTCTATACTGGACCGACCCCCACGCAGTCTGCCGGGAAATGCGTCGGCTTCCAACGCCCGCGTTCCCATTCCGCTCTTCGCTCACGCACCAAAGAGATTGCACATGTCCAACATCGTCATCGCCGCCGCCAAGCGCACCGCCATCGGCTCCTTCCTGGGCCAGTTCAACGGCGTGCCGTCCCCGACCCTGGGGTCCACCGTGATCGCCGCGGCCCTGGAGCAGTCCGGAGTACCGGCTGCGGACGTTTCCGAAGTGATCATGGGCTGCGTGCTGCCGGCCAACCTCGGTCAGGCGCCGGCCCGCCAGGCCGCGATCGCCGCCGGGATTCCGGTCTCCACCGGCGCCACCACCCTCAACAAGGTGTGCGGCTCGGGCATGAAGGCCATCATGCTGGGGCATGACCTGATCAAGGCCGGCTCGGCCAGCATCGTGGTCGCCGGCGGCATGGAGTCGATGTCCAACGCCCCGCACATGATCCCCAACTCGCGCACCGGCAACCGCTTCGGCAACTTCCAGGTGATCGACCACATGGCCCACGACGGTCTGGTCAATGCGTATGACGGCAAAGCCATGGGCGAGTTCGCCGAGTGCACCGTGGAGAAGTACCAGGTCAGCCGCGAGGACCAGGATGCCTTCGCCATCGAATCGGTGCGCCGTGCGCAGGCCGCCCAGGCCAATGGCGCTTTCGATGGTGAAATCGTTCCGGTGAAGGTCAGCACGCGCAAGGGTGAGGTCGAATACGCACAGGACGAGCAGCCGAGCCGCTCGGACATCGCCAAGATCCCGACCCTGCGCCCGGCGTTCAAGAAGGACGGCACGGTCACCGCCGCCAGCTCGTCGAGCATCTCCGACGGCGCTGCCGCCGTGGTGCTGCTGGCCGAAGAAGATGCCGCCGCCCGCGGGCTGCAGCCGCTGGCCCGCATCGTCGGCCATGCGACGCACTCGCAGGCGCCGGAATGGTTCACCACCGCCCCCATCGGTGCGATCCAGAAGCTGCTGGAGAAGACCGGCTGGACGCTGGACCAGGTGGATCTGTTCGAGATCAACGAAGCCTTCGCCGTGGTCGCGATGGCGCCGATCCGCGAGCTGGGCATTCCGCACGACAAGGTCAATGTCAATGGCGGCGCCTGCGCATTGGGTCATCCCATCGGTGCCTCCGGTGCACGGCTGGTGGTCACGCTGGTGAACGCATTGCGCAAGCGTGACGCCAAGCGCGGAATTGCTACCCTGTGCATCGGCGGCGGCGAAGCAACCGCCATCGCTATCGAATTGATTTGATTTGATTTAACGCGCATTTCTCAAAACTGAATGCGCGATCGCTTGACAGCCAATCGTGGCTTGTCATCATGTTGCCGGGCGCGCAATAGCGCGTTGCCTAATCTAACGACGAGGATTCACAACAATGAGCATCAACAAGCTGCTGATCGCAATGGCCCTGGGCCTGGCTCTGACCGCCTGCTCGAAGCAGGAGCAGGCTGCTGACGCCGCCGCTTCGGCCAACGAAGCTGCCGCTGACGCCCAGGCCGCTGCTGACCAGGCCGCTGCTGCTGGCGCCCCGGCTGCTGACGCTGCCCAGGCTGCTGCCGACACCGCCACCACCGCTGCTGACGCTTCGGCCGATGCCGCTGCCCAGGCTGCTGGCGCTGCCACCGACGCTGCTGCCGACCAGGCTGCTGACGCTGCCAAGGCTGCCGAAGGCACCGCCGAGAAGGCCAAGGACGCTGCTGAAGAAGCCAAGAAGTAATAACTTCTTTCTTCAAGCAAGTCTGAAGAAGCCGCTGGTTCGCCAGCGGCTTTTTCTTTGGGCGCGTGTTATGCATGTCCTGCCGCGCACCGGTTCTTCACAGGCGCATGAATAGGCTGGCCTCCCATCCATCGCCGTTCTGGAGCGCCACATGAAGATCCGTCCGCTGACCACCTCCCTGCTGGCTGCTTCCCTGTTGCTCGGCCTGGCCGCGTGCAAGGGCCCGGAGGCCGAACAGGCCCGCCGTGATGCCGCCCAGGCCGCCGACAGCACCAATGCCGCCGCGCGCGAAGCGGTCGACAAGGCCGCGGCCGCCACCCGCACTGCCGCCGACGATGCCGCTGCCGCCTCCGAGCGCGCCGCCGCCGACACCCAGCAGGCGCTCGACCGCGCTGCCGCAGCGACCTCCGAGGCCGCTGGCGAGGCCAAGGTCGCCGCCAAGGATGCGGCTGCCCACGCCAGCGATTCCACTGCCGATGCCGCGCAGAAGGTCGCCGACAAGGCGCGCGACGTTGCCGACGATGCCAAGAAGAACGCCAACGAAGCCAAGCGCTGAGTCCAGCGTCCCTCACGCCGCCTTCGGGTGTGACCAACGCCCCCTCTCCTGAGGGGGCGTTTTCATTGGGGCGCGTTCACGGCAGCGCGCGGCTCAGCACGGCCGCGAAGTCCACGTCGGCCGGCAACGTCCCGAACGCCATCCCATGCTCGGCACCCAGCCGCGAGCGGATGAAGGCCGATGCGTTCGGGCTCTGCGCGCGCAGCAGTACCGCGGCCTGCAACACCAGCGCCAGGCGTTCGGTGATACGGCGGGCCTGTGCTTGTTCCGGTGTTGCCGCGAGCTGCATGCGCAACGCCCGCAGGGCTTCGTCATAGATCGCATCCACACCGGCCACCGCATCCAGCTCGGCGTCCAGCGCCTGCAGCACCTGTGGTTCGCGCGACAGCGCACGCAGCACATCCAGGCACTGGATGTTGCCGCTGCCTTCCCAGATGGAATTCAACGGCGCTTGACGATACAGCCGTGGCAGCATCGACTCTTCCACATAGCCGGCACCGCCGAGGCACTCCTGCGCTTCATTGACGAACACGGCCGCGCGCTTGCACACCCAGTACTTGCCCACTGCCGTCGTGATGCGCGCGAATGCCGCCTGCTGCGGATCCGTCCCGGCCTGATCCACCGCCCGTGCCACGCGCATGGCGAACACCGTGGCCGCTTCGGATTCGATCGCCAGGTCCGCCAGTACGTTGGCCATCAGCGGATGCTCGCTCAGCCGCGTGCCGAAACTGCTGCGATGCCGGGTGTGATGCAGCGCCTGCGCCAGCGCCATGCGCATCTCGGCGGCGGCACCGAGCATGCAATCCAGCCGCGTCATCATGACCATGCCGATGATGGTCGCCACCCCGCGCCCCTCCTCGCCCACCCGCTGCGCCCAGGCCCCGCACAACTCCACCTCGCTGGAAGCGTTGGACCAGTCGCCAAGCTTGTCTTTCAAGCGCATCAGACGGAACGCGTTGCGGTGGCCATCGGCCAGGCGCCGCGGCATGAGGAAACAGCTCAGGCCGCCCGGCGCCTGCGCCAGCACCAGGAAGCCATCGGACATCGGCGCGGAGAAGAACCACTTATGGCCCACCAACGCATAGCTGCCATCGGCCTGGGGCTCGGCCCGCGTGGTGTTGCTGCGTACGTCCGAACCGCCCTGCTTCTCGGTCATGCCCATGCCCAGGGTGATCCCGGCCTTGTCGGCAATCGGTACGTCACGCGGGTCGTAGTGAGGTGCTGCCGCCTTGTCCGCCCAGGCGGCGAGCGACGGATCCTGGCGCAACACGGCGACCGCAGCGTGGGTCATCGTCAACGGGCAACTGGTGCCCGCCTCGGCCTGGTGATGCAGGTAGCTCAACGCCGCACGTGCCACGTGCGCGCCGGGGCGACCATCGTGCCAGGACAGCCCGGCCACGCCATGCGTTTTCGCCGCCGTCATCAGCTGGTGGTATGCCGGATGGAACTCGACGGTATCGATGCGATGGCCCTGTGCATCGTGGGTGCGCAGACGCGGGCGATCGCGATTGGCATCGAAGCCGATCCGATAGAGCTCATCGCCGGCGAGACCGCCATAGCGCGCCAACTGGCCCGCGAACGCGGCGCCGCCTTCGCGCTGTACTGCCTCGGCCAGCGCGACGTCGTCGGCCCACAGATTGCGCCCCCCGAAAGGTGGCGGCTGGTTGCTCACCTGGTGCGTTTCGAACGCGGGCAATGCAGACGTCATCACGGCGACCTCCTTGCAGACAGATGCACCGATTCTGCCGCATCCCCCTGCAGGCCGCCGTTCATGCGGATTCTCACCTCCTGCACGAGCGCGGCGGCACAGTGCAGGCATGAACACCGATGCCGACAACGACGATCTGGTGGTGCTCCGGCCCGAGGGGCTGTACTGCCCGGCCGGTGATTTCCACATCGACCCGTGGCGGCCGGTGCCGCGTGCGGTGATCACACACGGCCATGGCGATCACGCGCGCAACGGTATGGGCCATTACCACTGCACCACGCAGACCCTGCCGATCCTGCGCTGGCGCCTGGGCGACGTGGACTGCACCGCGCACGCGTACGGCGAGCGCTTCGCCCTGGGCGACACCGAGGTCTCGCTGCATTCGGCCGGGCATGTGCTCGGCTCGGCCCAGGTGCGTATCGCCCATGCAGGCCGGGTATGGGTGGCCTCGGGCGACTACAAGCGCCAGCCCGATCCGAGCTGCGACCCGTTCGAGGTGGTGCCCTGCGACACCTTCATCACCGAAGCGACCTTCGGCCTGCCGGTCTACCGCTGGCCGGACACCTCGCAGGTCGCCGCCGACATCGTGGCCTGGCGGCGCGAGTGCGAAGCGCGCGGCGAGGCGGCCGTGCTGCTGTGCTACGCGCTCGGCAAGGCGCAGCGGATCCTCGCCGAACTGCTGCCACTGGATGACCAGCCTGCACTGCTGCATGGCGCCATCGCCACCGGCGTGGCGGTGTACCGCGAAGCCGGGATTCCGATGCTGGCGACCGAGCCAGTCAGCGAACAGGCGCGCGGTGCCGAGTTCGCCGGCAAGTTGATTCTTGCCCCGCCCTCGGCCGCGGGCAGCGCGTGGATGCGCCGCTTCAAGGGTGCGCAGCTGGGCTTTGCCTCCGGCTGGATGCGGGTGCGCGGCAACCGCCGCCGCCGTAACTACGACCGTGGCTTCGTCGTCTCCGATCATGCTGACTGGCCCGACCTGCTGCGCACCATCGCCGAGACCGGTGCCCGCCGCGTCATCGCCACCCACGGCAATACCGATGCGCTGATCCGGTTCCTGCGCGAGCGCGGTGTCGCCGCCGAGGCGTTCGCCACCGGCTACGGGGACGAAGAATGAAACGCTTCGCCGCGCTCTACAGCGAACTCGACCGCAGCACCGCTACCGGCGACAAGCGCGCTGCGCTGGTGCGCTACTTCCAGCAGGCGCCACCGCACGACGCGGCATGGGCACTGTTCCTGCTGGCCGGCGGCAAGGTCACCAGTGCGCGGCAGAAGATCGCCGGCAACGCCGAACTGCGCACGTGGGTGGCCGAGATGTCCGACACACCGGCGTGGCTGGTGGACGACAGCTATGACCAGGTCGGCGATCTGGCCGAGACCCTCACCCTGCTGATGGACGACCCGGTGCAGGCCGGGGCGGATATCGCGCTCGCCGACTGGATCGAGCAGAAGCTGCTGCCGGTCGCCAATCAACCCGAACCGGTGCGCCACGCCGCGATCACGCAGGCGTGGCAACAGCTTGCCTTCGACGAGCGGCTGGTGTTCAACAAGCTGCTGACCGGCGCGCTGCGCGTGGGCGTATCGCAGCGGCTGGTGCAACAGGCACTGGCCGAATGGTCAGGCCTGGATATCGCGCGCATCGCCCAGCGCATGCTCGGCAGCTGGGTACCCACGCCCGGGCTGCTGGCGGCGCTGCTGTCCCCGGAAGAGCGGCCGGAAGATCGCCAGCAGCCCTATCCGTTCTTCCTGGCCTCACCACTGGAGGCGGAGGTCGACACGCTCGGGCCGATCGACGACTGGCTGCTGGAATGGAAATGGGATGGCATCCGCCTGCAGGTACTGCGCCGCCAGGGCGAGGTCGCGCTGTGGTCGCGCGGCGAAGAACGGCTGGATGGGCGCTTCCCGGAGATCGAAGCGGCGGCGATGGCGCTGCCCGATGGCTGCGTGATCGATGGCGAACTGCTGGCCTGGGCCGACGGCGATGATCTGCCGCTGCCCTTCACCGCGCTGCAGACGCGCATCCAGCGCCTCAAGCCTGGCCCCAAGACGCTGCGCGATACGCCGGTGCGCGTGCTCGCCTACGATCTGCTCGAACTGGACGGTGACGACCTGCGCGCCTTGCCGCTGTCGCAACGGCGTGCGCGCCTGGCCGAGGTGCTCGCCACGCTGGCCGACCCGCGCCTGATGCTGTCGCCGGCCGTCCGCGTGGCCGATTGGAGCGCGGCGGCCGCGCAGCGCGATCTGGCCCGCGAGCGTGGTGTGGAAGGGCTGATGCTCAAACGCGGCGACTCCGTCTACCAGGCCGGGCGCCGACGCGGCGACTGGTGGAAGTGGAAGATCGCCCCGCTGACCATCGATGCGGTGATGATCTACGCGCAGTCCGGCCACGGCCGGCGCAGCACGCTCTACACCGATTACACCTTCGGGGTGTGGGACGGCGAGACGCTGGTGCCGGTGGCCAAGGCGTACTCGGGTCTGGACGACAAGGAAATCCTCGCGCTGGACCGCTGGATCCGCGCGAACACGATCGAGCGCTTCGGGCCGGTGCGCAGCGTGCGTGGCGAGCAGGTGTTCGAGCTCGGCTTCGAAGCGGTGAACCGCAGCAAGCGTCACAAGTCCGGCATCGCCGTACGCTTCCCGCGCATCCTGCGCTGGCGGCATGACAAGCCGGCCAGCGAGGCCGACACGCTGGCCCAGCTACAGGCGCTGGCGCGGTGACGCGACGCGAGGCCATGGCCCGCCTGACGGCGTGGTTCGCCAGCCGGGGCTGGGCACCGTTGCCCTTCCAGAAAGCGATGTGGCGGCATTACCTGGCCGGCGGGTCCGGCCTGCTGCACACACCGACCGGCAGCGGCAAGACGCTGGCGATGTTCGGTGGGCCGCTGCTGCAGGCACTCAACGATCCACCGCCCCGAACCACCCGCGGCCGCGCGAAGACGCCCGTACCGGTCCTGCAGGTGTTGTGGATCACCCCGCTGCGCGCACTGGCCGCCGACACGGCGCGCGCACTGCGTGAGCCGCTGGATGCCCTCGGGTTGGACTGGCAGGTGGGCCTGCGTACCGGCGATGCCAGCGCGCGCGACAAGCGCCTGGCGCGTGAAGGGCGGCTGGATGTGCTGGTGACCACGCCCGAATCACTGGCGCTGCTGCTGAGCTATCCCGATACGATGGCGCGCCTGCAGCACCTGCGCTGCGTGGTGGTGGATGAGTGGCACGAACTGCTCGGCAACAAGCGCGGTGTGCTGCTGCAGTTGAATCTGCGCCGCCTGCGCGATGCCCTGCCAGCGCTGCAGGTGTGGGGGCTGTCAGCGACGCTGGGCAATCTGGACGAAGCGCGCGAAGTGCTGTTGCCCGATGTGCCCGATGCCCCGCTGGTGGCTGGCGCGCGGCCGCGCCCGGTCAGTGTGGAAACGCTGCTGCCCGCGCAGGGCGAGCGCTTCCCGTGGGCGGGCCATCTGGGTCTGTCGCAGTTGCAGCGCGTGCTGGAAAAACTGCTGACAGTGCGTACCAGCCTGCTGTTCACCAACACCCGTGCCCACGCCGAGCTCTGGCACCAGGCGCTGTCCGCGGTGTGGCCGGAAGACCCGGCCACGCTCGCGCTGCATCACGGCTCGCTCGACCCGGCGTTGCGCCGCGCGGCCGAGGAAGGCCTGCGCGAGGGCCGGCTGCGCTGCGTGGTCGCCACCTCCAGCCTGGATCTCGGCGTCGATTTCCCCAATGTCGACCAGGTCCTGCAGATCGGCAGCCCCAAGGGCATCGCACGGTTGCTGCAGCGTGCGGGGCGCGCCAGGCACCGCCCCGGCGAATCGGGCCACATCGTCTGCGTGCCCTCCCATGCGCTGGAGCTCATTGAGTACGCAGCGGCAAGGCGCGCGCTCGCCCACGGCCACATCGAAGCACGCCGGCCGCTGCGGCTGTCCCTGGACGCGCTGGCGCAACATGCCGTGAGCTGCGCCCTCGGTGGCGGCTTCGATCCCGATGCGCTGTTCGAGCAGGTACGGCGCACGCATGCCTTTGCCGGGCTGGACCGCGCGCACTGGGAGGGCGTGCTGGAGTTCATCGTGCAGGGCGGGCGCGCGCTGTCGCAGTACCCGGACTTCCACAAGGTCGTGCGCGATGACGATGGCCTCTATCGCGTGCATGACCGCCGCGTCGCGCTGCGGCATCGATTGTCGATCGGCACCATCACCAGCGATGGCAGCGTCATGGTGCAGTTCCTGCGCGGCGGCCGGCTCGGCGCGGTGGAGGAACAGTTCCTCAGCCGGCTGCGCCCGGGCGATCGCTTCCAGTTCGCCGGCCGCCTGCTGGAACTGGTGCGGCTGGAGAACCTGACCGCCTACGTGCGCGTAGCGCGCGGCGGCGATGGGGTGGTGCCGCGTTGGCAGGGCGGTCGGTTGCCGCTGTCGGACGCGCTCGGGCATGAAATGGAAACCGTGCTGGCCCACCCGCCCGAGAGCCCGGAGATGCGGTGGTTGGCGCCGCTGTTGGCGCTGCAGATGCGCCTGTCGGCCCTGCCCGGGCCCGAGCTGCTGCTGGTGGAGCATGTCCGCCGGCGCGAAGGCCAGTTCGTGTTCGTGTATCCCTTCGCCGGCCGTCAGGTCAATGAAGGGCTGGCCGCGTTGATGGCGATGCGCTGGACGCGCCTGCAGAGCAATACGTTCGGTTACGCGGCCAACGATTACGGTTTCGTGCTCGCCCCGGCGCGTGCGATTGAGATCGATGCGGCGCGCGTGCGCGCGTTGCTGGAACCGCAGGGACTGCTTGCGGATCTGCGCGAGAGCCTCAATCTGGGCGAGCTTGCCCGACGCCAGTTCCGCGACATCGCGCGCGTGTCCGGCATGCTGGTACCCGCGCTGCCGGGGCGGACACCGCGCAGCCTGCGGCAGCTGCAGGCCTCCAGCGGATTGCTGTATGACGTCCTGCGCCAACATGATCCGGATCACATCCTGCTGACGCTGGCCGAACACGAAGTGCTGCACGATCAACTCGATCTCGACAGCCTGGCCCGCGCCCTCACCACCTGCCAGGCGCGCACGCTGAGCCTGCAGCATCCCGCCAGCTTGGGCCCACTGTCCTTCCCACTCTGGGCCGAGCGGCTGCGCGGCCAGCTCAGCAACGAAGACTGGAAGACCCGCGTCCTGCGCGCCGCACAGCAACTGGAGAAGCGCCATGGCGCCTGAACTGCCGATCACCCTCGCCGGCGAGACCGTCCATCTGCTTGGCGCGCGTGCG
The DNA here is from genome assembly GCF_039674765.1 of Stenotrophomonas sp. TWI273. Classification (NCBI taxonomy): domain Bacteria; kingdom Pseudomonadati; phylum Pseudomonadota; class Gammaproteobacteria; order Lysobacterales; family Lysobacteraceae; genus Stenotrophomonas; species Stenotrophomonas sp. TWI273. The sequence goes on from NZ_JBDJOA010000003.1 coordinate 354,874, forward strand.
CTGCATTGGCCGGCACGGCACGCACTGTTGATCGCCGATCTGCATCTGGGCAAAGCCGACCTGTTCCGGCGATCGGGCATCGGCCTGCCCAGTGGCGGCACCTCCGATGATCTGCAACGGCTGGGCGCGATGGTGCAGCACCACGACGTGCGCCATCTGTGGATTCTCGGGGATGTCCTGCATGGCGCGGCGCATCGCGCGGCGTGGTACCGGCAATGGCAGGGATGGCGCGAGCAGCATTCCCACCTGTGGATCGGCGCGCTAGAAGGCAATCACGACCGGGTGTTGCCCAAGGCCGACCTGGGCATCGAACTGCTCGGCGAGCGTGTGCAGGAGGGGCCCTTCCTGCTGCGCCATGCACCGCAGCGTCAGCCGGGCCTGCATGTGCTGTGCGGCCATCTGCACCCGCTGGCGCGCCTGCCCGGCATGCAGCGGCGGTGGCCGTCGTTCTGGATGCGCGAGGGAATGACGATCCTGCCGGCGTTTTCCGGATTCACCGCCGGCATCGCACCGGTGCTCGGTGCCGGCGAGCAGCTGGTGGCCTGTGTCGAAGACCAGGCCATCGCGTTGCCGGCGCGCTGATTCGGACAGCGCGCGACGTACGTGACCCCAGCTACCTTGCCTGGATCAGGCAGCCGAGGCCAACAGGTCGGGCATCAACCGGATATCCGGTGCATTCGGATTGGGCCGCACGGGTTGCCGCTGGATCGCGGTCAGCATGTCATGGGCGGCGGCACGGATGCGCGGATGGTGCTCCGGCGCGGCGTGCGTGATGAGGCTGGTCACATGGAACTCGAACACGTCTTCCATCACGTCCGGCTGATCCTCATGCAGCATCTGCAGTAGTCCGCGCAGTTTGCGGATTTCACTTTCCAGAGTTTCGGCCGAGAACAGCATTTCAATCTCCTTGGGTTGCGATCGGTCCACCGGACCGTAGGTCGCAAACGCAGCATCACCGTACCACCCCGCCGTCGCGGGCCTCCACGCGATCAGGAATTGGACGCGCATCAGCGGTGTCAGCAGGGCGCGCATGGATAAGCGCGCGAGCGCTGCGTTTGCCAGAGTGTTGTCCCATGCCAGCGGTGAGTCCACCGTCAATGAATGTTATTCACGCCTTCACATCGGCGCGTGCACCGATACACAGGGTTATCAGCTGATGCCATCCGTCGCTCGCGCGGCATGCATCGCCTGCACGAACGCGGGCGACAACGGCAGTCTGCCCAGCCAGCCACGTTGGGTTCCGCTGAGCACGCGGAGCATATGCCCGCGCCCACCCGGCACGCGGCCCATGGGTTGGAACAGCACATCGCGTGCGCGCGCCAGTCCATCGCGTTCGGACTGGAACAAGGGCGTCAGCCATCGACTCCAGTACTGGTAGATCGCCACGTGGGCGCGCCGCTGCACCTGGTAGGCCCGCAGCGCGACATCGGCATCGGCGTGCGCACGCAGTGCGTCGCGCAACGCCAGCGCATCCATCAGCGCCATGTTCACGCCCTGCCCCAGCTGTGGACTCATCGCGTGCGCCGCATCGCCGACCAGCACCAGCCGCCCGCGATGCCAGCGCGAGAGCACGGCGTCGCGGTACCCGGCGCGGGCCAGTTGACCCGGTTCCGTCACGCCGGCGAGGCGCTCATGCGCCTGCGGCCACAGCGTGGCGATCTCATCGAGCCAGCGGGCCATGCCGTCACGCTCCCACTGTGCGAAGCGGTCACGTGGCAGGCTCCAGAAGAAACTCAGCTGTGGCGCATCGTTGCCCGGCCGGGTCCCTACCGGCAGCAGCCCGATCATCTTGCGCGCGGCCACATAGCGTTGCCGCAGTTCATCCACGTGCGGCCAGTCGCCGCGCGGCAGCAGGCACCACAGCGCGCCCCACGGGTATTCGCGGTCCAGCGAGGTGCCCTGCACCTGCGCGCGCAGCGAGGAGGCGGCACCATCGGCCGCAATCACCAGATCGTACGGCCCGTGCCAGCGCCCGTCTGTGTCACGCACGCGTCCCTGCGCGGTGTCGACCTCGACGATGGCAGTACCGGCCTGCAGGTTGCCCGGCTGTTCCCACGCAGCTGCCAGCAGCGAGAACAACGCGCCGCGCTGCATGCCCACGCCGTACAGTGCGGCATCCAGATGGACATACCGCATGTCCATCACCGCGCGTCCGCACGGCGTCTCGCCGTACAGGCGACGCACGGCAGCGCCGTGGCGGAGCACTGCGGGCAGCAGATCCATCTGCCAGAGCACGTCCAGACCGCTGGGCTGGAGCAGGAACCCCGCACCGACGGGACCCGGGGTGGCGGCACGCTCGAATACGTGCACCTCGTGATGGTCACGTGAAAGCAGGATCGACGCTGCTTGGCCAGCGGTGCCGTAACCGACGATGGCGATGGTGCGACGAGGGGACATGCGCGGACTCACTGATGAAAAAAAACCCCGCCGAAGCGGGGTTTTCAATGCGCAGCTGAAAAAATCACTCAGCCGGCACGATGTTCGAGGCTTGGGCGCCCTTCGGGCCCTGGGTCACGTCATAGGTGACCTTCTGGCCTTCCTGCAGACTGCGGAAGCCCTTGGAGTTGATCGCGGAGAAGTGCGCGAAGACGTCGGCGCTGCCGTCCTCCGGCGAAATAAAGCCAAATCCCTTGGCGTCGTTGAACCACTTGACGGTACCGTTCGGCATGGTGATGCGAGACCTTCTTCTATGAATGGGTGGTGTACGCTCAACCAGCGCACTGGCGGAGTATGCAAACCTTGTACCGGAATGACAATCACCCCCGTGCCAATTCACCGATCAATTCGGGCAGGCCGGAGGAGGCAGCGTCCACATTGGCCAGTACTTCGGCCATCGTGATTTCATCGCCATCGCCACAGCCGGCGGCCCAGTTGGCCACAATCGCCAGGCATGCATAGTCCAGGCCAAGCTCACGGGCCAGGCTCGCTTCGGGCATCCCGGTCATGCCGACCAGATCGCAGCCATCGCGGCGCATGCGCGCGATTTCCGCATTGGTTTCCAGGCGCGGGCCCTGGGTGGCACCGTAGCAACCACCGTCCTGCAGGCGCACGCCGGTCACTTTCGCCGCGGCCAGCACCTTGCTGCGCAGCATCGGTGTATACGGGTGCCCGAAGTCCACGTGCAGCACCTCGGTACCCGGCTCTTCGCACAGGGTGGAGATGCGGCCCCAGGTGTAATCGATCAGCTGGTCCGGGCAGGCCAGCACGCGCGGGCCGAACGGTTCGGTGATCCCGCCAACTGTATTGAGCGCAAGCACGCGCTGCGCGCCGATCTGCTGGAGCGCGGCGAGGTTGGCGCGGTAGTTGATCTTGTGCGGCGGCAGCGAGTGGCCTTCACCGTGGCGCGCCAGGAAGGCCACGCGCTGGCCCAGCAGCGTGCCGACGCGGATCGGACCGGACGGCGTGCCGTACCGTGTCTCGACCTGGTGGCTGCTCACGTCATCGAGCTGGGCCAGCTTGTAGACGCCGGTGCCGCCGATGACGGCGAGAGAAATGTGCTCCATCATTCCTTCATCGCGTAGATGGCCGGCACGCAGCGCAGCGTTTCGTTGACGTCCATGCCGAACCCGAACACGTAGCGGTCCGGCAGGTCGATGCCAGCGTAGTCGGCCTTGACGTCCGGCAGCGCGCGGTCGTGCAGCTTGACCGTCAGCGCGGCGATGCGCACGTCGGTGGCACCCTGCTCCAGGCACCAGGTGCGCACGCCCTGCAGCGTGTAACCCTCATCCAGGATGTCATCGACCAGCAGCACGCGGCGGCCGAACAGCGCGGTGGCCGGCTTGTGCTTCCAGACCAGATCGCCGCCGGTGGTTTCACCGCGGTAGCGGGTGGCGTGCAGGTAATCGAACTGCACGTCCTGGCCGCGTGCGCCCAGCTCCAGCGCAAGCTGGCCGGCGAACGGCAGCGCGCCGTGCATGATCGACAGGAACAGCGGGACCTCGCCCTTGTAATCGCGCGCGATGGCGTCGGCGATGCCAGCGATGGCCTTGTCGATGGTGGGACGGTCGACCAGCAGGTCGGCCTGGGCCAGGGCCTGGGAAATGGTGAGGTTGGGCATCAGACGGTTCTTCCAAGGGTGTCAAGCAAACGGGATTGGGTGGTGCCGTGGCGGGAATCGGCCAGCAGGCCGTCCCAGCCCAGCGCGCCGCGACCGATCAGGCCGAGCAGCGCAGCGGTGTTGAGGGTGCGGCCTTCGACCGCGCGCAGTGATTCTTCCACCAGTTCGGGGTGGCAGACCAGCACCACGTCGCAGCCGGCCTCCAGGTGCGCATCCACGCGCGCCTTGACGCCACCGGCCGAGAACGAGGCGGCCATGCCGATGTCATCGGAGAAGACCACACCACGGAAGCCCATCTCCTCGCGCAGGATCTGCTGGATCCAGCGTGGCGAGTAGCCGGCCGGCTCCGGCGCGACCTGTGGGTAGACCACGTGGGCCATCATCACCGCATCGGCGCCGGCAGTGATGCCGGCCGCGAACGGGATCAGGTCCAGCGCGCGTAGTTCATCGAGCGAACGCGGGTCGCTCGCATCGTGGAAATGGGTGTCTTCCAGCACGGTGCCGTGCCCGGGGAAATGCTTGAGCGTGGCAGCCATGCCGACGCTGTGCATGCCGCGCACATAGGCAGCGGTGAACGCAGCCACCACCTGCGGGTCCGCGCTGAACGCGCGATCGCCGATGGCCAGGTTGCCACGGCCCAGATCGACCACCGGGGCGAAGCTGAGGTCCACACCGCTGGCGCGCACTTCACTGGCCATCAGCCAGGCATGCTGTTCGGCCAATGCCAGCGCAGCCTCGGGATCGGTGGCGTACAGGGCATCGAAGCCCTGCAGCGGCGGCAGCGCGCTGTAACCGTCACGGAAGCGCTGCACGCGCCCGCCTTCCTGGTCCACGCAGATCAGCTGCGGGCGCGGCGCGGCGGCGCGGATGGCCGCCGACAGCTCGGCCACCTGCTCGCGCGAGGCGAAATTGCGCTTGAACAGGATCACGCCGGCCACGGCGTCGTGCTGCAGCCACTCGCGTTCCTGGGCGGTGAGTTCGGTCCCGGCAACGCCGATCACGAGCATGGGGTGTCTCCAATACGGGGCGCCACCATGGCGCACTGCCGCATTGTCGCAGAACCCGCGCGCAGCGTCAGACCTCGCAGCCGTCCGGGGCGCAGCCAGCGCCCTGCCCGGCAGCCCCTGCCGGCGGGGTTTCCGCCGCGATCTGGCGCAGCGCCTGGGCGAAGGCCTCCGGCGGCTGGGCCCCCTGGATGGCGTACGTATCGTCGATCACGAAGGTGGGCACCGACTGAATGCCAAACCGCTGCGCCTGCGCCAGTTGTGCCTGGATCTCCGCCAGCCCTTCCTCACCGACCAGCAGTGTGGTGATCCGATCGGCGCTGAGGCCACCGGCGGCGCCGGCATCGATCAGGGTCTGCGGCTCGGCCAGGTTGCGGCCCTCTGCAAAATGCGCGCGGAACAGGGCCTCGCCGACCGCGGCCTGGACGCCTTCACGCCCGGCCAGCCACATCAGGCGGTGCGCTGGCAGCGTGGTGACCCGGACCTGGCCCTGGTCGAAATCCATCGGCAGGCCTTCAGCGCGCGCAGCGGTCTGGGTCTGGGTCAGGATCTGCTCGGTGCGCTCGGCACTGCCGAACTTGGCCGCATAGGCCTCGCGCAGCGGTACCGGGGTGGTGCCCGCGTCGGGATCCAGCAGGAAGGGGTGCCAGTGCACCTCCACCTCGGGGGCGTCATCCCCCAACAGCGCCAGGCCCTGCTGGAACCGGTGCTTGCCGATCCAACACCAGGGACACACCACATCCGACCAGATATCGATTTTCATCTCGCCAGATTGTGGGTGCTGCGCGGCGTTTACAAGGTCTGGCGGTCAGCCGCGTTCAGCACTGGACCAGCGTGAAAACGGATGGGCAGCCAGCGCCAGATTGTAATAACGGACCTCGTCGGTGACCTCAGCGCCGGCCCAGTCGGGCAGCGTGATGGCCTGATCGGCGTGCTCGAGCTCGACTTCGGCCACCACCAGCCCGGCGTTTTCGCCCAGGAACTCGTCCACTTCCCACAGCAGCCCCTCGTGCTCGACCAGATGCCGACGCTTGTCGATCAACCCGCCGACACACAGCGCCAGCAGCGCGCGCGCATCGTCCACCGGGATCGGGTAATCGAACTCCTGCCGGGTATGCCCGATCTCGCGCGATTTCATGTTGAGGAAGGCCTGCTCGCCCTGGATGCGCACGCGCACCGAGGCCTTCTGTGCGCCGCTGTCCAATGAGGCGGTGTCGTTGAGATAGCCCTGCGCCATCGGGATCACCGCGTGCGCGGCAGTGCGCCAGCCCTCACCGGTGACGAGGTATTTGCGTTCGATTTCAATGCCCATGCGCACAGTATGCGGCGATCACGATCATGCGGCCACGGCCTGCTCCTATACTGGCCGGCTGCCCTGCAAGGACGCCCGATGAAGCCGCTCTTCCCCACGCTGTTGTTGACCCTGCTGCCACTGCCCGGGTTCGCCGCGACGCCGCCCACGCCTGCGCAGATCGAGGCGGCGATCATGGCCATGATCGAGGCGGAGAAGACGCCGGCGGCCTCCGCGCAGGATCTGCTGCTGCAATCGATGTTCACCCCGCGCGGGTTCGAGCATGGCCCGTGCTTTGCCAGCACGACGGTCACCGGTGCCTACGAGTGCCTGGTCGGCATGGAGATCGGGCTCAAGAACCGCTACCGGATGCTGCGCTTCGTTCCGCAGGGCATGGGCTGGGCGATGCAGCGGGCCGATGTCGATGCGCCGGTTCCCCCGCGCGAGCGTGTCCGCGAACTGCTCATCGAACAGCTCGGTCATCGTGCCGCATCCATCACCGATACCGCCGCCCGCGACGAACTGCGCGCCTACCAGCAGCGCGTGCAGATTCTTGCGGTCGACGACTGCGAACTGCACAGCACGCAGTCGCCAGACATCCGCTGCGATATCACCGCGGGCGATGACACCGAGCGCGGGACCTACCCGCAGACCTATGTGTTCGACGCACAGGGCCAGTGGCAGAACGCCGCACCGGGGAACGGCCGGTAAGCGCGAACGCCGTCAGCGCTTTTCGAACACCGCGATGCTTTCCACGTGCGCGGTGTGCGGGAACATGTCCATCGCGCCGGCCGAGACCAGGGTGAAACCCTGCTCATTGACCAGGTAGCCGGCGTCGCGCGCCAGCGAGCCGGGATGGCAGCTAACGTAGACGATCCGCTTGAACTGCTTCAGCGGCAGCTGCTGCAGCACTTCGATGGCGCCCGAGCGCGGCGGATCCAGCAGCAGCTTGTCGAAGCCCTGGCGCATCCACGGCGTCTGGCGCTGGTCCTGGGTCAGGTCCGCTGCGTAGAATTCGGCATTCCCCAGCCCGTTGCGCACGGCGTTCTCTTTCGCACGTGCCACCAGGCCGGCATCGCCTTCCACACCGACCACATTGCGCACGGTGCGCGCCAGCGGCAGGGTGAAGTTGCCCAGCCCGCAGAACAGATCCAGTACGCGCTCGTCCGGGCCCGCATCGAGCAGCGCCAGCGCGTGGGCGATCATCTGCACGTTGAGCTTGGCGTTGACCTGGATGAAGTCCAGCGGGCGGAACGCCAGCTCGACATCCCACGGTGCCAGCTTGAACGACAGCGGCACCTCGGCCGGCCACAGCGGGTGCACCGACTCGACGCCGCCGGGCTGCAGCGAGATCGCAAAACCATGTTCCTGCCCGAAGGCAGTCCATGCGGCGCGGTCAGCGTCGCTGAGCGGTTGCATGTGGCGGATGGTCAGGACGATCGCGTCATCCCCGGCGATGAATTCGATCTGGGGGATATCGCGTTTGCCATCGAGCGTCTCGATGAACTCGGACAGCACGCCGACCTTCATGCCGATTTCCGGAATGACGGTCAGGCACTGGCTCAGGTCCGCGACGAAGCGCGGATCCAGCTCGCGGAAGCCGACCAGGGTCTTGTCCTTCTTCTCCACGCGGCGCACCGAGAAGCGGCCCTTGCGGCGGTAGCCCCAGCTGTCGCCGACCAGCGGCGGCAGCACAGTGCCCGGCGTGACGTGGCCGATCCGGGTCAGGTTGTCGATCAGCACGCGCTGCTTGGCCACGATCTGCTGCGACTCCTCCAGATGCTGCAGCACGCAGCCGGCGCAGACGCCGAAATGCGGGCAGCGCGGGGTCACCCGCTGCGGCGAGGCCTGTACGACCTCGAGGGTCCGGGCTTCATCGAAATGACGATTGCGCGCGGTCGGCTCGGCGGTCACCACCTCACCCGGCAGCGCGCCGGTGATGAAGGTGACCTTGCCACCCTCGCCGTCGCGGCGGGCAACGCCACGGCCGTCATGGCTGAGGTCGAGGATGTCGGTCTGGAAGGGGGTTCGGTCGAGGCGGGAGCGGGTTCGGGCCACGTGGCAACAGGCTGCGGGCAAAAAGGGTGCGTATTGTCGCAGATACCAACTGCAAGCTGAGCCGCTATGCCGCCGGGAGGCTTGCGGCGGGCCACTTCACGTTTAAGATGGGCGCAGCTGACATGGAGGCAGCCCAAATGCAGATGACCCCGAGGGATCCCATGCCCCGATTCCTGCTCGTCGAGGACGACACCATCAGCCGCGGCTTCTTCAAGGCCGCGCTGGAAACCCTGCCGGCCCAGGTCGATACCGCCGATTCACTGGCCACGGCCATGGACCGCGCCCGCGGCAGCCAACACGATCTGTGGCTGATCGATGTGAACCTGCCCGACGGCAATGGCACCCAACTGCTGCAGGAACTGCGCCGCTCGCGTCCGGATACCCCGGCGCTGGCGCATACCGCCGACGGCGACACCTCGATCCACTCGCGCCTGCGCGATGCCGGTTTCAGCGAGACCCTGGTCAAGCCGCTGAGCCGCGAGCACCTGCTCAAAGCCGTCCGCCGCGCCCTGGTGCATACCGCGGGCAGCCTGTCGGCGCCGCTCGGCCCGGAGGCGGACGACGCTGACGGCCTGCGTCAGGATTGGGACGAAACCACCGCCCTGGCCGCGCTGAATGGGCAGCGCCACCACCTCATCGCGCTGCGCGAACTGTTCCTGGCCGAGTTGCCCGGCGTGCGCGATGCAGTCGCCCAGGCCCTGCGCGAGGACGATGTACGGGCCCTGCGTGGGCAGCTGCACCGGTTGCAGGCCAGCTGCGGGTTCGTCGGCGCCGCCCGCCTGGCGCGGGCAGTCCGGCAGCTGCACCAGGCGCCGGAGTCGACCGGTGCGCAGAACCGCTTCCGCGTGGCAGTGGACGCCCTGCTGCAGTGAGCGCGGGGCGGCAGCCGGGGCACCGGCGCCGCATGAGTTACGCCGCAAGGATCCCGCGGCCCAGCAGCGCTTACGTGCGCCGCCGGGCCAGGTCCTCCAGCATTTCCCAGGATTTGAGCCCCCGCCCGCCCAGATGGTGCATCAGCACCGCGCGCATCGGCCGGCGCAGGCTGCCCAGATCTTCGGGCCCCGGCATGTCATCGGCGGCCAGCGCCAGCAGCGCGCTGCCGGTGGCCGTACCCCGGCGTTGATCCACGCCACGGTCGCTGAGCAGGCGGCGCGGCCCCTCCTGCGGATCCAGCTCATAGCGCGCCGCCGGGTCCACCGGCTCCTCATCGCTGCCATGCAGCAGATCGAAACCGAAGCCCAGGGCCTCCAGCAGGTCGCGCTCGAAACGACGCAGCGTCCAGGCCAGGGGCTCCCCGTCACGCAGCCGCGCACGCACCTGCGCGTAATGGTCGTACAGCTCGGGCAGCGGATCTTGGCGGGGCGCCAGCCGCATCATCAGTTCGTTGATATAGAAGCCGGCCAGCATCGCCTCACCGGTGAGCCGGGGCGCGGCGTCCAAGGCCTCGGCACCGCGCAGCTGGGCCAGTTCGCCCCGCTGCACGGCCGTCAGGCGGATCCACTGCAGCGGCTGCAGGGCCGCGCGCAACGCCTGGCTGCGCGGGCTGGACACGCCCCGCGCCAGCACCCCGATGCGGCCGTACTGCTCGGTCAGCACCTCGACCAGCAGACTGGTTTCCCGCCAGGCCCGGGCGTGCAGTACGAAGGCCGGTTCATCGTCGATGCGCATGACTCAACCGCCCGGGGCCGGAGTGGCCGGCTTATTCGTAGCCGAACGCCTTGAGCGCGGCTTCGTCGTCGGACCAGCCCTCGCGCACGCGCACCCAGGTCTCCAGGAAGACCTTGGCGCCGAACAGGCGCTCCATCTGCAGGCGCGATTTGGCGCCGATTTCCTTCAGGCGGGTGCCGGCCTTGCCGATCACGATCGCCTTCTGGCCTTCGCGTTCGACCCAGATCACCGCGCCGATGCGCAGCAGGTTGCCGTCTTCGACAAAGCGCTCGATCTCGACCGTGGTCGCGTACGGCAGTTCCTCGCCCAGCTGGCGCATCAGCTGCTCGCGGACCAGTTCACCGGCGAGGAAGCGCTGGCTGCGGTCGGTGATCTCGTCTTCGCCGAACATCGGCGGGGCTTCCGGCAACAGCTTCATCAGGTCGCGGACCAGCGACTCCAGGCCGTTGCGCTTCTGCGCCGAGATCGGGTGCACCGCCGCAAAGGTGCGGCCTTCGGTGACCTGCTGCAGGAACGGCAGCAGCGCGCCCTTGTCCTTCAGGCGATCGATCTTGTTGACCACCAGCACCACCGGGATGCCCGAGTCGCTGAGCACATTGAAGGCCAGGGTGTCTTCGTCATCCCAGCGGCCGGCCTCGATCACCAGCATGCCCGCGTCCACGCCCTCGAGCGAGCCGCGCGCGGCGCGGTTCATCACCCGGTTCATGGCGCGCTTCTGCGCACGGTGCAGGCCGGGGGTATCGACCAGCACGATCTGGCCTTCCGGGTAGCTGGCAATGCCGAGCAACCGGTGCCGCGTGGTCTGCGGGCGGTTGGAGACGATGCTGACCTTGGCGCCCACCAGGGCGTTGGTCAGGGTGGATTTGCCGACGTTGGGGCGACCGATGACGGCCACGCTGCCGGAACGATGGGGGGTTGCTTCGTTCACTTGGAATCCAATTGCTCAAGGGCGGCGGCAGCCGCTTGTTGTTCGGCCAGCCGTCGCGAGGCACCTTCGCCTTCGGTGCTGACAGCGGGGTCGGTTACGCCGCAGCGTACCCGGAAGGTCTTGGCGTGATCGTCACCCGATTCTGACACCAGCTCGTACAGCGGCAGCGCCTTCTGGCGGGCCTGCAGCCATTCCTGCAGCCGTGTCTTGGGGTCTTTCTCGGGCTTGCCGGTGGCCGGCAGGGCCTGCATCGAGGCGCTGAACCAGGGCAGCACCACCGCCTGGCAGGCGGCAAAGCCGGCATCGAGGTAGATCGCCGCGACCACCGCTTCCAGCGCATCGGCCAGGATGGAGTCACGGCGGTGGCCGCCGGTCTTCATCTCGCCGGGCCCCAGGATCAGGCGCTCACCGAGCTGCAGCTCGCGCGCGATCACCGCCAGCGCGCCTTCGCGCACCAGCTCGGCCCGGGCACGGGTCAGCGCGCCCTCGTCGGCCTTGGGCCAGCGTTCGTAGAGCGCCTGGGCCACCATCATGTTGACGATGCTGTCGCCGAGGAATTCCAGCCGCTCATTGTTGGGCGTGCCGGCGCTGCGATGCGTCAGCGCCTGCTGGAGCAGGCCCGGATCGTTGAAGGCGTGACCGATCAGGTCACCGCGTTGGAAGGTCTTAGTCGGCACCGCTACGGGTCAATTCCTGGTTTGAATCAAATTTGCCCACCACGTCCAGATTACCGATCATTTCACGGCGCACTTCGTAGTAGACCTTCATGTTCCAGCCGCCATCGATGCGATCGAACTTCACGTCGGCGGGTTTCACGTTTTCGGAGTAATTGATGTACAGGCGCTTGAAGAACATCTCCTGGATGCGGCGCGGCTCCATGTTGCCCACGCCCGGCTCCTTGGCCAGGCTCTTCATCGCCGAACGCACGGCGTAGTACTCCTGGTACATCGGGAACAGCTTCATCCCGATGTACAGGAAGAAGGCGACCACGATCAGCACCACCAGGAACGAGGTCAAGGTGATGCCGCGCTGCGATGTCATGTTCTTCATTGCGTTCTCCCCAGATACGCGTGTGCCATGAATCAATGGATGGCCGTGCCGATCCGCGACGGTTCGAAGCCGTCCTTGCAGAACCAGCCCGAGCAGTTCAGCCAGATCAGGAACGCCTTGCCCCGGAGATTCTCCTCCGGCAGCAGGCCCCAGAAACGGCCGTCGTCACTGTTGTCGCGATTGTCGCCCATGACCAGGTACTTGCCGGCCGGGACGGTCCACTGCCCTTCGCCTCGCGCGTAATCGGTCTCCAGCACGGTATGCGTGCGGCCCGGCAGGTGCTCGACCAGCAACGAGCTGCCCTCGCCCTGACCGTTGTGGCCTGCGTACAGACCCTTGTTGTCGTATTTGACCGGCTCGCCGTTGAGGATCAGGCCGTTGCCCTGGAACTCGATCTGGTCGCCCGGCACGCCGATCACGCGCTTGATGAAGTTCTCACCCTTGGCCGGATCGTTGTCCGAGTGGCCCGGGAAATGGAACACCACCACGTCGCCGCGCTTGGGCTCGCCGAACGGGATCACCTTGGCGTTGTTCAGCGGCAGGCGCAGGCCGTAGGAGAACTTGTTGACCAGGATGAAATCGCCGATCAGCAGGTTGGGCATCATCGAACTGGACGGGATCTTGTACGGCTCGGCGATGAAGCTGCGCACCACCAGCACGATCGCCAGCACCGGGAAGAACGCCCGCGCGTAGTCGACCATCACCGGCTCGGTGTCCAGCAGGCCGGCGCGCTGGGCGCGGCGCTTGGCGAAGTACAGCTTTTCGGCCAGCAGGATCAGGCCCGAGGCCAACGTCAGTACGACCAGGAGGAGCTCAAACAATTTCATGCAGTGTCCTTGGGAACGATTGCAGCGGTGTGGTGTGCCCCTGCGCGTCCGGCGACACCGATCCGGTACCGCCTGCCGCTGCCGGGAAAGCCATCCGGCCTTACTTGTCCATCTGCAGCACGGCCAGGAAGGCTTCCTGCGGGATTTCCACGCGGCCGACCTGCTTCATGCGCTTCTTGCCTTCCTTCTGTTTCTCGAGCAGCTTCTTCTTGCGCGAAACGTCGCCACCATAGCACTTGGCCAGCACGTTCTTGCGCATCGCCTTGACCGTGGTGCGCGAGATGATCTGCGAGCCGACGGCGGCCTGGATGGCCACGTCGAACTGCTGGCGCGGGATCAGTTCCTTCATCTTCTCGCACAGCTCGCGGCCCCGGCGGTCGGCATGGCTGCGGTGCACAATCAGCGACAGCGCATCGACCTTGTCGCCATTGATCAGCACGTCCACGCGGACGAACGGGCCGGCATCGAAGCGCACGAAGTGATAGTCCAGCGAGGCATAGCCGCGGCTGACCGACTTGAGCTTGTCGAAGAAATCCAGCACCACCTCGGCCATCGGCAGCTCGTAGCTGATCTGCACCTGGCTGCCCAGGTAGTTGATGCCGATCTGGCTGCCGCGCTTTTCTTCGCACAGCTTGATGATGTTGCCGATGTACTCCTCGGGGGTGAGCACGTTGGCGCGGATGATCGGCTCGCGGATCTCATCGACCATGTTCACCGGCGGCAGCTTGGCCGGGTTGTCCATGTTGATGATGCTGCCGTCGGTCTTGAGCACTTCATAGACCACGGTCGGCGCGGTGCTGATCAGGTCCAGGTTGTACTCGCGCTCCAGGCGCTCCTGCACGATTTCCATGTGCAGCATGCCCAGGAAGCCGCAGCGGAAGCCGAAGCCCATGGCTTCGGAGCTTTCCGGCTCGAAGCGCAGCGCGGCATCGTTCAGGCGCAGCTTGTCCAGCGCTTCGCGCAGGTCCGGGTAATCCTCGGCATCGACCGGGAACAGGCCGGCGAACACGCGCGGCTGCATTTCCTGGAAGCCCGGCAGCGGCGTGGCGGCCGGGTCGGCGGCCAGGGTCAGGGTGTCGCCGACCGGCGCGCCGTGCACGTCCTTGATGCTGGCCGTCACCCAGCCCACCTCACCGGCGTTCAGTGCCGGCAGCACCTTGCGCTTGGGGGTGAACACGCCGACGTTGTCGACCTGGTGGTTGCGGCCGGTGGACATCACCTGCAGCTTGTCGCCGGCCTTTATCTGGCCCTGCATCACGCGCACCAGCGAGACCACGCCGAGGTAATTATCGAACCACGAGTCGATGATCAGCGCCTGCAGCTTGTCGGTATCGCGCGGCACCGGCGGCGGGATGCGATGCACGATCGCTTCCAGCACGTCGCCCACGTTCAGGCCGGTCTTGGCACTGACGGCCACCGCGTCGGTGGCGTCGATGCCGATCACGGCCTCGATCTCGGCCTTGGCACGGTCGATGTCGGCGGTGGGCAGGTCGATCTTGTTGATCACCGGCACCACTTCCAGGCCCTGCTCGACCGCCGTGTAGCAGTTGGCAACGGACTGTGCTTCCACGCCCTGGGCCGCATCGACCACCAGCAGCGCGCCTTCGCAGGCGGCCAGCGAGCGGCTGACTTCATAGGAGAAGTCGACATGCCCGGGGGTGTCGATGAAGTTCAGGTGGTAGGTGTGGCCGTCTTTGGCGACATACGGCAGCGAGACCGACTGGGCCTTGATGGTGATGCCACGCTCGCGCTCGATCGGGTTCGAGTCGAGCACCTGCGCCTCCATCTCACGGGCCTGGAGGCCGCCGCAAAGCTGGATGATGCGATCGGCCAGCGTGGACTTGCCGTGGTCGACGTGGGCGATGATGGAGAAGTTGCGGATGAACCGCATCGAATCAGAAGACATAGGTGGCGGCGGCGCGTCGCGTCGTCAGGATGACTGCGGATTATCGCATGGCCGGCCCGGTCCCGCGTGCGGCCGCCCGCGATTGGCGTGATCGGCCCGCCAGAAACGACCGGGCCCGCCGAAGCGGGCCCGGAAACGTAGGCGGGGCGGGGCTTACTGCCCGGCCTTGACCGCCACGAAGGCGCTGTTGCCGTTGGCGCGGATCAGCAGCATGACCACATCGCCCTTGGCGTAGCCGCCCAACGCCTTGTTCAGCGCGGCCACGCTGCCGACCGGGGTCCGGCCGACCTGCAGCACCACCAGGCCCGGCGACAGGCCGGCGTCACGCGCGGACTGGCCGTTGACCCGGGTGATGCGCACGCCCTCGCCCGCCGACAGGCCCAGCTGCTGGCGCTGCGGGGCGGTCAAGTCGGCCACCTCCAGCCCCAGCAGGGCATTGGCGCCGGCCTCGGGCTTGGCCGCGTCCGCGGCAGGACGGGCGGCGCCACGCTCGGCGTCTTCGGCCAGCTCGGTCAGGGTGGCGGTGATCTCCCGCTCCTTGCCATCGCGCAGCACGCTCAGGCGCACCTTGCTGCCCGGCGGCAGCGCGCCGATGGCCGGCGGCAGATCGCTGAAGGTGTTGATCGGGCTGCCATTGACCGAGCGGATCACGTCTCCCGGCTCGATACCGGCCTTGAGCGCTGCGCTGCCCGCGACCACCTCGTTGACCAGCGCGCCGCGGCTGTCCGGCAGGCCCAGCCCCTGGGCCTTGAGGCCATCGATCGGGCCGACCGCCGCGCCGAGCTGGCCGCGGCTGACCCGGCCGGTCTTCTTGATCTGCTCCACCGCACCCATCGCCAGGTCGATCGGGATCGCGAAGCTGATCCCCATGTAGCCGCCAGAAGCGGAGAAGATCTGCGAGTTGATGCCGACCACTTCACCACGGGTATTGAGCAGCGGGCCACCGGAGTTGCCCTGGTTGATCGCCACGTCGGTCTGGATGAAGGGCACATAGCGCTGGTCCGGGCCGCCGGTGCTGCGGCCGACCGCGCTGACTACGCCAGCGGTGACGGAGTGGTCCAGCCCGAACGGCGAACCGATCGCGACCACCCATTGCCCAGGCTTGAGGGTGTTGGAGTCGCCCACGCGCACGGTCGGCAGATTCTTTCCGTCGATCTTGAGCAGTGCCACGTCGTACTGCTGGTCACTGCCGACCACCTTGGCGGTGAACTCACGGCGATCGCCAAGCTTGACCTTCACTTCGCTGGCATCAGCGACCACATGGTGATTGGTCAGCACGTAGCCGTCGGCGGAGATGATGAAGCCCGACCCCATGCCGCGGCCGCGGATGCTCGGGGTGCCGTCATCGGGACCGTCCGCGCCCTGCCCTGGCATCTGGAAATCCGGGCCGAAGAAGCGGCGAAAGAACTCCGGCATGTCCTGATCGGACGGCCCGGCCATGCGTGCCTGGCGGTTACTGCGCACGATGGTGGTCTCGACATTGACCACGCCCGGCCCGACCTGTTCGACCAGATGGGTGAAGTCCGGCAGGCCACTGACCAGCTGCGGCGCCGGCGCGCGGGGTGCAGCAGCGGCCGCCGGCGCGGCAGCGGTGGCCGGCGACGGCGACTGCGCGCAGGCCACCAGTGGGAGCGTCATGGCGATCAGCGCCAGGGCATGGGTACGGATACGGGCGGTCATCAGACACGAACCTCCGGGTCAGGGAACAAAGGGGGGGAACGCTCCGGCGCACAGGCCGGAGCGGAGCGTCAGCGCGACGATGCTCAGTCGCGGTGCCGGCGCGCGGGTTCGGCCGATTCGGCCGACTCCTGCAGGCGCGGCTCGAACGGATAGAACGCGGCCTGCGGCGCCTGTGTGGAGAAACTCGCATTGAGCGCGCCACCTGCGGCCGGGGCCAGACTGGAGCGCGGCCAAGGCTTGGCCTGCAGAGTGCCGACCTCGCCGAACGGGAACTGCCGCGCGGCGGCCGCCGGCATGGCCGGGGCCAACGGCGCCTGGCTGGCGATCGCCCGCTGCGGCTCGGCACTGCGCTCGGCGGCGCTGCGCGCAGCCTGCTGGGTACGCGTGGCGCTGGCGCGGCGTGCCGTCGCCACCTCCTGGCGGCGGCTGGCGGCAGCCACCGCGGCAGCGGGCACCGCCGCCACGGCGAGCGCCTGTTCGGCGGCAGAGGCTTCGGTCACCGGCGCGGCAGGAAGCTCGGCCTGGCTGGCGATGATGGTGGTCGGCGCGTCCAGCGGGGCCGGGGCCGGCAGCTGCTCGCGGGTCATGAACATCGCCACGGCCGCGACGGAGGCGGCCAACGCCGCCCCCCCGCCCCAGCGTCGCCAACCGACACGCCGTTCCTGACGGTCCTGGCTGCGCTCGACACGCGCCTGCATCGCCGGTGCCGGCTCGGCCGCCACGGAAACGCGCACACGCTCGGCGAAATCGACCGGCGCCGGCGCGCAGGCCTGCCCGCGCAGCACATCGCCCAGCATCTGCCAGCGTTCGTTGCAGCTCGACAACGCCTCATCGTGTTCCAGCCGGCGCAGCATGAAACGGGCTTCATCGGCGGACAGCTCGCCATCGATCAACGACGACAGCTGCTGCCGGTAATGGGCGTCGAATTTATCGGGGGACGCGCCCCGGGAAGCATCATTGGACATATCGTGGCTCATGCGCGGCTCTTCTCGCGGGTGGCGCTGCCCACATCGAGCAGCGGCCGAAGTTCAGTGTCGATCGCCTCACGGGCACGGAAGATCCGCGACCGCACGGTGCCGATCGGGCACCCCATCTTCTGCGCGATTTCGTCGTAGCTCAGGCCGTCCACCTCGCGCATGGTGATGGCCGATCGCAGTTCTTCAGGCAGCGCGGAGACCGCCTTCATCACCGTCTGTTCCAGTTCCTGGCGCATCAACTCGCGTTCGGGCGTGTCGGTGTCGCGCAGGCGGGTGCCGCTGTCGTACTGCTCGGCGTCCCCGATCTCGATGTCATCGGTGGGCGGGCGGCGGTTGTGGGCGGCGAGATGGTTCTTGGCAGTGTTCACGGCGATCCTGTGCAACCAGGTATAGAACTGGGCGTCGCCACGGAAACTGCCGATCGCGCGATACGCGCGGACGAAAGTGTCCTGGGCCACGTCCTGACATTCACTCCAGTCCGCGATGTAGCGCCCGATCAGCGCGATGACCCGATGCTGATACTTGCGTACCAGGACATCGAACGCCGCGCTCTCGCCACGCTGCACACGTCGGACCAGCTCCAGGTCCAGCTCCTGTGGTGTTTCAACCTCGGCCATGGGGGGCCGCACTCCTGTCAGCCCAACCGACGTCGGGCAATGAGACTGCCAATCCCGGGAAAAGTTCAGCGCTCGATCACACAGCGCCGCACCAGCTTTTAACCACCGTTCCGTTAAGGTTTCCGATCCAGGCAATGAATCGACGGTATCTCTCCCCCAGCTATAGGGATTTGACGGGGAGGAAACAACCTCTGGATCATAGCCCCCTTCTCCATACACAACCGGATGGAACGTTCCCATGCTCTCAGGCTTCGATGGGCTCCGCTTCTCGCATTGGCACCCGCAGATCCGTGACGATGGCGTCGTCGTGCTCAGCCTCGACCGCCACGACAGCAGCGTCAATGCCATGTCGCAGGACGTGCTGCTCGAACTGGGCGACCTGATCGAGCGGATCGCGATGGACCCGCCCAAGGCGGTGGTGATCCAGTCGATCAAGGCGGCCGGCTTCATCGCCGGAGCGGACCTGAAGGAATTCCAGGAATTCGACCGCCGCGGCACCGTCAATGACGCAATCCGCCGTGGCCAGAGCACCTACCAGAAGCTGGCCGAACTGCCCTGCCCGACCGTCGCGGCAATCCATGGTCATTGCCTGGGCGGCGGCACCGAGCTGGCCCTGGCCTGCCGTTACCGCGTGGCCTCCAATGATGCCTCCACCCGCATCGGCCTGCCGGAAACCCAGTTGGGCATCTTCCCGGGCTGGGGCGGCAGCTCGCGCCTGCCGCAGCTGGTGGGCGCCCCGGCGGCGATGGACATGATGCTGACCGGCCGCAACCTGTCAGCCTCGGCCGCGCGCAACATCGGCCTGGTCGACAAGGTCGTCGCACCGGCCGTGCTGCTCGATACCGCGGTGTCGCTCGCGCTGAAGGGCACTACCCGCCCATTCAAGCAGCGCGCGACCGCGTGGATCACCAACACCTGGCTGGCACGCAAGCTGCTCGCCCCGCAGATGGCCAAGCAGGTCGCCCGCAAGGCGCGCAAGGAGCACTACCCGGCCCCCTACGCGCTGATCAACACCTGGGCACGCACCGGCGGCAGCCCGATCCAGACCCGTCTGGATGCCGAGCGCCGCGCGGTGGTGAAGCTGGCCGGCACCCCGACCGCACGCAACCTGATCCGCATCTTCTTCCTGACCGAACGCCTGAAGGCGCTGGGCGGCAAGGACCACGGCATCCAGCACGTCCACGTGGTCGGCGCCGGCGTGATGGGCGGCGACATAGCGGCATGGTCGGCTTACAAAGGCTTCAACGTGACCCTGCAGGATCGCGAGCAGCGCTTCATCGACCCGGCCATGGAACGCGCGCAGGCACTGTTTGCCAAGCGGGTGAAAGACGACAGCAAGCGCCCGGCCGTGGCCGCGCGCCTGAAAGCCGATCTCGCGGGCGAGGGCGTGGCCCAGGCCGATCTGGTGATCGAAGCCATCATCGAAAACCCGGACGCCAAGCGCGCGCTGTACCAGTCGCTGGAGCCGAAGATGAAGGCCGATGCGCTGCTGACCACCAACACCTCCTCGATCCCGCTGGACGAACTGCGCGACCACATCCAGCGTCCGGCGCAGTTTGCCGGCCTGCATTACTTCAATCCGGTCGCGCAGATGCCGCTGGTGGAAATCATCCATCACGACGGCATGGCGCCGGAGACCGAGCGTCGCCTGGCCTCGTTCTGCAAGGCGCTGGGCAAGTTCCCGGTGCCGGTCGCCGGCACGCCCGGCTTCCTGGTCAACCGCGTGCTGTTCCCGTACATGCTTGAAGCTGCCACCGCGTATGCCGAAGGCGTGCCGGGCCCGGTGCTGGACAAGGCCGCGGTGAAGTTCGGCATGCCGATGGGCCCGATCGAACTGCTCGACACCGTTGGCCTGGATGTGGCCGCCGGCGTAGGCAAGGAACTGGCGCCCTTCCTCGGCCTGCAGGTGCCGGCGGCCCTGGCGACCGTGGAACAGGGCAAGCGTGGCAAGAAGGACGGCCAGGGCCTGTACAAGTGGGAGAACGGACGCGCGCAGAAGCCGGACGTCCCCGCCAATTACGAGGTCCCGGCCGATCTGGAAGACCGCCTGATCCTGCCACTGCTCAACGAAGCGGTGGCCTGCCTGCATGACGGCGTCGTCGCCGACGCCGACCTGCTCGACGCCGGCGTGATCTTCGGCACCGGCTTCGCCCCGTTCCGCGGCGGCCCGATCCAGTACATCCGCGCCACCGGCGCCGATGCCCTGGTCGAACGTCTCAAGGTCCTGCAGCAGCGCTACGGCGACCGTTTCGCCCCGCGCCCGGGCTGGGATTCGCCGGCGCTGCGCGAACCGGTCATCTGAGCATCGCAACAACGCCAGCGCACGCTGGCGTTGTTGTTTCCGCCGCCGGCGTACAACCAGAACAACCTGTTACCGATACAGGCCTCCCACCCCCACACCCCGCATGCGATGCTCCCGCTCTGTCCCCGCCAGCGAGACCGCCGCATGACGACCATCATCGCCCCCCGCATCCATGATATCGGTGGCCTGCAGGTCCGCCGCGCCGTGCCGACCCTGCAGGCGCGCAGCGTCGGGCCGTTCGTGTTCGTCGACCAGATGGGCCCGGCCGTGCTCTCCCCCGGCACCGGGATCGACGTGCGCCCGCATCCGCATATCGGCCTGGCCACCGTCACCTTCCTGTGGTCCGGCGCCATCGGCCACCGCGATACCCTTGGCTCGGACCAGGTCATCCGCCCCGGCGACGTCAACTGGATGACCGCCGGCCGCGGCATCGCCCACTCCGAACGCACGCCTGCCGTCGAACGCGAGCACGACCACCCGCTGCACGGCATGCAGACCTGGCTGGCGCTGCCGAAGAGTGCCGAAGAGACCGATCCCGCGTTCTATCACCATGCTGCCGCGACCCTGCCCCAGCAGCGCCGCAACGGCGCCTGGCTGCGCGTCATCGCCGGCCGCGCGTACGGCGAAGAATCCCCGGTCAAGGTCTTCGCCGATACCCTCAACGTCGCCATCGATCTGGACGCCGATGCGGAAATCGACCTGGATACCGGCCACGCCGAGCGCTCGCTCTACATCCTGGAAGGCCAGGCCCAGCTTGACGGTGTGGACGTCCCTGCCCAGCACCTGATCATTCCCGAACCCGGTGCCCGCGGCCGCCTGCGCGCCAAGACCCCGATCAAGGCGATGCTGATGGGCGGCGAACCGCTCGACGGGCCGCGTCACCTCTGGTGGAACTTCGTCTCCAGCTCCACCGAACGGATCGAGCAGGCCAAGCACGACTGGGAATCCGGCCGCTTCGGCACGATTCCGGGCGACGATAAAGAGTTCATTCCGCTGCCTTCGTACTGAGCCGACACGCCGGCGGCCAACCGTTCGTCGGCTGTTGACGCCGCCGTCACCCCGATGAACCCCGATTCAGCTACGTTGCGCCTGCCCACCCCGGGCATAACGTTGGAGCACGTCGATGAGCATGGGCAAACGTCTGGCCGCCGAGTTCCTGGGCACGTTCTGGCTGGTGTTGGGCGGGTGTGGCAGCGCGGTACTGGCCGCCAACTTCGGTGGCGATGGCAATCCGCTGGGGATCGGCTTTCTGGGCGTGGCGCTGGCCTTCGGCCTGACCGTGCTGACCGGCGCCTATGCATTCGGACACGTCTCCGGCGCGCACTTCAATCCAGCGGTCAGTGTTGGCCTGTGGGCTGGCGGCCGCTTCCCCGCGCGCGACCTGCTTCCCTACATCCTGGCGCAGGTGCTGGGCGGTGCACTGGCCGGCTTCATCCTGCTGCAGATCGCCTCCGGCGCGCCCGGTTTCCAGATTGATGGCAGCCAGGCCGGTGCATTCGCCAGCAACGGCTATGGCGCGCTGTCGCCGGGCGGCTACAGCGTCGCCGCCGCCTTCCTCTGCGAGGTGGTCCTCACCGCGTTCTTCCTGATCGTGATCATGGGCGCCACCCACGGCAACGCGCCGGCCGGCTTCGCCCCGATCGCGATCGGCCTGGCGCTGACATTGATCCACCTGATCAGCATTCCGGTCACCAATACCTCGGTCAATCCGGCGCGCTCCACCGCCGTGGCGCTGTTCGCCGGCAGCGGCGCGCTCAGCCAGCTGTGGCTGTTCTGGCTGGCACCGCTGTTGGGCGGCCTGATCGGCGGCATCGTCTACAAGTGGATGGGCGCCGCGCCCCGTTGACCGGTGTGGCCGGGCGGTCCCGGACCGCCCGGCCTCGGTGCAGAAAGGTTCACCTGAAACCGTTGTTTGTACACTGAGTCACATTCCGTTAAGGTCCCGATCACTCGTCCGACACTGACGGCAGCGAGTGATCCGGTACGCGCGCGGGGAATGCGCCACCACGGCCTGGGTTGTCGACGGCCACCGGACTGCCTGTCAGCGACGGACGCGATCATCGACCTTGGGGGAACCATGAACGTCCTGCGCGCTGTCGTATGTGTGTGTCTGCTGGTCACTGCCGGCGCCGTTGCGGCGCAAACGACCAGCGAATGTCCGTCCCTGCCCGCCAGCAGCGGCCTGCAATGGCAGTCGCTCGTCCAGCGCGACTTCATCCTGTGCAAGGCCACCGCCGCCGATGGCCGCGAAGTGCTCAGCCTGACCTTGAGCGCGCGCAATCCCGAGCTGCCGTTGAACCGCGCGCTGCGCCAGGAAAAAGGCAGCTTCGCGGGTGAAACCCTGTACTGGTACCAGCCCGACCTGGGGGGACAGAAACCGCCGGGCTATGACACCCGCCGGATCACCGTGGTGAAATTCGACAAGAACCGTTTTGCGCAGATTGCGCTGTACGCCGGCGACAAGAGCGAACTGGGTTCGCTGCAAACGCTGGCGCAGGGGATGAACCTGACGCCCTCGGCTGTCGCCGCCGGGCGCTGAGGACGAGGTCGGGACAGTGCACCGCACTCATCCCGTCATCCACGGTAGCGCCAGCCGCTGGCCGGCGCCTCCCACACCGTCAGGTGTCATGCGCCGGCCGGCCAGCGACCGGTGCCCACGTGCCTCAGAAGCGGCCTTCCTGGAAATCCACGAAGGCCTGCATCAGCTCCTGCTTGGTGTTCATCACGAACGGCCCATGCCGCATGACCGGCTCGCGCAGCGGGCGGCCGGCCACCAGGATCAGGCGCGCACCGGTTTCACCGGCACGCAGGCTCAGCTGCTCGCCGCCGCCCAGCACCGCCATTTCCTGCTTGGCCACCGGGCGCGCGTCGTCACCCTCGCCGACCTCCAGGCCCCCTTCGAACACGTACGCGAAGGCGTTGTGGCCATCCGGCAGCGTGTAGCTCCAGCCCGCGCGCGCATCCAGGGTGATGTCCAGGTACACCGGATCGGTGGCCGGCTGCACGATCGGCCCCACGGTGTCACCTACCTGGCCGGCAATGACCTTGATCTGCACGCCGTCGGCCGGCACGGTCACCGGGATGTGGTCCGGCGCGAACTCCTGGTACTTCGGATCGGTCATCTTGTCGCGCGCCGGCAGGTTCACCCACAGCTGGAACCCACGCATCTGTCCGGATTCCTGTTCGGGCATTTCCGAGTGGATCAAGCCGCGGCCTGCCGTCATCCACTGCACGCTGCCCGGCGTGAGCAGGCCCTCGTTGCCGTGGTTGTCCTTGTGCCGCATGCGGCCATCGAGCATGTAGGTGACGGTTTCGAACCCGCGGTGCGGATGGCTGCGGAAGCCGGCGATGTAGTCCTCGGCGCGGTCCGTGCCGAATTCATCCAGCAGCAGGAACGGGTCCAGGTCGGGCAGCGAGGGGCCACCAATCACCCGCGTCAGGCGCACGCCGGCGCCATCGGAGGTGGCCATGCCACGGATGGTGCGCAGCACGCGCACCGGGGTTGGGCTGCTCATGGTGACTCCAGGGTCGGTGATCGATCAACAAGATGGCCTCGCCGGCCCCGCCGGCCAACCGTCATGCCCGCAACCGATTGTTCCAAGCGTGATGTTCCGGCGACGTGCACAGACACGCGCCACACCCACCCTACGACCAAAGTACTAGCAGCAAGCCCCCGCCATTGCATTGACCCCGTCAGTGCCAAGGCGGACTCTTACGACGATCTCCAGGGAGACGCAATCTCATGAAAGGTTTTTCAAAACTGGGTTGGGCAGTCATCGCACTGCTTGGCGCATTCTGTCTAGGCACCGTCGCGCTGCGCCGCGGTGAGCCCATCAATGCGCTGTGGATCGTCGTCGCTGCGGTCTCCATCTATCTCATCGCGTATCGCTTCTACAGCCTGTTCATCGCCGACAAGGTGATGCAGCTCGATCCGACCCGGGCCACGCCCGCGGTGATCAACAACGATGGCCTGGATTACGTCCCGACCAACAAACACGTGCTGTTCGGCCATCATTTCGCCGCCATCGCCGGTGCAGGGCCGCTGGTCGGCCCGGTGCTGGCCGCGCAGATGGGCTACCTGCCCGGCCTGCTCTGGCTGGTGGTGGGTGTGGTCGTGGCCGGCGCGGTGCAGGATTTCATGATCCTGTTCCTCTCCAGCCGCCGCAACGGCCGCTCGCTGGGTGACCTGGTGCGTGAGGAAATGGGGCCGGTACCCGGCACCATCGCCTTGTTCGGCGCCTTCCTGATCATGATCATCATCCTGGCGGTGCTGGCGATGGTGGTGGTCAAGGCGCTGGCCGAAAGCCCCTGGGGCATGTTCACGGTCATCGCGACCATGCCGATCGCCATCCTGATGGGCGTGTACATGCGCTACATCCGCCCGGGCAAGATCGGCGAGATCTCCGTGGTCGGCCTGATCCTGCTGCTGGCCGCGATCTGGTTCGGTGGCAAGGTCGCCGCCGATCCGGTCTGGGGACCGGCCTTCACCTTCACCGGGATCCAGATCACCTGGATGCTGATCGGCTACGGCTTCGTCGCCTCGGTGCTGCCGGTGTGGCTGCTGCTGGCCCCGCGCGATTACCTGTCCACCTTCCTCAAGATCGGCACCATCGTGGCGCTGGCGATCGGCATCCTGATCGTCATGCCGGAACTGAAGATGCCGGCCCTGACCCAGTTCGCCGCCAGTGGCGACGGCCCGGTCTGGAAAGGCGGGATGTTCCCGTTCCTGTTCATCACCATCGCCTGCGGCGCGGTCTCCGGCTTCCATGCCCTGATCGCCTCGGGCACCACGCCCAAGCTGCTCGCCAATGAGCGTCACATGCGCTACATCGGCTACGGCGGCATGCTGATGGAATCGTTCGTCGCGGTGATGGCGCTGGTGGCCGCCTCGATCATCGACCCGGGCATCTACTTCGCCATGAACGCACCGGCGGCCGTGATCGGCCCGGATGCGGTCTCCGCTGCGGCCTACATCAGCAATACGTGGGGCTTCATCATCACCCCCGAGCAGCTGGAGGCCACGGCCGCGGCGATCGGCGAGCCGACCATCCTGCACCGCGCCGGTGGTGCACCAACGCTGGCGGTGGGTATCGCGCAGATCCTGCACGAAGCGATCCCGAGCGGCAGCAACGCGATGATGGCGTTCTGGTACCACTTCGCGATCCTGTTCGAAGCGTTGTTCATCCTCACCGCGGTCGATGCCGGTACCCGTGCCGGTCGCTTCATGCTGCAGGACCTGCTGGGCAACTTCATCCCGGCCCTGAAGAAGACCGAATCGTGGACCGCCAACATCATCGCCACCGCCGGTTGTGTGGCGCTGTGGGGCTATCTGCTCTACACCGGCGTGGTGGATCCCTTCGGCGGCATCCAGACCCTGTGGCCGCTGTTCGGCATCTCCAACCAGATGCTCGCCGGTATCGCGCTGATGCTCGGCACCGTGGTGCTGTTCAAGATGAAGCGTGACCGCTTCGCCTGGGTGACCGGCGTGCCGGCCGTGTGGCTGCTGATCTGCACCACCTATGCCGGCCTGATCAAGATCTTCGACAGCAACCCGGCGCAGGGCTTCCTGGCCCAGGCGCACAAGTACCAGGATGCGATCGCCAGCGGCACGCTGACCGCCCCGGCCAAGACCGTCGGCCAGATGCATCAGATCGTGGTCAACGCCTACGTCAACACCGGCCTGACCGTCCTGTTCCTGTTCGTGGTGTTCTCGATCCTGTTCTACGCGATCAAGACCATCTTCCTGGCCCGCCGCACGCCGCAGCGCACCGACAAGGAAACCCCGTACGTGGCGCTTGAGCCGCACCAGATGGCGGACCTGTGATGAGTACTGAACTCGTCCCCGCTGGTCAGTACCAGGCCCACCGCCGCATCTGGCGGCGCCTGGTGCAGACCGCACGGCTGTGCTGCGGCATTCCTGATTACGACAACTACGTCCGGCATGTGCTGGAGAAGCATCCGGACCGCGTGCCGATGGACTACAAGACATTCTTCCGCGAGCGCCAGGAGGCGCGTTACAGCGGCAAGAACGGGGGGCGCTGCTGCTGACCTCCGGCAGCGGCACTCGAAAACGGCGGCGCGAAAGCGCCGCCGTTTTTTGTCGGGTCGCGTTTGCCACTGCCTGCGACAGGCCTCAGGGGCAGCCGGCCAGCGCGGCCGGCTTTACTGGAGCGTGAGGGGGCTCAACGTTACCTGTGCATTGTTCGCCGCGCCCATCCGCCCGGTATAGGTCTTACCGCGCTGGAGCAGATAGAAGCTGTCCAGGTAGTCGGTATCGTTGGTAAACCAGCCGCTCGGCATGGCCTTGAGGATCGCGCCGCCGATCTCGGCAATCACCGCATACTCCGGGGCGAAGGCACCCAGCCCCAGCTTCACGCCTTCGGTGAGGGCGATCAGCAGGTCCTTGTAATTGGTGTCGCCATCGTCTTCGAACAGTTGCACGTTGGCGGTATCGAACCGGTAGTTGCCCCAGATCACCAACGGTTGGCCCGGGGTGTAATCGGTCTTGTCATGGTCCAGGTACGGCAGTGACACCGTGGCCATCTCCGGCTCTGCCTCGCCTGTCTGCAGGCCGGAGACCACGGCGAACACTTCCGCGCCGCCCAGCGCCCACGGCTCGCCGTCATTGGCCAGGCGGATACGGTCAAGCCGGGTGACATCCAGGGAGGTCGATCCATCGGCGGCCACCGTGAGGCGATCGGCCGACTGCAGTCCCCTCGCCTGCAACCCGGCATTGATCAGGGCCATGCCTTCCTGGACCGCCTGCCCGGTATCGATGTCCACAATCAGCACCGGGAAGGTCGGGGCCACCTGCGCATCCAGCAGATGCTGACGCCCGTGCCGGTCGTAGGCCACCAGGGAGGTCCATGTGCGGTCGTTTCCCTTGGGCAGCACCGCTACCCAGAGATCGGCAGGCGCCACCGACGCCAGGGTCTGCCCTGCCGGGACGAAGCTGCGGACCTGCAGCAACCCACGATCTGCGGCCGGCAGGCCCTTGTACTGGCGGACCAGATCATCGCGTTCGGACAGCATCCGCGACGCCAGGCTGTTCCCACCCGGATCGCTCTCGGCCAGGACCGCGGTCAACGGCAGCCCGCGTTCGGGGTGCTCCGCCAGCGCATCGACGAGGGCGCCGGCCCGTGCCGGCTGCCCGAGCCACGCCGCCACATCGCGTGCACTTGCATCGGCCACGGCATGCACACTTCCTCGCTCGCCCGGGGCAGCTTGTACGGACACAGAAGCGAACATCAGTACGCCGGCGGTGATCACCGACATCAACACGTCTTTGGTCTTCATCGTGCTTCCTGACAGGTGTCGACTGCCGTCGACAAAGAAGCCATGCCATGCGCGTTCGGCGCACGGCACAGTGCATGGCGCCGGACCTTACGCGGCGGTGCCAGGGCGATCCCGTACGCCTTTCACACTTCATGGCAAATGCAGCCATTTCTGACACCGGCGCGTGACCTGGGTCCCAGACCCATGTCGTTCAGCGGGTCATCGCCGCCAAAAAAAGAGGCGGCCATCAAGGCCGCCTCGGGAGTGGACAACGTGGCGCGCGTACTACGCGCCGGCCATCCATTTCAGGATCAGGCCGGTCACATACGCCAGGCCGGTCCCGGTGGCATAGCCCACGGTGCCCAGCAGCACGCCGACCGGCGCCAGCGACGGATGGAACGCGGCGGCGACCACGGGTGCCGACGCCGCTGCACCGATGTTGCCCTGCGAGCCGATCGCGAAGAAGAACAGCGGCGCGCGCAGCAGCTTGGCGGCGATCAACAGCACCAGGATGTGGGTCAGCATCCAGATCGCGCCGAGCGCGAACAGCCATGGCCGCTCGAGCAGCGAGAGCAGGTCCATCTGCATGCCGATGCAGGCGATCAGGAAATACAGGAACAGCGTGCCCAGGCGCGAGGCACCGGCCGACTCCAGGCGCCGCACACGGGTGAAGCTCAGACCCAGGCCGAGCGCCGTGGACAGCAGCACCACCCAGACGAACGCGCTGTCCAGGCTGAACTGGCTGGCCCAGCTCACATTGGCCTTGAACCAGCCGCTCAGCGGCGCGGCGATGGCATGCGCCAGGCCGACGCCGCCCAGCCCCACACCGACGATCACCATCAGGTCGGTCAGGCTCGGAATGCGGGCATTCTGTGCTTCGTATGCCGAGATGCGCTCCTTCATCTCATCAATGGCGCGGGTATCGGCCCCGCTGCGGGCATCGATCTGCTTGGCGCGGTTGGCCAGGAACAGCAGGACCGCCATCCACAGGCTCGCGCAGGCCACATCGACCACGGCGAACTGGCCGAACGTCGTCGCATCGGTGCCGAACACTTCACGCATCGCCACCATGTTGGCGCCGCCACCGATCCAGCTGCCGGCCAGGGCCGCCATGCCCTTCCAGGTATCACCGGCCACGGTGGCCGGGTGGATCCAGGACATCGCCTGGAACGACACGATGGCGCCGAGGATGATGCCCAGCGTGCCGGCGCAGAACATCACCAGCAGCTTCGGCCCCAGCTTCATGATGCCCTTGAGGTCGATCGACAGGGTCAGCAGCACCAGCGCGGCGGGCAGCAGCACGTCACGCGCGATCGGGTTGTAGAGCGGGGTGTTGTGGCCGTCGATGAGGCCGGCGGTGTTGTAGATGGCCGGGATGAAGTAGCACAGCAGCAGGGCCGGTACCCACGCGAAAATCTTCTTGAGGATCGGGGTCGGGCCGCTGGCGGCCCAGAAGATCACCGCCAGGGTGGCGGCGATCAGGCCGAGGCCGACGATGTCATTGGTGATCAGGGCAGTACTGGGTTCGGTCGGCATCAAGCCATCCTCTGTCGATCGAAGGGAAAAAAAAAGCGCCGCATAGAGCGGCGCCTCCGGAGCTTAACATTGTCTTCACGACACCACACTTTGCGGCGCAGCGAGCAGGACGATCACGACGCCGGCAGCGATGGACGTTCACTGCGCCCGGGCAGCGAGGCCCCCAGATCGAGGATCACGCAGGTGCCCCGGGGGACACAGGGCTCGATCTGCAGCGCCCAGCCCAGGTGTTCACAGAGCCGAGCGATCAGCTCCAGGCCGATCCCGCTCTGTTCGTTGCGGTCGCCCCGGGCCATGCGCGCATGCACCGCCGCGATCTCTTCCGGACTCATGCCGAGCCCCGGATCCTGCAGGGTCACCACCGCCTGGTCGGAGACCTGGATGTGGATGGTGCCGCGGCCGCTGTTCTCGATCGCGTTGCGCAGCAGATTGCCGATCGCCGCCTGGACCACGCCCAGTGGCGCGACGATATCCACCCGCGCCAGGCCGTCGATCTCGATGCGCAGGTCCTTGTCGCCCATCAGGTGACGATGGTCTTCAATGATGTCCGGCACCAGCAGATCGAGCGGAATTCGCTCGCCCAGTGCAGCCAGCCGCGCCGGGTCGCGCGCCAGCACCAGCAGCAACTGGATCAACTGCTCCACGCCCTGCGCGGTGCGGTGCACCCGCTGCATCTGCTGGCGGGCGCGGTCGGGAATGTCCGGCTGGCCAAGTGCCAGTTCCGCGGCGCCGGTAATCACCGCAATCGGCGTGCGCAGCTCATGGCTGGCCGTGCTGATGAAGATCCGCTCGCGCTCAACGAACTGTTCGTTGCGCGCCAGGTAGTCGTTGAGCGCGTTGGCGATCACGTACAGCTCGGAGCTGGCCCGTGGGTCCACCTCCACCCGTTGCCCCGGAACACCCGGCCGCAGGTCGTCGATGCGCCGGGCCAGCGAGCTCAGCGGCCGTACCAGGCGACCGACGCCGAAAGACGCCATCACCACGGTGACGATGATCATCAGCACACCGGCCAGCAGCACCCAGCGCGTGGCGAACTGTTCCAGCTCACGGAAGTCATTGATGTCCAGCACCAGTGCCAGCCGCCCCAGCTGCGTGGTTTCGCGGACCATCACCGCGCTGGCGCGTCCGTTGACCTCCACACCGTCGTGCAGCCCCGGATGCAGCGTGCGCAGGCTCTCCGGCACCGTCGGGCTGCCGTTGATGTAGAACAGCCGCAGGGTGTCCGAATCCTGCCAGCGGTAGTGCGGCTCGTGTTCGATGTGGTTGACGATGCTGTCCAGCTCGGAGTTGAGCAGCGCGCGCCATGCCGAGTGCTCGGCGTGTTCGTGCACGTAGTTGCCCACGCTGAATACCGCCAGCGAGATCAGCGCGAGGTAGCCCAGCAGCCACCACACCATGCGCCGGTGCATGGGCGCTGGCTTGGGCGCGCGCTTATGCCACTTCATCGGAACTGTCCGCAGCCGACACGCCGAGGCGGTAGCCGACCCGCGGCAAGGTGTGGATCAACTTCTGCTGGAACGGGCCGTCCACGCTGCGGCGCAGTTCGTACACATGCGAGCGCAGCAGATCGCCATCGGGCAACTCGTCGCCCCACAGCGCGAACTCCAGCTGCTGGCGGGTCACCGCGCCCGGGCTGGCCCGCATCAGTACTTCCAACAGCTTGCGGCAGGCCGGGTACAGGTGCAGCGCCTTGCCGTCGCGCTGCGCCTCCAGCGTGGCCAGATCCAGCTTGAGGTCGGCCACTTCCAGCACCTTGCGCGGATTGCGGCCCTTGGCACGCACCATCAGTGCCTCCAGGCGCACTTCCAGCTCGGGCAGCGCGAACGGCTTGGTCAGGTAATCATCGGCACCCGCACGAAACCCCGCGATTTTGTCCGGCAGCTCATCGCGTGCGGTGAGCATGATCACCGGCACTTCCGAGCCGTGGTCAGCACGCAACCGGCGCAGGACCTCCGGGCCCTCCATGCGCGGCAGCATCCAATCCAGGATCAGCGCGTCATAGGGCTGCGACACGGCCAGGTGCAGGCCGGTCACGCCGTCGGGGGCGACATCGAGCACATGGCCCCGCGACTCGAAATAATCGAATAGATTGGCAACCAGCTGACGGTTGTCTTCAATGACCAGCAGCCGCATGGGAGACTCTCGTGACCGGTTGAACGCATGGTAGCGGGAACCGTGTCGGAATCCGGTCGCAATGGGGTGGTTTACGACGCTTTTCCTACGCTGTCGGGGAGACAGTGGCTGTTTTGCCGACGAGCCTGGGCGTGATCGAATCCTTCTTCCTGCGGCGCTGGCCGCGTGTGCTGGTCTGCCTTGCCCTGCTGCTGGCGCTGGCGGCCGGCATCGGCCTGCGCCAGCCCTCACCGCCGGATGAGCCGCGCTTCGTGCTGGCCGCGCGTGCCATGGTCGAGTCCGGCCAGTGGCTGCTGCCGCACCGCGGCAGCGAACTGTATGCGGAAAAACCGCCGGTCTTCATGTGGATGCAGGCGGCCAGCCACCAGCTGTTCGGCGGCTGGGCCCTCGCCTTTCTGGTGCCCTCGCTGCTGGCCGCGCTGCTTACGCTGTGGCTGACCTGGGATCTGGGCCGGCGGCTGTGGACCCGGCGCGTCGGCTGGTGGGCCATGCTCGCGTTGTTCAGCTGCCTGCAGTTCGGCCTGATGGCCAAACGGGCCCAGATCGACATGGTGCTGGTGGCGATGACCACCCTGTCGCTGTGGGGGCTGCTGCGCCACCTGCTGGAGGGCCGCAACCGCCCGGCGTTGTGGTTGGCCGGCTTCGCTGCCGGGGTGGGCACTGTGACCAAGGGCGTCGGCTTCCTGCCGCTGCTGGTGCTGGTGCCGTTTGCCCTGTGGCGCTGGCGCGCCCGTGGCACGGCATTGCCGCCGGGCACCGCACGCGATCTGTGGTGGTTGCTGCCGGCCTTCCTGCTCGGCACGGCGGTCTGGCTGGCGCCGTTGGGCATCGCCCTGCTCAACGCGACCGATCCGGCACTGCATGCGTATGCACGCGAACTGCTGTTCAAGCAGACCGGCACCCGCTACGCGAACGCCTGGCACCACGTGAAGCCTGCGTGGTATTACCTGCAGGTGATGGCGACGTTGTGGCTGCCCGGCAGCCTGCTGTTGCCGGCGCTGATCCCCGCGTGGTGGCGCCGCCTCAACCGCCTGGACGGACGCTGGTGGCTGCTGCTGGGTTGGGCGCTGCTGGTACTCGTCTTCTTCAGCGCCAGCCCGGGCAAGCGCGAGGTGTACATCTTCCCGATGCTGCCCGCGCTGTGCCTGGCCGCCGCACCGCTGCTGCCCGGGCTGCTGCGCCGGGCCGGGCTGCGCTGGCTGCTGTGGGCGTACGTCGCCGTGCTGGGCGCGGCGGCGCTGTACATCGGCACACAGCTCTGGAGCGGCAGCGCGTGGGCGCACCTCCAGCTGGCCCGACGTGCCATGCCCGATGCGCTGCTGCCCGTGCTGGGCGGCTGGCTGATCGCCTTCGGCGTGGCGCTGCTGGCCTTGGCCCTGTGGTGGCGCCAACGGCGCGCGGGCGCGCTGGTGGTGGCGACCGCCTTCCTGCTCTGGAATCTGTACGGCTGGGTGTTGATGCCCACGCTGGATCCGTACAGCTCCGCCTCCGCCGTGATGCAGCGGGTGGGCGCGCGGATCGGGCCGCAGGCGGAGCTGGGCGTAGTGGCCTGGCGCGAGCAGAACCTGCTGCAGGCCGACCGCCCGGTGACCGATTTCGGCTTCAAGACGCCATGGGAGCAGCAATGGCAGGCCGCCGGTCCGTGGGTGGCGCAGGCCCCGCAGCGCCGCTGGCTGCTGGTGCTTGATGAGGCGATCAGCCCGTGCGTGGACCCGTCGGCGGTGATCGAGATCGGCAGCGCCAACCGCAACCGCTGGCTGCTGTTTCCGGGCACCGCCTGGCAGGCGGACTGCCATGCCGCCGTGACCGCTACCGACACCGCGCAGGACGAGGAAGACTGAACGGAAGGTCGCGCTTAACCGGCGGCCAACATCGCTCCGACCGCTCTCCGACAACCCGCTGACGACCATGGCGCCGGAATCTCCCGCCGGCCCCTTTGTCCATGTTCCCAGCGTCCACCGTTGCGCTCTCCTCCACGCCGGCTGCGTCGGCCACGCCGCGTTTCCTCCGCGAGCACCTCTGGGCTCCGCTGGCGTTGACCCTGCTCGTCAGCGCTGCGCTGATGGGCGCCGGGGGCGACCAATGGCTGGCCGACCAGTGGTATCGCCTGGAAGGGCAGCAGTGGGCGCTGCAGAACGCCTGGTTCACCACTCACCTGATCCATCAGGCCGGCAAATGGGCCAGCAGTGCGGCGGCGCTCGTGGCGATCGTGCTGTGCTCCCACGCCTGGCGCAGTGAGCGCGCCGTCGCGTGGCGCTGGCCGCTGCTGTACCTGGTGCTGGCGGTCGCGCTGGGCACCGGTCTGGTCTCGCTGCTCAAGTCATTGACCCACATGGACTGCCCGTGGGATCTCACCCGCTACGGCGGCACCCGCGAGTTCATCGGGCTGTTCGCCACACGTCCACCGGGCATGCCGCGCGGGGTGTGCTTCCCCGGGGGGCACTCCAGCGCGGGTTTTGCGTGGGTCAGCCTGTACTTCTTCGCCTTGATGGTGCGCCCCGCCTGGCGCTGGCGCGGCCTGGCGGTCGGCCTGCTGGCCGGCGGCGTGTTCGGGTTCTCGCAACAACTGCGTGGCGCGCATTTCCTGTCGCATGACCTGTGGACGTTGGCCATCTGCTGGACGGTATCGCTGGGCCTGTACCTGCTGGTTGAACGCATCCGGCTGCGCGGACCCGGCACGGTAACCGTCAGTGCGCAGGGAGACGCGGCATGAGCGCCACCCTCCCACGCGTTGCGCGCTTTCCCGCACTGGCCACCCTGCGTACGTGGCGCCCGAAGTGCACCACCGAGACCCTGATCCTGCTCACCAGCGTGTTCTTCGCGCTGGCCTGCAACGGGCTGTTCTGGCACAGCGCGATGGCGACCCACCCGGGCAGCATCGGCTTCGCGCTCTCGCTGTTCCTGTTTCTGGTCGGCGCGCACAGTCTGTTGATGGGCCTGCTGGTCTGGCGCTGGAATGCCAAGGTCGTGATCAGTGTGCTGCTGATCGGCACCGCACTGGCTGCGCATTACATGAACAGTTACCACATCTATCTGGATGCGGACATGCTGCGCAACGTGCTGGCAACCGATCACAAGGAAAGCGGCGAGCTGATCACCCCGACGCTGATCCTGCCGCTGCTGCTGTTGGCCCTCGCCCCCATGCTGCTGCTGTGGCGCGTGCAGCTGCGCCGGCGCACGCTGGGCGCGGCGCTGCTGTGGCGCATCGGTTTTCTGCTGCTGTCGGCGCTGATCGCCTTCGGCGGGGCGATGCTGTCCTTCCAGGAAATGTCCTCGCTGATGCGCAACCAGCGCGAGGTGCGGTACCTGGCCACGCCCGGGAATTTCCTCCTCGGCCTGCCCAAGGCCCTGCGCGGCGACAACCCGATCCAGCGTGCCCCGAAACTGCCGATCGGCACTGATGCCAAGGCGACCCCGCGCGCGGCCGGCAGCCGCCCCCGCCTGCTGGTGATCGTAATGGGCGAAACCGCACGCGCACAGAACTGGGGCCTCAACGGCTATGCCAGGCAGACCACGCCGGAACTGGCCCAGGCCGGGGTGATCAACTTCCCCGACATGCACTCATGCGGCACCAGCACCGAGGTGTCCCTGCCCTGCCTGTTCTCGCCGTATGGGCGCCATGACTACGACGAAACGAAGATCCGCGCGCACCAGTCGCTGCTGCATGTGCTGGACCACGCGGGCATCAGCACGGTGTGGCGCGACAACCAGTCCGGCTGCAAGGGCGTGTGCGAAGGCCTGGAGATGCAGGCGCTGGATGACGCCAAACACCCGACCCTGTGCGCCAACGGCCGCTGCATGGATGAGATCCTGATCGACGATCTGGCCACCCAGGTTCGCGCGCGGCCGGGTGACCGCGTGGTGGTGCTGCATCAGCTGGGCAACCATGGCCCGAGTTACTTCGAACGGTATCCGGCGCGCTTCCGTCGTTTCACCCCGACCTGCGATACGCCGGACCTGGGCAAGTGCAGCCGCGAGCAGATCACCAACAGTTACGACAACGCACTGCTGTACACCGATCACCTGCTCTCGCGCACGATCGGCACGCTGAAGGGCATGGACGACTACGACACGGCGATGATCTACCTCTCCGATCACGGCGAATCGCTGGGCGAGAAGGGCCTGTATCTGCACGGCGTGCCGTATGCGATCGCCCCGCAGGAGCAGACCCACGTGCCGATGACGATGTGGTTCTCGCCGTCCTTCGCGGCCAACCGTGGGCTCAACCTGGCCTGCGTGCGGGAGCGCGCGGGCAACTACACCGATCACGACAATCTGTTCCCATCGGTACTCGGACTGATGCAGGTCAAGACGTCGGTGTATGAACGTGACCGGGATCTGTTTGCGTCGTGCGAGGTTTGAAGCGGAACGACCACTGCTGTCAGCTATTCGCTCTTCCGTTTTGGTCGAGGCAGGCAAAGGCAGAGCATTCGCTGAGACAGCCAACGTTCGCTCTGAACGCCGTTGTTGTTCCCATGAGCACCGACCCGCTGTCGACGGGGCGGTGTGGGTGGCTTGGCGGGACCGTTATGCGCCATGGATGGCGCATATCGAGCCCCCATGGACGGGTTCACGGCGGGTCCCGACAACCCGCCCGCACCGACCCTCCCCACGTAACACGGCCGCTAAACCTTCGCCGTTGAAGTTGCCGCTGAAGTTGTCGTTGACACTGACGATCGACCCGCCCCTTGCTGCCCTGCCCCTTGCGGTGCGCCCGGCGCTTCACTAGCCTTCGCCGGTCTGTCACCACCCAAGGATGTGCCCGTGAACCACCGCCCGCTCCTGCTGGCCCTGGCAGTCAGTGCTGCCGCACTGACGCTGGCGGCCTGCCAGAAGGAACCGTCCCCCGCCGATGCACCGGCCACGGGCACCACCCAGTCCAAGGAAACCGCGGACCAGTTCATCGCCCGCGTCAACGCCGAGTACAAAGCCATGTACCCGGAAATGACCTCGGCCCAGTGGCTGTCTTCGACCTACATCAATGACGATTCCGAGCGCGTCGCGGCCAAGGCCAACGAGCGCTGGCTCACCGTCCTCAATGGCTGGATCACCCAGGCCGGCCAGTACGACGGCCAGCCGATGAGCGAAGACACCAAGCGCCAGATCCACCTGCTCAAGCTGATGACCTCCATGCCCGCCCCGCGCGACCCGGCCAAGCTCTCCGAGCTGACCCGCATCGCCAGCCGCATGGAAGGCGCCTACGGCTCCGGCAAATACTGCACCGATGAAGCGAACCCCCAGAGCTGCCGCCAGCTCGGCGATCTGGAACAGGTGCTCGCCCGCAGCCGCGACTATGACAAGCAGCTCGACGCCTGGCAGGGCTGGCACGGCACCACCAAGCCGATGCGCGCCGATTACGAACGCTTCGTCAGCCTGGTCAATGAAGGCGCCAAGGAAATGGGCTTCGCCGATGCCGGCCAGATGTGGCGCAGCGGCTATGACATGCCCGCCGACCAGATCGGCCCGGAAACCGACCGCCTGTGGGACCAGGTCAAGCCGATGTACGAGCAGCTTCACTGCTATGCCCGCACCAAGCTGGACGGCACGTACGGCAAGGACAAAGCCGAGGTCAACGGCGGCCTGATCGCCGCGCACCTGACCGGCAACATGTGGCAGCAGGACTGGTCCAACCTGTGGGACCAGCTGGAACCGTATCCCGGCGCCGGCAACCTGGACATCACCGCCGCACTGGAAAAGCAGTACCAGACCAACCTCAGTGGCGCACTGGCCAAGGCCGGCAGCGGCGCGAACGTGGAAGCGCTGTACAAGGCCCAGCGTGAAGCCGAACTGCGCACCGCCAAGCAGATGACCGAGCGCGCGCAGGACTTCTATGTCTCGCTCGGCATGCCGGCACTGCCGAAGTCGTACTGGGACAAGACCCAGTTCATCAAGCCGCTGGACCGTGACGTGGTCTGCCACGCCAGCGCGTGGGACATGAACATGGAAGGCGACGTGCGCACCAAGATGTGCATCAAGCCGAACGAAGAAAACTTCACCACGATCTACCACGAGCTGGGTCACATCTATTACGACCTAGCCTACAACCCGCTGCCGCCGTTGTTCCAGGGCGGTGCCAACGATGGCTTCCATGAAGCGATCGGCGACACCATCGTGCTGGCGATGACGCCGCAGTACCTCAACTCGATCGGCCTGGTGGACACCCCGCAGGAAAGCCGCGAGGCGACCATCAACGCGCAGATGCGCATGGCCCTGAGCGGCGTGTCGTTCCTGCCGTTCGGCCTGATGATCGACCGCTGGCGCTGGGGGGTGTTCGATGGCTCGATCACCCCGGACCATTACAACCAGGCGTGGTGGGACCTGAAGGCCAAGTACCAGGGCGTGGCGCCGGCCAGCGCACGCGGTGAGGAGTTCTTCGACGCCGGTGCCAAGTACCACGTGCCGGGCAACACCCCGTATACCCGTTACTTCCTGGCGCGCATCCTGCAGTTCCAGTTCTACAAGGGCCTGTGCGATGCCTCCGGCTACAAGGGCCCGCTGCACCAGTGCAGCTTCTACGGCAACAAGGAAGCCGGCCAGAAGTTCTGGGCGATGCTGAGCAAGGGCGCCAGCCAGCCGTGGCAGGCCACGCTGAAGGAAATCACCGGCGGCGACAAGCTCGATGCCGGCCCGATGATCGAGTACTTCACCCCGGTCAACGAGTGGCTCAAGCAGCAGAACCAGGGCCAGATGTGTGGGTGGCAGGTGCCGGCGGCCACCGCTGCGGCCCCGGCCGCACCGACGGCGCCCGCGGCACCGTAACCCATGGGTTGGGCCGGGCCCTGCCCGGCCGCAGCCCGCAACGAAAAAACCGGCCGAAAGGCCGGTTTTTTTTTGTCCCTGACGCTGTGGCCTGCGTCCGGCCTCGATGGGCCGGGACCACCTGCAACCACACGTGGCGTGGCGCTAGGACTTGGGTTTCAGGGCGGCCGCCAGCTCGGTCTTGAACTGCTCGAAGTCCATGCCATCGGCCTTGGCCTCGGCGTGCGCGGCATCCTTCAACGCGTCCGAGTACACCAGCCGGACCGGCGTGCCCTGCCGCTCGTGCAGTTCGGCGGCCTGCATGATCAAGGCCAGCACGCGTGCCGCGCTGGTGGTCTGGCCGGCGATACGCCCATCCATGCCCAGCACCCACTCGCCATCACGGCGTACCACGCCGGCCAGCAGCGTACGTTGCTGGTCGCGCAGTTCGGCATGCGGCTCGACCGGCGGGGTGGCGGCCTGCTCGCGGTTGGCGGCCAAGGTTTCACGGCGCCGGCGGATGTCGCGGCGCAGTTTGGAGGTGGTCGACATCAGGGACTTCCGGACTGCATGAAAGGGCAAAGGATACCGCACGGGCCCTGGGGGACCCGCCAGCTGCGTGGCCTACTCGATGGGCGTCAGTACTTCGCGGCGGCGCTCGCAATACCGTTCCCAGTACCAGAACGAGCCGCCCAGCGCGAAGAAGCCCATGTAGCCCAACGCCAGATGCACCGGACTGCTGCTGAGCATCGGCGAGACCACACCGGCCACGACGGTGTTGATCATCAGCTGGATGAACATCTGCATCGAAGACGCCAGGCCGCGCTGGTGCGGGTACATGTCCAGGACCGCCAGCGCCAGCACCGGGAAGATCAGCGCCATGCCCACGCCGCCGAGGAAGATCGGCATCACCGCCCACGGCAGCGCGATCTGCTGCACGGACAGCACGTAGGTGATGTTGAGCACGGCCGACACTGCGCACAGGCCGAATCCGATCGCGATCTGCCGCTGCGGCAGGATCCGCCCGGCCATCCGCCCGGACAGGAACGAGCCCATCGTCATGCCGCCGATGGTCGGAATGAACAACCAGGCAAAACCGCCCTCGCCCAGCTTGAGGTGCTGCATCACCAGCACCGGCGCCGAGGCGATATACAGGAAAATGCCAGAGAAATTCAGCGCACCGGCGGCCGAAAGCCGCAGCAGGCGCGCGTTGGACCCCATCCGCGCATAGCTGCGCAGCAGTTCCCGCATCGACAGCGGCGTGCGCGCCTCGACCGGATGGGTTTCCGGCAGCCACTTGCCGGTGGCCAGCAGCAACACCACGCCGAACAGCACCAGGAACCAGAAAATCAGCGGCCAGTCGCCGCCGCCGAGCAGGATCCAGCCACCGATGATCGGGGCGATCGCCGGGGCGACGCCGAAGATCATCGAGACCTGGCTCATCAACCGCTGCGCGTCGGCACCGTGGTACAGATCGCGGATCACCGCGCGGCCGACGATCACACCCACACCGGCGGTCACGCCCTGCAGCGCGCGGAACACCAGCAAGGTGGTCATGTCCCGCGACAGCGCACAGCCGATCGAGGCGCCGATGAACAGCACCAGCCCGCCGATGATCACCCGCTTGCGGCCGAACGCATCCGACAGCGGGCCGTGCGCCAGGCTCATCAGGCCGTAGAACAGCAGGTACACGCTGATGGTCTGCTGCACCGCGACCTGGTCCACCTGCATGCGCTCGCCCAGCAACAGGAACGCCGGGAAAATGGTGTCGATCGAGAACGGACCGAACATCGCCAGGCCTGCGAGCAGCAGGGCCAGGCGGCGGGTCGAGGGTGAGGCGGGCGTCATGCGGGCTTCCGTCAGCGGCCATGCGCATTGCACGGCGGGCGCCTGGCCCGGAACGGGCGGCGCCAGATGAATACGAGGATCCAGTGATCATAGGCCTTTGCAGCCCTTGGCACCATGCCAGGGCGCGGTTTCCGGCGCACGTGCGCGCCCGTATTCAGGTGCCGGAAAGGCCCAGTGGGCCGAAGCGCTGGGCTATAATCGCCCCGCTACATGGTGGGAGAAGCGGACACCCGCTGCCGAAGGCGCAACGCCCGTAATCGCTCAGGCCCGATACCACCCGTACCAAAACTCTGGAGAGACCGGCGAGTGCCGGCGCCGAAGGGGCACGAAGCACGCCGA
Organism: Stenotrophomonas sp. TWI273; assembly: GCF_039674765.1. Classification (NCBI taxonomy): domain Bacteria; kingdom Pseudomonadati; phylum Pseudomonadota; class Gammaproteobacteria; order Lysobacterales; family Lysobacteraceae; genus Stenotrophomonas; species Stenotrophomonas sp. TWI273. The sequence continues at coordinate 395,108 of NZ_JBDJOA010000003.1, forward strand.
TGCGCGCTTCCAAACTCTCAGGCAAAAGGACAGAGGGGCACCCAGGAAGACCGCAAGGTCCGGTGGATCGCTGTCGCCCGCGACGCGCCCTGGCCCAGCCGCCTTCCGAACGTGCGTGCCCACTCTCCGAGATGCCAGCCATGTCCCAGAACACCCCCTCCCTGCGCGAGCTTGAACACAGCCACGCGTTCGTCGAACGCCATATCGGCCCCAACGACGCCGAAATCGCGCAGATGCTCGACGTGGTCGGCCACGCCTCGCTGGACGCGCTGACCGATGCGATCGTCCCGGCCGGGATCAAATCGCCGGCACCGCTGGACCTGCCCGAGTCGCTGACCGAAGTGCAGGCACTGGCCAAGATCCGCGCCATCGCCGACAAGAACCAGGTGTTCCGCACCTTCATCGGCCAGGGCTACTACGGCACGCTCACCCCGAACGTGATCCTGCGCAACGTGCTGGAAAACCCGGCGTGGTACACCGCCTACACCCCGTACCAGGCCGAGATCTCGCAGGGCCGCATGGAAGCGCTGATCAACTTCCAGACGCTGTGCGCCGACCTGACCGGCATGGAAATCGCCAACGCCTCGTTGCTGGATGAAGCCACCGCTGCGGCTGAAGCGATGACGCTGGCCAAGCGCTCGGCCAAGTCGAAGTCCGATACGTTCTTCGTGCACGACGCCGTGCACCCGCAGACGCTGGAACTGCTGCGCACCCGCGCCGAGCCGATGGGCATCGTGCTGCGCGTGGGCACCCCGGCCGAGGCGATGGAAGCCGAAGCCTACGGCGTGCTGCTGCAGTACCCGGATACCTTCGGCCATATCGGCGATTACAAGGCGCTGGCCGATGCCGTGCACGCGCGCGGCGGCCTGGTCGCCGTGGCCACCGATCTGCTGGCGCTGACCCTGATCGCCGCCCCCGGCGAATGGGGTGCGGACATCGTGGTCGGCAACTCGCAGCGGTTCGGCGTGCCGTTCGGCTTCGGCGGCCCGCATGCCGCCTTCATGGCCTGCCGCGATGCCTATAAGCGCTCGATGCCGGGCCGCCTGATCGGCGTCTCGGTCGATGCGCAGGGCAACGCTGCCTACCGCTTGACGCTGCAGACCCGCGAGCAGCACATCCGCCGCGAGAAGGCGACCTCCAACATCTGCACCGCACAGGTGCTGCTGGCGGTGATGGCCTCGATGTATGCCGTGTACCACGGCCCGGACGGCCTGACCCGTATCGCCCGCCGCACCCACCGCCTGGCCGCGATCCTGGCCGCGGCACTGCGCGGCGCCGGCGTCAACGTGGGCGAGCACTTCTTCGACACCCTGCACGTCAAGGATGTGGACGCCAAGGCGATCCACGCCAAGGCCGCTGCGGCACGCATCAACCTGCGTGCGATCGACAGCGACGCGGTCGGCATCAGCCTGGATGAAACCGCCACCCGCGCCGACATCGTCGCGCTTGGCCAGCTGTTCGGTGCCACGGTCGATGTCGATGCGCTCGATGCGGCCACCGCCGATGCGTTGCCAGCCGATCTGGTGCGCACCAGCGCCTTCCTGACCCACCCGGTGTTCAACACCCACCACAGCGAACACGAACTGCTGCGTTACCTGCGTTCGCTGGCGGACAAGGATCTGGCGATGGATCGCACCATGATCCCGCTGGGCAGCTGCACCATGAAGCTCAACGCCACCGCCGAGATGATCCCGGTGACCTGGCCGGAGTTCGCCAACATCCACCCGCTGGCCCCGGCCGACCAGGCCACCGGCTACAAGGAACTGATCGACGGTCTGGAAGCGATGCTGGTGGAGTGCACCGGCTATGACGCGGTCAGCCTGCAGCCGAACTCCGGCGCGCAGGGCGAATACGCCGGCCTGCTGGCGATCCGCGCCTACCACCGCTCGCGCGGCGAAGGCCATCGCGACGTCTGCCTGATCCCGGATTCGGCGCACGGCACCAACCCGGCCTCGGCACAGATGTGCGGCATGAAGGTCGTGGTGACCAAGACCGATGCCAACGGCAACGTGGACCTGGACGACATCCGCATCAACGCGGAGAAGTACAGCGATCGCCTGGCCGCGCTGATGATCACCTACCCGTCCACGCATGGCGTGTTCGAGGAAGAGGTGGTGGAGATCTGCGAGATCGTGCACAAGCACGGCGGCCAGGTGTACACCGACGGTGCCAACATGAACGCCCTGGTGGGCGTGGCCAAGCCCGGCAAGTGGGGCTCGGACGTCTCGCACCTGAACCTGCACAAGACCTTCTGCATCCCGCACGGCGGCGGCGGCCCGGGCGTCGGCCCGTGTGCGGTCAAGTCGCACCTCGCCCCGTTCCTGCCGAAGGTGCTCGGTGGCGAAGGCGATGTCGGCATGGTCAGCGCGGCCAGCTTCGGCAGCGCCTCGATCCTGCCGATCAGCTGGATGTACATCACCCTGATGGGCACCGCCGGCCTGCGCAAGGCGACCCAGGTGGCCCTGCTCAACGCCAACTACATCGCCACCCGCCTGGCCCCGCACTTCAAGACCCTGTACACCGGCCGCAACGGGCTGGTGGCGCACGAGTGCATCCTGGACGTGCGTCCGCTGGAGAAGACCTCCGGCATCGGCGCCGAGGACGTGGCCAAGCGCCTGATCGACTTCGGCTTCCACGCCCCGACCCTGAGCTTCCCGGTCGCCGGCACGCTGATGGTGGAGCCGACCGAGAGCGAATCGCTGCACGAACTGGACCGTTTCATCAACGCGATGATCCAGATCCGCGAGGAAATCGCCGCGATCGAAGACGGCCGCCTGGACCGCGAGGACAATCCGCTCAAGCACGCTCCGCACACCGCCACCGCGGTCTCGGCCAGCGAGTGGGCGCACGCCTACCCGCGTGAGCTGGCGGCCTTCCCGCTGGCCAGCCTGCGCCAGCAGAAGTACTGGCCGCCGGTGGCGCGTGTGGACAACGTCTACGGCGACAAGAACGTGATGTGCGCCTGCATCCCGGTCGATGCGTACAAGGAAGACGAGGGCGTGGAGGTATAGGTGTCGACCGTTGGTCGGCACGATGCCTGACAGGCGTACCGACCAACGGTCGGTACCTGCCTTGATCGGCATGTATCTGGAATGAAAACGGCCCGCATCGCGCGGGCCGTTTTTTGTTGCGTGCCCTTGCAGGGTGTGCCGACCAACGGTCGGCACCTACCACCCGCCCGGCGTCAATCGGCCTGGCGGCTGGCGCGCACGCGGCGGGTGACTTCGCTGCTGATGGCGATCACCGCGGTCAGCGCCGCCATCGACAGGAACTGCAACCGCGTATGCGCCTCGGACAACAACAGACCGAAAATCAGCGCCAGCACCCCCAACCCGATCACCGTCAGATACGGATACCCCGCCATCCGGAACGGCAACCGCGTCCCATCCCGGTTCGCACGATGGCGCAGAATCAACTGCGACAACAACGAAATCGTCCAGACCAGCAGACACGTCGAGCCCACGATGTTGAGCAGCACCGGCAACACCTTGTCCGGGAACAGCAGCTCCATCACCGTCGCCGCAAAACCGAACAGCACACTGGCCAGCACCGCGATGATCGGCACCTGGCGCGGATCGGTCCACCCCAGCACCGCCGGGGCCTCGCGGCGCTGCGCCAGCGAGTACATCATCCGCGAGGCGCCATACAGATTCGCATTGAGCGCCGACAGCAGCGCGATCACCGCGATCAGCGTGATCGCCGTCGCCGCGCCCGGAATCTTGGCGGCTTCCAGCACGGCAGCAAACGGCGACTTCAGTGCCTCGCTGGTCCACGGCACCACCGCGATGATCACGCTCAACGAGCCGATGTAGAACACCAGGATGCGCCAGGCCACGGTGCGGATCGCGCGGGCGATGCTGCGCTCGGGATCTTCGGTTTCGGCCGCGGCCACGGCCACGATCTCGGTGCCGCCGAAGGCGAACACCACCACCAGCAACGCCGCGCCGATTCCGGCCAGGCCCTTGGGCATGAAGCCGCCGTGCTCGGTGAAGTTGCGCAGGCCCGGCGAAGCCACGTCCGGCAGCCAGCCCATCAGCAGGGCCACGCCGATCAGGATGAAGCCGACGATCGCGGCGACTTTGAGGATGGCGAACCAGAATTCGAACTCGCCGAAGTTCTTCACCCCGAGCAGATTGATCGCCGTAAAGAACAGCATGAAGGCCAGCGCGGCCATCGGCACCGGGATCGCCGGCCAGACCGTGGCGAGCAGCCCGGCCGCCCCTACCGCCTCGGCGGCGATGACGATCACCAGCTGCACCCACCACAGCCACCCCACCGTCGCGCCGGCGGTGGCGCCCATGGCGTCGGCGGCGTAGACCGAGAACGCGCCGCTGGTCGGCTTGGCCGCGGCCATTTCGCCCAGCGCGTTCATCACGATGATCACCAGCGCGCCGGCGACCAGATACGACAGCAGGACTGCCGGACCAGCGGCCTGGACGCCCACCCCGGAGCCGAGGAACAGGCCGGCGCCGATCGCGCTGCCCAGGCCCATCATGATCAGCTGGCGGGGCTTGAGCGCGTGCCCCAGGCGGGTATCGGCGGGCGGAGTGGCAGGAGCCGGAGTCTGGGATGCGGGCATCGGAATCGATTGGCAGGCAACAAGTGCGACACCATACCCTGTCGGCCGCGCGACGGCATAGGCCGGAAGCCCCACCCCGCATCAGGCAGCGGCGCGCTCGCCGATCTGGGCACGGTAGGCCCGTGGCGACAGCCCGACCTCGGCCTTGAACTTGCGGGTGAACGCGCTCTGGTCGGTGAAACCGCAGGCCTGGCCGATGCTGGCGATGCTGTCCGGGCCATGCAGCAGGTGTACCGCCATCTGGATGCGCAGACGGGTCAGCACCTGCTGCGGGGTCATCTGGAACACCTTGCGGAAGGTGCGCTCCAGTTTGGATAGCGAGAACCCGGTGATGTCCAGCAGGGTCTGCATGCGCACGTTCTCGGCGTAATGCGCATTCAGATGTGCCAGCGCGAGGCGCAGCTGTTCGTACTGGGTGCCCAGGCTGTCCTTCTGGCCGAGGTCGCGCGAGATCCCGATCAGCCCGCGGATCTGCCCATCCACCAGCAGCGGCCGCTTGCAGGTCAGGCACCAGCCCGGCTCGCGGTTGGCGAACAGATGCAGTTCCATCAGGTTCTCGATGACCTTGCCCGCCAGCACCTGCTCATCCTGGGTGGCGTAATCGGCCCCCAGACCGGTTGGGTAAATCTCCGCTGCGGTGCGCCCGATCACGTCCTTGCGGGATTTCAGCCCCAGCCGACGCAGCATGGTCTGGTTGATGTGCGTATAGCGCCCGTCGCAGTCCTTCATGAAGAACAGGACGTCGGGGATCGCATCAAACAGGGCTTCGATGTCGGCGGGTTCAACGCGCATGCGGTCGGGAAGAACAGGGGAAGACGCGCCCAAGGATACCTGCCCGCACGCGCGTCACCCAGCGCCCGGGCGCCGCATGTGAAGCGCGGGTGCAAGCAGCGCCCGGTTTTCGCACCCTCGATTAACGCCCCGGCCGCCAGTGTGAGGCGATCCCCTTCCCGCCAGCTCCCGGAGTCGCCTCATGGCCGCCAGCAAGAAAAGCACGAAGAACGCCCCCGCACCCGCCACCGACGCCCGCGGCGAAGGGGATGAACTGCACCAGCGCGCGGGCAATGGCCATCCCGTCCTGACGACCAACCAGGGCATACCGGTCGGTGACAACCAGAATTCGCTGCGGGCCACCCCGCGCGGGCCGACCCTGCTGGAAGACTTCATCCTGCGCGAGAAGATCACCCACTTCGACCATGAGCGCATCCCCGAGCGCATCGTGCATGCGCGCGGCAGCGCCGCACACGGCTACTTCGAGCTGACCCGCTCGCTGGGTGAGTACACCCGCGCCCGGATCCTCAGCGAAGTCGGCGTGCGCACCCCCCTGTTCACCCGCTTCTCCACCGTGGCTGGCGGCGCCGGCTCGGTGGATACGCCGCGCGATGTGCGTGGCTTCGCGGTCAAGTTCTACACCAAGGAAGGCAACTGGGATCTGGTCGGCAACAACATCCCGGTGTTCTTCATCCAGGACGCGATCAAGTTCCCCGACCTGATCCATGCAGTGAAGATGGAGCCGGACCGTGCCTTCCCGCAGGCGGCCAGCGCGCACGACACCTTCTGGGATTTCGTCTCGCTGATGCCCGAATCGATGCACATGATCATGTGGGCGATGAGCGACCGCACGATCCCGCGCTCGCTGCGCACCATCGAAGGCTTCGGCATCCACAGCTTCCGGCTGATCAACGATGCCGGCGAGTCGACCTTCGTCAAATTCCACTGGCGGCCGAAGCTGGGCATCCAGTCCACGGTGTGGGACGAGGCGGTCAAGCTGCAGAGCGCGGACAACGATTTCCACCGGCGCGACCTGTTCGAGGCGATCACCGCCGGCGATTTCCCCGAGTGGGAGCTGGCGGTGCAGCTGTTCACCGAGGAACAGGCCGAGGCCTTCCCGTTCGACCACCTGGATTCGACCAAGATCATTCCCGAGTCGCTGGTGCCGCTGACCGTGATCGGACGGATGGTGCTGGACCGCTGGCCGGACAACTTCTTCGCCGAGACCGAGCAGGTCGCCTATTGCCCGGCCAACGTGCCGCCGGGCATCGACTTCAGCAACGATCCGCTGCTGCAGGGCCGCCTGTTCTCCTATCTGGATACCCAGCTCAGCCGCCTGGGCGGCCCGAATTTCCACCAGATCCCGGTCAACGCGCCCAAGTGCCCGTTCGCCAACCACCAGCGCGACGGCCACATGCAGATGAACATCCCGAAGGGCCGGGTCGCCTACGATCCGAGTTCGCTGCAGGGCGACAGCCCGCGTGAGAGCGTCGACGGCTTCCCCAGTCACGCCACCGCGCCGGATGACGGCCGCAAGGGCCGCGTGCGCGCGGAGAGCTTCGCCGATCACTACAGCCAGGCCCGCATGTTCTTCCGTAGCCTGGAGGCGCCGGAGCAGGCGCATCTGGCCTCGGCGCTGGTGTTCGAGCTGTCCAAGGTGGAGACGGTCAAGGTGCGCGAGCGCACCGTGAGCCACCTGCGCAACATCGACGATGCACTGGCCAAGCGCGTGGCCGACGGTCTGGCGATGCCGGCGCTGCCCGAGCCGGCCGCCACGCAGACCCCGGCACAGGATTTCCCGAAGGCGCCGGAAGTGCGCATCATCGGCCGCACCAAGGACCTGCTCAAAGGCCGCTGCATCGGCATCCTGTTCGACGAAGGCTCCGACGCGGCCTTGATCGCCAACCTGCGCAAGGCGGCCGACAAGGCCGGGGCGAGCGTGAAGCTGGTCGCGCCGAAGATCGGTGGCGCCAAACTCAGCGACGGCAAGACGCTGGCCGCCGATGGTCAGCTGGCGGGCACGCCCTCGGTGGTGTTCGATGCGGTCGCCGTGGTGCTGAGCAACGACGCCGCCAAGAAGCTGAGCAGGGAATCGGCCGCGATCGATTTCGTCAGCGACGCCTGGGCCCATCTGAAGGCGATCGCCGCCGATGACGGCGCACAGGCGCTGCTGAAGGTTGCCCGGGTCGGCAACGATGCCGGGGTGGTCGAGGCCGAGGATGCCAAGGCCTTCCTCGCCGCCGCCGCTACCCGCCAGTGGGCCCGCGAACCGAAGGTGCGCACGCTCGCCTGAGCGGCGCTTTCGTCATCACCACACAGGAGCACGTCCATGCCACGGGGTGATAAATCCAGCTATACCGACACGCAGAAGCGCAAAGCCGGGCACATCGAGGAAAGCGAGAAAGACCAGGGGCGCAGCGGTGCCGCCGCCGAGCGCATCGCCTGGGCCACGGTCAACAAGCAGGATGGTGGCGGCAGGAAGGGCGGCAGCGCGAAGAAAACTGCAACCCGGACAACGAAAGCGTCGGCGACGAAGAAGGCAGCGGTAAAAAAGACCGCTGCACAAAAGGCTGCGACGAAAGCAGTGCCCAAGAAGGCCACCAGCAAGACCGTAAAGAAGGTGGCGAAGAAGGTGGCGAAGAAAGCGACGAAGAAGGCCGCGAAAAAGGCGACGCCAACACCCGCCGTCAAGAAGGCCGTGAAAAAAGCGGCAAAGAAGACCGCTGCAAAGCAGGCCCCCCGAAAAGCAGCGTCGAAAACCGCCGCCGGGACGTCTGCGAAAAAGGTACCAACGGGCGCCCGTAAAGGAGCCGCCAGCAACGCCTGATCTACACGCCGGGCCCTGCCGCGTGCTGCCTGAGGCAGCATGCGGCAGGGCGCAGGCAGTGCTGCTTACCGTTTCGCGGCGGCAGTGGGCTGCGCCGACGGCGTGACCGGCTTGGGCGCTACCGGCTTCGCCGGCAAGGGCATCGACTGCAGCCGGCGGATCGAGCCGATCGGCACGGCTTCTGCCCGCCGCTGCGCCGGCCACCACAGGAACACGAACGCGCTGCTGGATCCCAGCAGCTTCGCGGTGCCGGGAAGCGCGGCCGCGTCACCCTCGAGCACGACCTGCACGGGCGTACCGCCCTTCCCATCGAGGATCTTCTCGGCCGTGCTCAGGGCATACAGCGCCGCGCCGAATGCCATGAAGCAGACCACCGCAATGCACATGCCGGTCAGTGGGCGCAGCCCGGAGAATTCCCAGTTCATCCACGGCGATTCCGAGAACAGCATCCGCCATCCCCAGTGCCGCGCGCGCAGGCGTGCCACCTTGGCAGGGTTGCGCCGCCGCAGCGTCTCCGGCCAGCCCAGCACCACGGCAAGCAGGGCCCCCAGCAACAGGATCAACAGGTAGGCGGGATCGCGCAGCCCGGCGACCAGGAAATCACTGACCTGCAGGTAGTCCAGGATCGACAGCCGGAATTTGAAATAGAAAAAGAAGCTCGACCACAGCCCCAGCACGGAGAGGAACACATATCCCGCGCTCACCATCAAGGCCGGCTCCTGCCGCAGCAGGCGCCAGATCACGGCCACCATCGAATCTTCGTTGCCATGCGTGATCGGCAGCAACGACCAATCGGTCGGCGTCTGCTCGGCCGGGACATCCCCGTCAATGCTGCCCTCGTCCCTGCTGCCCATGCGCCCCTCCCCCGTTCGGCAGAGCATCGCGCACTTTGGCGATGGACGGAAGCGGGCCCGCCCCGGGTGTGCCCCGGTCGCCGCGGCCGCCATGCCGCCTCGCCTCACTGAACGCTGAAACTGGCCACCGTGGCGTGCTCGGTCCCTTCGATACGCAGGTCGATGGCGAAGCGGTCGCACAGCCGCTGCACGATCGCCAGGCCGAGCCCGAACCCGGCACTGCCCTCGCCCTTGGTGAACGGCCGCATGATCGCCTCGGGATCGCCCGCCAGGGCGGTGTTGCGGATCCGAAGCCGCCCGCTCGCCACCTCGATGCGCACCTCGCCCGAACGGGTATGCGCGAACGCGTTGCCGACCAGATTGGCCAGCAGCATGTGCAGCACCGGGCCCGGCACCGGCAGGCGCACGTCGGCCGGCACGTCGACCCGCACCTCCACCGGCTTGCCATCCAGCAGCGCGGCCTGCTCGACCACCACCTGTTCCAGCACCGGCAGCACCGCCAGTGGCGTCGCATCCTGTTCCACGTTCTCTTCGCGGGCCAGTGTCAGCAGGGTGATCACGGTCTGTTCGAGTTGACGCGCCGAATGCTGCACATGCGCGAGCTGCCGCCGCCCAGCCTCCGACAGGCCGGGTTCGCTGGCCAGCTGTTCGGTGGCACTGCGGATCACCGCCAGGGGCGTGCGCAGCTCATGGCTGGCATCACGGGTGAAGGCATGCTCGCGCGCAATGAAGGCACGCACGCGCCCGCTCAGATTGTCCAGGCCGCGGGCGAGCACGCCGACCTCGTCATCGGGGAAGTCCCCGGCGAACCCCACCGGCAACCTGTCCGGCGCCATGCCATCGACCAGCGACGCCAGCTTCGACAAGGGACGCGTGGTACGTCGAGCCAGCCATGCGCCAGCCAGGAGGGCGATCATCACCACGGCCAGGCCGGACCAGGCCAGCAGCGCCAGAATCTGGCTGCGCATCGGCCGCACCACCAGCTGCTGGCTGACCTCGGCTACCAGCCACCCCGGCGTACCTGCCCCGTCCGGCGTCACCGCCCGCAGGTGATAGTGCCGCCCCTGCGCACCGGCCATCTCGCGACGCCACGGCTCGGCATCGAAGGCGGCCTTGAGATCGGACGGAAACGTGGCAGGGCTGTCGTGGATCGTCATGAAGGCGTTGCGCGGCGGCGACCACGTCCCACGGGTGGCCCGCTGATCCAACTGCTGCTGCGCTTCCTGCTCAAGCATCGCATCGAAGAAGCGATCCTCCACGCTGTACACGAATACCGCCACGTACAGGCCGAACAGGCCGGCCACCGCCAGCGCGAACACCGCGAAGGCCAGCATCAACCGGTTGCGCAGGCGATGCCCCCGTTCCGTCATGCGTCGGCCTCCAGCTTGAAGCCGACATCGTGCACGGTCCTGAGCATCGGCCGCTTGAACGGTTTGTCCAACGCCTGGCGCAGCAGGTAAAGATGCGAGCGCAGCGGATCCGACGGCGGCGCCTCATCGCCCCAGAGACGCCGGATCAACTCGCTGCGGGTCACCGTGCGCGGCCAGGCTTCGGCGAGCAGCACCAGCAGCCGATAGGCGGTCTGCGGCAACTCGATCGCCTGCTCACCGCGGCACACGGCGCCGCTACGGCGGTCGATGCCGAGGGATCCGATACGCAGCACATGCCCGTCGCGTCGGCCGTGTCGATGGGCCAATGCCAGGCATCGCGCCAGCAGTTCCTCGCCTGCGAACGGTTTGACCAGGTAATCATCGGCACCGGCCTGGAAGCCGATCAGCTTGTCGGCCAGCGTGTCGCGCGCGGTCAGCATCAGGATCGGGATGTGACGGTCGGCCTGCTCACGCAGATGTCTGCACACGCGCAGGCCATCCATGCCCGGGAGGGTGAGGTCCAGCACCAGCACATCCGGCGGCGCTTCCAGCGCCATCTGCAGGCCGCTGCGGCCATCGGCGGCGAAGGCCACGCGATGGCCGCGGGCCTCCAGCAGCGTGGCCATGCCGGCGCGCAGCGCCGGGTTGTCCTCGATCACCAGGATGTGCAGGCCATCGTCCATGGGTCAGCCTTCGATCGTGTCCTTGAGCTGCTTAGCTTCGGCCATGTCCGGGTGGGTTTCCAGCAGTTTGCCGAGTACCGTGCGCGCCTGGGCCACCTCGCCCAGCCGCCAATGTGCCTGTGCGATGCCGAGCGGCAGCTGCGGTTCGCTCATGTACGGGGCCGCCAGCTGCATGATCGACAGCGCGTCACGTACCGCCGCATCGTCCTGCGCGGCCTGCAGCTGGTAGTAGCCGAGCACGCCGATCAGCTGATCGTGATAGCCCGTACGATTGCTGGCCAGCTCGCGCTTGACCGCCTCCCCTTCACCGGCCAGCAGGCGCTGCACCAACGCCATGCTGGCCTCATCGCGCCACGGCGTGCGCGCGATCGGCGTGCGGCCGGTGGCCCGCACGATCGCCTCGGCGACCGCCGGTGTCGAATACGGGTTCTGCCCGGTGATCAGGCGTCCGTCCACCACCAGTCTGGGCATCATCAGCGGCGCCTGTTCCCAGCGCGCGCCGCGCTCGCGCAGGGCCGTCTCCAGCAGGAACGGGAACTCCTTCGCCCAGCGCTTGCCGAACACGCCCTCCTCTGCGTTGGTGAAGCCGGTCATGCGCCGCCCGGCGACCAGCAGCGCTCCGTCTGCCAGCCGCACGTCCACCAGCGCAGCCGGGCCGTGACAGACCGCCGCGACCACCGCGCCGCGATCGTACATCGTGCCCAGCAGACCGCGCAGTGCGGCATCGGCGGGCAGATCGAACATCGCCCCCTTGCCCCCGACCACGTAGACGGCCGCATAGTCGGCCGCCCGGAGGGTGGCGGTGGCGCGGGTGTCGGCCAGCAACGCGGCCGCAGCCGGATCAGCAAGGACCCGTGCATTGAAGGGCTCCTTGGCATCGAACTTGTCGGCCTCCACCGGCCCGCCGCGTGGGCTGGCCACCTGCACGGCCAGGCCGTTGTCGCGGAAGATCAGGTAGGCCTGGGCGAATTCGTCCATCTCGAACCCGGGGCGGGTCTTGCCCTGGTCGCGGCCCTCGCCGCTGACCACGATGAGCACCGTCTCGGCCGCTGCCGGGCCGGCGTGGAGCGAGGGAACGGCCAGCAACAAGGCCAGCACAGCACCGGTACGGCGCAACAGGGACAGCATCATGGGCGGCACTCCTTGGGAAAGTGATCCCAGCCTGCGCGCCGGATGTGAATCAGATTTCAAGCCCGCCTGGGCGTGCACACAGCTGAACAACCCGGCGGCCGAGTGCCGTGTCGATGGCTCCATCGGCCCGAAGATGCGAAAATCCCTCCCCCTCCAGGGCAGGCCCCGCGCCAGCCGATTCCCGAGATACCGTGAAGACCCCCCAAGGCTTGCAGGCGCTGATCGACGACGGCGTGATCGATGAAGTGCTCCGCCCGCTCAAGAGCGGCAAGGAAGCAGCGGTATACGTGGTCCGCAGCGGCGACGATGTGCGCTGCGCGAAGGTCTACAAAGACATGGCGCAGCGCAGCTTCCAGCAGCGCGTGCAGTACCAGGAAGGCCGCAAGGTCCGTGGCAGCCGCGAAGCGCGCGCCGTGGGCAAGGCCAGCAACTACGGCCGCAAGCAGCAGGAAGCGGCCTGGAAGAACACCGAAGTCGATGCGCTGTACCAGCTGCGCGATGCCGGCGTGCGCGTACCCGAGCCGTATGGCTACTTCCACGGCGTGCTGGTGATGGAGCTGGTCACCGATGCCGAGGGTTATTCCGCCGCGCGCCTGGGTGAGGTTGAACTGAGCCCGGAGCAGGCACGCCAGTTCCACCAGATCCTGGTCCGCCAGGTGGTGCGCATGCTGTGCTGCGGCCTGATCCACGGCGATCTGTCGCCGTACAACGTGCTGGTTGGCCCGGAAGGCCCGGTGGTGATCGATTTCCCGCAGGTGGTCAGTGCGGCGGGCAACAATGCCGCGCGCACGATGCTGCTGCGCGACGTCAACAACCTCACCGCGTACCTGGGCCGTTGGGCGCCGGAGCTGCTGGAGACCTGGTACGGCGAGGAGATGTGGGCGCTGTTCGAGGCTGGCGATCTGCTACCGGACAGCGTGCTGACCGGTGAATTCGAGCAGGATGAAAGCAGCATCGATCTGGATGGCGTACGCCATGCCATCAACGATGCGCGCGAAGAAGCGCTGATCCGCCAGCAGGGTCGCGAAGCCGCCGAAGAAAACGACGACTGAGCGGGGCGCGCCGCTGCGTCGGGCGGCCGGATCGGCATGAGAAAAGCCCCGCCGATGCGGGGCTTTTCTGTATTCCTCAGCGTACAGGTGTCGTCATGCTGCCTGCAGTGTCGCCGGGCGACGCAGGCTTGCCGCGCTGTTGTCCAGCTTGAACACCGCCACCGATTCGGTCAGTGCATACGCCTGTTCTTCCAGCGCGCGGCTGGCGGCGGTGGCTTCTTCCACCAGCGCCGCGTTCTGCTGGGTCACCTGGTCCATCTGCACGACCACCTGGTTGACCTGCTCGATGCCGGCGGCCTGTTCCTTGGTCGCGGCGGCAATGTCGCTCATCAGCTGATTGGTGCGCGAGCTGGCCTGGGTCAGGCGGGCGATCGCCGCTTCGGACTGCACGGTGACGCTCAGCCCGGTCTTGACCTTGCTGCTGGACTCATCGATCAGGTCTTTGATCTCCTTGGCCGCCGTGCCGGCGCGCTGCGCCAGCGTGCGTACCTCGGTCGCCACGACCGCGAAGCCGCGTCCGTTCTCACCGGCACGGGCCGCTTCAACGGCCGCGTTCAGGGCAAGGATGTTGGTCTGGAAGGCGATGCCGTCGATCACCGAGGAAATCTCGGCGATACGCGCCGAGGACTGGTCGATCTCGCTCATCACCGCGGCCATCTGCGCGATCGCCTGCTCGGTCGCCTTGACCGCCGCACCCGCCGCATGGGCTTCATGGTCAGCCTGGTTGGCCAGCTCGGCGTTCTGCCGGACCGTGGAGGTCAGCTCCTCCATCGAGGCCGCCGCTTCCTCCAGGTTGGCTGCCTGCTGCTCGGTCCGGCGCGACAGGTCATGGTGGCCGGCCGCCAGTTCCTGCGCGGCATCGTTGATGCTGCCGGCCGCGCCCTGGATCTGCTGCACGATACCGGTCAGCTGCACCGCGGTGACATTGGCATCGTCGCGCATCTGCGCGAACACACCTTCGTACTGGCCATCCATCCGCGAGGTCAGATCGCCGGTGGAGATCGCGCGCAGCACCTGCGACAGGTCGGCGATGCTGGCCTGCGAGCTGGCCATCATGCCGTTGAGCTGGGCGACCATCGCGCGGAACTGGAACTGGAACGCCGGCGCATCGCCGCGCACGGAGAAGTCGCCGGCACGGGCAGCCGAGGCCAGTGTCTCGATCTGCTGGTTGATCGCCATCAGGCTGGCCTTGACGGTGGCCATGGTGGTGGTCAGCACGGCCTTCTCGCCCGGGTAGCTGTCCAGATCACGGCTCAGGTCGCCGATGGCGTAGCGCTGCATCACCTCGACCATGTGGAACTCGACGGCCACGTGCGAACCGACCAGCTCGTTGGTGGCGCGGATCATCCGACCGAAGTCGCCCGGGAAGGCCGTTTCGTCCATGCGATGGCTGATGGCACCGGCCTCATGCTGGCGGGCCATGTCCAGCTGCGCGGTGATCGCGCCCTGGACGCTCTGGCGAACGGTGGCCATTGCGTTGCCAAGCTGGGTGAGCTCATCGCGGCCGCCCAGATGGACGTCATGGGCCAGATCACCCTTGGCCATCCGGGTGGCCAGGCCGACGGCGCGCGCCAGCGGACCGGTCAGGCTGCGCCCGATCAGCACGGAGGCGGCGATGCCGACCACCAGCGCGATCGCGCCCAGCACCAGCAGCTGCAGCAGGGTCCGCTCGCCCAACCGGATCGCTTCGGCAGCGGCCTGGCGGCTTTCCTTTTCCTCATAGACCACGCCATCGCTGAGCGACTGGTTCCAGCCATTGGCAGCGGCCTGCACGGCGCCCAGGGTGAGGGCCGTGGCAGCGGCAACATCGCCCTGCTGCAGCTGTTCGCTCATCTGCTTGTTGAGCGGACGCGCCACCGCGCGGGCGGCCGCGATGGCGTCACCGACGGCCTTGTCTTCCGGCTGCGCGGGCAAGGCCTGGTAGGCGGCCCAGCTGGCTTCATAGCGCGCGACCAGCGCGGCGATGCGCGCCTCATCCTCGGCCAGACCGTCGCCCTGGCGGAGCAGCATCTCCCGGCGCACGACCATCATCTGGTTGTTGGCATCGAGCATGTCCGAGAGCAGCCGCACCTTGGCCACGTTGACTTCGACCACCTGCTGCATCGCGCGCTTCTGTACCGCGCTACCGGTGGCGCCGGTGGCGACGACGGCCGCGACCAGCAGCAACAACAGGCCAAAGCCCATACCTAGACGCCAGACAACGCTGACCTTCCGCAAAAATTCCATGAGACATCCGAAAAACGTGGGGGGGGTGGGCTGGTATCGGCGTCAGACCCAGCGCCTTGACCGACGGCCGTGAGCCCGCTGTGAATGGATTCACATAACCTCGGCGTTGCTCCCGCGTCGCCGCTCAGCCCCCCGTCAGGGTTTTCACGGCAAGTGCGCACGCCCGGCAGGCATGGTGGAAACACGTTCCCGCTGGAGTTGCCGATGTCCCTTCGCCTGCACCGTATCGCCCGCCTCACCGCGCTCGCCCTCGCCCTGGGGGTCTGCTCCGGTTGGGCGGTCGCACAGACGGCACCCGCGCCCGCCGCGATCCCGGACGCCGACGCGACGCCGCTGGCGACCGGGCCACGCTCGGATCTGCATGCGCAGGTGCTGCTGGACCGCGCGCACTTCTCCCCCGGCCAGATCGATGGGGAGCGCGGCTCCAACCAGAAGCGCGCCGTGTCCGGCTTCCAGGCTGCCCGCGGGCTGAAGGTCAGTGGGGACCTGGACGATGCCACCTGGCAGGCGCTGCAGCCCGATGCCGCCCCGCCGCTGGTGCGCTACACGCTCACCGCGGAAGACGTGGCCGGTCCGTTCCAGCCGGTGCCCAAGGGTCCGGCCGCGCAGGCCAAGCTGAAAACCCTGGGCTTCGGTTCGATCGAAGAAGCGCTGGGCGAACGCTTCCACGCCTCTCCCGAGCTGTTGAAGACGCTCAATCCCGGCGTCGACCTGGGCAAGGCCGGCAGCGTGATCCAGGTGCCCAACATCGCGGCCGCCCCGCTGCCGAAGGCCAGCAAGCTGGTGATCGACAAATCCGACTCCACGCTGCGGCTGTTCGATACGGACGGCAAGGTCTACGCGCAGTTCCCGGTGTCCTCGGGCAGCAAGCATGACCCGCTGCCGATCGGGAAATGGAAGATCCTCGGCATCTCCCGCGATCCCACCTTCCACTACAACCCCAAACTGTTCTGGGATGCCAAGGCGGGCGACAGCAAGGCGGTCCTGCCGCCGGGCCCGAACAATCCGGTCGGCGTGGTGTGGATCGACATCTCCAAGCCCCACTACGGCCTGCACGGCACGCCCGAACCCGGCCATGTCGGCAAGACCGAATCGCACGGCTGTGTGCGCATGACCAACTGGGATGCGCTGCAGGTCGCCGCCGCGGTCGATGCCTCGGTACCGGTCGTGATGCAGGAGTAAGCCATGAAGACCTTTCGACTGCTGGCCGTGGGACTGGTGATCGGCGTGGTCGGTTACTGGCTGCTGGGGCCGGGCCCCTCATCCCGGCTCGGCGCCGCCGAACCGGCCAAGGTGGGCTCGGCCACGAGTTCGGCCCGTGCTGCGCTTGATGCCCCGCCGCCTACGCCGGCCACGACGCCGGTGCCCACCGGCACCTCAGCCACACCGCCCGCGCCGGACGCGGGCAGTGCCGCACCCGCACCGGCGAGCGCGGCCGGAGCGCTGCTGCTGCCCGTGCAGGGCATCGGTGCGGATCAGCTGCAGGACACCTTCACCGATGCGCGCAGCGAAGGCCGCGTGCATGATGCGATCGACATCCTGGCGCCAAACGGGACGCCGGTGCTGGCCGTCGCAGACGGGACGGTGGAGAAACTGTTCGACAGCGTGCGGGGCGGACTGACGGTGTACCAGTTCGAACCAAGCGGCCGTTACTGTTACTACTACGCGCATCTGGACCGCTATGCCGATGGGCTGGCCGAGAAGAAGACGATCAAGCGCGGTGAGGTGATCGGCTATGTCGGCAGCACCGGCAATGCGAGTCCCGAGGCGCCCCACCTCCATTTCGAAATCCATGTACTGGGTCCGGAAAAGCAGTGGTGGAAAGGTGAATCAATCAATCCGTATCCCGTGTTGAAGGGGCAGCAGGCCCTTTGATCAACGCGCACCGGGGGGAGCGTCCCGGATCGCCCGCGCCAGTTGCCAGGCGCGCCCGCGCAGTGCATCCAGGCGCTCATTGAGTTCCCCCGCGTCTGCGCGCCACTGGAAGTGGCCGTTGCTGTAATCCATGCCCAACGCAACATCATTGAACGACCCCATGCCGCCATAGGCGCGCAGCACGCTCTCCGGCGCGCCTGGATCGCCCTGCTCAAGCTGGGTGATGACCCGCTGCATCCAGTCGGCCCAGTGGGTTTCCCCGTCGCCGCGCAACAGCGCTTCAAGCTCGGACACCACCGCATGCAACGCGCGGTCCGCGCTGCTCATGCCGGTGGCCACGTGATCTTCAGACACCCGGTCTGCCCTGCTGATTGGTGAGGTGCACAGCATGCCATGGCCCCGCGCTGGCGGGCGTGGTCACTGCGGTCCGATGGCTGCGGGCAACCAGTAAAACTACTGGCGCGAATGCGGGAAATTGCCGTTGCCCCGCGCATCGACGCGGCGGACACTGCGTGCTGAAGACATGCCCCCCTCCCCTGCGGTCTGGAGACACCTGTGATGATGCTCGCGCACCGCGTTGCCCTGCTCCTTCTATGCGGCGCTGTCGCCGCAAGTGTTGCCGCGGCGCAGGATCTGCCCGCCACCGCGCCGGATCGTTTCGCGATGCTGGACCGCAATGGCGACGGCAAGGTCAGTCGCGATGAGTACGACGGAGATGCCTTCTTCCGCCTGGTCGATGCGGATCACAATTACCGGGTGAGCGTGGAGGAAGTGCAGGCGGTGCTCGGCCCGCAACGTGATGGCGAGTTCTCGGCCGCCGAATGGGTCCGCATCGCCGACCTCAACGGCGACGGCGAATTGAGTGCCGAGGAGATGCGTCGCTCATCGCAGATGCGTTTCCAGACCCTGGATGCCAACCACGATGAGAATCTGGAACTGTCGGAACTGCAGATGGGCATCGGCCGGCGCTGACCCGGGCTTGGCAACGAAAAAGCCCCGCTTGCGCGGGGCTTTTCTTTACGCCTTACACCGTTACGCCATACCGGGCATGGCCCGGCACTACGCGCCTGATCAGGCGAACGGATCCTGCAGGACCATGGTGTGGTCGCGGTCCGGGCCGGTGGAGACGATGCTGACCGGGCAACCGGCCAGCTCTTCCAGCGCGCGCAGGTAAGCGCGGGCGGCCGGCGGCAGGTCGTCCCAGTTGGTGATGCCGTGGGTGTTCTCGGTCCAGCCCGGGAACTCCAGGTACACCGGCGTGCATTCTTCCCAGCCCTGCGCGTCCAGCGGGGCGTATTCGGTACGCTTGCCGCGGTATTCGTAGGCGATGCAGACCTTCAGCTTTTCCATGCCGTCGAGCACGTCCAGCTTGGTGATGCACAGGCCGCTGATGCCGTTGATGGCGACGGCGCGCTTGAGCGCGACGATGTCCATCCAGCCGCAACGACGCGGGCGGCCGGTCGAGGCGCCGTACTCGGCACCGCGGTCGCGGATGCCCTGGCCGACTTCATCGTCCAGCTCGGTCGGGAACGGACCACCGCCGACGCGGGTCGCGTAGGCCTTGGCGATACCCAGCACGTAATCGATCGCGTCCGCGCCGACGCCGGCACCGGCCAGCGCGCCGCCAACGGTGGTGTTGGAGCTGGTGACGTACGGGTAGGTGCCGTGGTCGATGTCCAGCAGGGCGCCCTGGGCGCCTTCGAACAGCACGCGCTTACCCTGCTTGCGCAGGTCGTGCAGGATGCCGGCAACGTCGGACTTCATCGGCTCGACGTATTCGCCGAAGGCCAGCGCTTCGTCGTAGGTCTTCTGGAAGTCGACCGCGTCGGTCTTGAGGTAATTGGTCAGCACGAAGTTGTGGTAATCCAGCGCGGTACGCAGGAGTTCTTCCAGCTGGGCCGGGTAATGCAGGTCGGCGATGCGGATGCCGCGACGCGCCACCTTGTCTTCATACGCCGGGCCGATGCCACGGCCGGTGGTGCCGATCGCCTTGCCGCCGGCAGCGCGTTCGCGCGCCTGGTCTAGGGCGATGTGGTACGGCATGATCAGCGGCGCGGCCGGAGAGATCTTCAGGCGCGAACGCACTTCCACGCCGGAGGTTTCCAGCTCGGCGATTTCCTTCTGCAGCGCAGCCGGGGAGATCACCACGCCGTTACCGATCAGGCACAGCGCGTCGGCACGCAGGATGCCCGACGGGATCAGGTGCAGCACGGTCTTCTTGCCATTGATGACCAGCGTGTGGCCGGCATTGTGGCCGCCCTGGAAACGTACTACGGCACCGATTTCCTCGGTGAGCAGATCGACGATCTTGCCCTTGCCTTCATCGCCCCACTGGGCACCCAACACGACAACTGACTGACCCATGACGGGTAACTCCTGGTTTTTGTGCGGCCATCGGGGCCGCGGGTTTGGGACCATGCCGGGGTGGCCGATCAGCGCGGGGTGGCGGGCTCCAGCGGGGAGCGCGCCGACGCTGGGGTACCCAGACACGGAAAAAGCCGGACGAGTGACTCTGAAACAGAGTGCCCGTCCGGCTTTTGTGCATTATCCGGGTTTCCGGTGGCTGCTGCCACCCCGGCGGCCGGTCGACTTCACCGGCCGGTCAGGACCGCCGCGGGATGGAGTCGGCCAACGGCCGGTTCCAAGGCGGTAGTGCCGGCCGCTGGCCGGCTCCAGAGCTTTCGGTAGTGCCGGCCGCTGGCCGGCTCCAAGCCGTTCGGTAGTGCCGGCCGCTGGCCGGCTCGCAGGATGGCCT